>CAMNRN010000001.1 GCA_946553095.1 uncultured Mycoplasmatota bacterium
TTCCTAATTGATTACTCTCTCTACTATGCCCATTTTACAAAAAAAAAAAAAAAAACTTCCATACATTTTTGAAAATTTTTCTTAATTTCGATGTAAATTGTCATAACTTGACGCTTCAAAAAGAAAAAACAAAATATCACATACTTTGTTCTTCATCCTCATCGATAACCATAAAATCTTGTAATTCATCATCAACGACATCTTCTGTATCATCTTCTTTTTCATAAAAGATATCTTCCTCTTCTGATACTTCATCTGTATTATCATCAACAATATCTTCGACTAAATCTTCTTCATCAAAAGCATCTTCTATCACAATATTGACATTATGTCTTGATTGTAAATCCCAAAATCCATTTTCCAGCATCGTAAATTTTTTATTCGTTGACATTAATTCAAAAAAATCTAATAATTGATCTTGAGCAACGCCTTGTGACAACTCTAAAGCATCACATACTTTTTGAAAAATGTCTACAAGTTTCATTTTCTTTCCAGATTCTTGCAAAATTATATATGCTATATCATCATAGCCCATCAATTCTAATTCTTCCTTAGGTATTTCTTTTAATTTCATGTTATCCTCCCTACATTTTTTCTGGTGGAATGACACCAATCAAATCAAGCGCATTAAAAATAGTTTGCTTAACACATTTAATCAAATTAATTCTTTCCAAAGTTTCTTCCTCATTATCTGTGATAATTCTTGTTTTACTATAATAAAGATGGAACAAACTTGCAAGTTCATAAACATAATTCGTAATCAAATGAGGTAGTTCCTTCATCGCAGCATTTTCTACAATTTCAGGGAACTCATAAACTTTTTCTAAAACATTATATGATACATCATCATTTAATGCAACATATTTAGCAATATCTTTTTCTTTTTTTACTTCTTTTAATATTGAACAAATTCTTGCATAAGCATAACACACGTAATAAACAGGGTTTTCATTAGACTTTGCCTTAGCTTGTGTCAAATCAAAATCCATCTGAGTATCAAGACTATATCTAGAGAAAAAATATCGAGCAGCATTAACTCCTACTTCGTCCATTAACTCTTTCAAAGTTACAGATTTCCCTGTTCTTTTACTCATTTTAACAACTTCACCGTTTTCCACTAGTCTCACTAATTGCAAAAGTTTAACATCCAACTTTTTTTCATCATTATGAAGAGCCATCACACTGCTTTTTAACCTTGCAACATAACCATGATGATCAGTTCCTAAAATATCGATCATTTTGTCATACCCACGTTGATATTTATCTAAATGATAGCAAATATCTGGAACAAGATAAGTCATACTTCCATCACTACGCACTAAAACATGATCTTTATCATCTAATAAATCACTACATTTAAACCAAATAGCGCCTTCACTTTCATAAGTATAGCCATTATCTTTTAAAATATGAATAATTTTTTTTGCATCTACTTTTTTTACAATATCTTTTTCACTTGATAGAACATCGTATTCTATTCTATATTCCCTTAAATCAGCCAAAATATGTTGTAATAATTCTTTTTTTCCTTTTTCTTTAAAAAACTCTATATCCTTATCTAAAGCAGATGTGCCAAATTCATTATATATTTGTTCAGCAATTGCAATAATTTCCTTCCCATAATACCCATTTGCAGGCATCTCAAAACTCTCTTTACAAATTTCTTGATAACGGGCCAAGATTGATAAACCTAAGTTATCAATTTGACTCCCAGCATCATTAATATAATATTCTTTTGTCACATCAAACCCAGCAAAAGTCAAAATTCTTGCCAAAGAATCTCCATAAGCACCGCCTCGTGCATTACCCAAATGCAAAATACCTGTAGGATTCGCACTAACAAACTCGATATTGATGGATTTCCCATCTCCCATATGACTTCTTCCATAATTACTTTTTTCTTCTAAAACCTTATTTATATTAGCAAACAAATAATCTTTTTTCATAAAAAAATTAATAAAGCCCGGTTTTTTTATTTCCACTTTTTCTATTTCATCATCTTGTAAGCTTTTTACAATACTTTCTGCCACATCCATTGGACTTTGATGCAATAAACCAGCCAATTTCATCGCTACATTAGTCGCATAATCTCCATTATCCTTTTCTTTAGGTTTCATAACTTCAACTAAAACATCTTCACTACTAATTTCTTTTACAGCTTTAGAAATAATTTCTATCAACTTTTGTTTCATATTACTCACACCATTTCTATTACAATCATTTTTATTTCATCATCTATTTGATACTCTAATTTTATTTCCTTTTCCCCCACCACTAACTTAGAAATAATATCAATCGTACACTCTTCACCATTACTAAATTTAAAGTACGCCTGATTTAATACAAAATTAATTTTCATAGTTACATCATTTAGCTTTCTTTCGTACACTTTATTTTCTAAATCAATAGTATTCTCGCCATCTTTATCTTTATATATAAACTTACTATCTTTTTTTTCTATAAAAATATCTTTTAGATCTATTACAACTTGACCATTATTAAACAATTTCCAATTTATCTTACATTCCAAAAAATATCCCTCTCTTTTTTCCCAAACATTATAGCATGTATACTTTAATATGTAAAACAATTTTTTAGAAACTTTATACTTATAAAATTTCTAAATATTTCCATAATAAAAATAAAGGTGAACATTCATGAAATTTATTAAGTTTTTAATAAAATCAGCAATATTTTGTTTTATATCATTTATTGTTATCATAATAGGACTTTATACATATGCTTATCTAAGTCCCAAATTAGATTTAAAAACCAGTGGTAGTTTATACATATATGACAATGAAGATAATTTAATATACCAAGGATCTAGTTCCAATGAATGGGAAACACTAGAAAATATTAGTCCTTATCTTTTAGATGCCGTCGTCGCTGTTGAAGATAAAAATTTTTATAAACACAATGGTTTTGATTATTTAAGAATAGCCAAAGCAATGATGTTAAATATAAAAAAAGGCACAATTGTCCAAGGTGCTTCAACTATTTCTCAACAATACATTAAGAATTTATATTTAGATTTCAATCAAACATGGCGAAGAAAAATTGAAGAGGCTTTTTTAACGCTAGAATTAGAAGTTCATTATGAAAAAGAAGACATTTTAGAAGGCTATTTAAACACCATTAACTATGGTCAAGGAAATATTGGTATAGTAAATGCTGCCAGTTACTATTTCAACAAAAAGCCGAGTGAACTTTCTCTAGAAGAAGCCATAATGCTTGCTGGAATACCTAAAAATCCCAGTAGATATAATCCTGTCACAAGCTACGAAAACTGTCTTAAAAGAGCTAAAACTGTGGCTAAAAGTATGTTAAAAAACAATTACATCACGGAAGATGAATATAACAATTTATATCAAACAGAAATACCCATTCATAAAGACCATAAAGAAGGAAATTTACAAATGCTAATGTATTACAATGATGCCGTTCATAAGGAATTAAACAGCTTAAGTGAAATCCCACCTTCTTTAATTGACTCTGGAGGTATTAAAATTTATACCACTCTCGATTTTGAAGCTCAAAAAGATATGGAAGAAAGCATTCTTGAGAATAAAGCAGATGAAGAGGTTCAAGTTGCAAGCATCATTGTCGATCCTCAAACTGGAGCAGTAAAAGCCTTAACTGGAGGAATGAACTACGCAAAAAGTCAATATAATCGTGCCTTAAGTTCCAAAAGACAAGTAGGATCAACCATGAAACCTTTTCTTTACTATTCAGCTCTGGAAAATAATCTAACCATGTCATCAACATTTGCTAGCACTCCGACGACTTTTAATCTATCGAATGGCCGAACATATTCGCCAATTAACGCTAGTAATGTTTATGCAGGAAAAGACATCACTATGGCCGCAGCAGTTGCCTTTTCTGATAATATTTATGCCATTAAAACCCACCTTTTTTTAGGAGAAGACAAGATGATTGAAGTGGCCAAAAGAACTGGAATAGAAAAAGAATTAGATGAAGTAGCCTCACTCCCATTAGGAACAAGTGAGATAAATATCCTAGATTTTGCCACTGGCTATACTACTTTTGCCTCTGGAGGATACCGCAAAGACTTATATTTTATTGAAAAAATCGAGGATTTAGATGGAAATATTATTTATGAACATGAGCAAGAAAAAACTCTCGTTTTAAACCCTAATTACACCTACATTTTAAATGAAATGTTAACATCAACAACTAATAGTGCATTTGTTGATTACACTACACCGACAGCATTAAATATTTCTAAAAAACTCACTAATAAATATGCCATCAAAACTGGCACAACCAATACAGATTATTGGATTGTAGGCTACAATAAAGATCGATTAGTTATAACTTGGATGGGATATGACAATAACCTATCAATGAACAATAAAGTCCGCAACAGTGCTAAGAATGCTTGGGCTGAAACAATTGAAAAATCTTTAAAAAATGTTGAAACTGCTTGGTACGAAACTCCTAAGAATATTGTAGCCCTCCCACTTAATGCTATCACCGGAGTTACAACAACTAATTCTAATAAAGCGACATTATTTTACTATTTAAAAGGTTCTGAACCGACCTATACCAAAGAACAATATGTATCAACAGAAGATAAAAAAGAATCTTCCAAAAAATAGCTTAGAAAACAAAAAAATGCTTCATTTTCGTGAAAGCATTTTTTAATTTACTTATTACAATCTGTACAGACTTCTAAAGCCTCTTTAACTTTTTTCATCGATGCAGACAATTTTTTCTTTAAATCTTTTATCTCATCATCATTCCAATAATCTTTAGGATTTTTTAATCCATGTGTATCTTTAGAAGTTTCATAATCATTAGCAATTATTTTCCCATCAATATGAAAAGAAACATTAGGAACAAATATCCACTCCTCCCCTTCATCAGTAAATTGTAAATGACCAGATAAAATAGAAATCAGCTTATGATATTTATCCATATCTTCTTCCTTAATTTTTTTAGTATTACCATAATATATTTTATCAATTCCAACTTCTTTAGCTACTTCATTAAGATACTTCACATATTCTTGGCACCAAGGACATTCAGGATAACCTAAATAAACAACCCCAGTTCCATTTTCCATAATCTTAATTATTTCATCAACATCTTTATAAACAAAAACGTTATCTTCATCAATTTCTTCATAATCTGCTGCAAACCTTTCTGCATCAGTCTGTTTTTCTTCTATTTGATTTTGATTATCATCATCTTTATCTTTTAAAAGAAAATATCCTCCAACACCTAACCCTAAAATAACTATCAAAAATAAAATTACAATATTTCTCTTTTTCATACTTCGCCCTCCAACTTTATTAAACCGCGAATATTATCAATTAACAAGCAAATCTAAGTTGAATATTTTATCAACCTCAAGTTGAGAAATAAACATTAACAATTATCATCTAATTGCAAAGGTATTTTATAAGTAGTTATTGTTTCATTTTCTGACATAGCTTCTATTTCTAAAAATAAAGAATTTTCTTTATAAAAAGCACAAGCAGCTTCATAATGATCAACATTAAAATTAACATTTTTTAAAAATTCAGCTAAAGAGATTGATTTTTCATCCTCATAATTGCTTTGACTAATTTCATATTTAGCATTTCCTTTTACTTCATATAAAAGACACTTAATTGAAAAGTATTCTTTTTCATCTTCATCACCACAATACGTTATATTAGATATATATATAGAAGACTTATTATCATTATAAGCTAGACTACCATACAAATTAAAATTATCGCAATTAGCCCGCAAAGTTTTAAAAGTAAAATCATCATCATCTTTCACAAACTTAAATATAAAAAAAGCACTTACTGCAAAAACAATAATCAAAATAAACACCAATCCAATATAATGTTTACGTTTTTTCATATCGATTTCTTTTGCATCAAAAAAATCATCTAAATTTAAATTATATTCTTTGCACATCATTCTTAATATTGTGATATCTGGAATATTCTTTCCAGTTTCCCACTTACTAACAGCTTGATACGTAACCCCAAATTTCTCAGCAAACTTTTGTTGACTTAAATTTTCTCGAAGACGAATCTCTTTAATAAATTTTCCAATCTTTTCTTGATCCATACCGCTTACTCCTAAATAACAATCTTATTATATCAAAAATTAATCAATTATTAATTAAAATTATAAAAAAATTCATATTCTCCTCAATATGAACTAAATTTTATCTTTTTTTATTGTTATATTAATTTTATACTCAGTAGGCAAATTAATTTCTTCTACTTTTACTTTATCACTATCTAAGTGTAAATTACGAATCGTCGCAATAATATCATTTAAGAAAGTATTATCTGTAACACTTTTATCTTCCTTAACTGATGGTATAATAAAATCATCCAACATTTCAATTCCATCAGTATTATTAAGAATATCTTCCATTGATGGTAACTTGGAATTATCCACAGCTTTTTCTTCCACAGGATTAATAATAGGCACTGGTTTTTCTTCCATACTCATATTTGCAGCTTCATCTTCTAAAAAATTAAAAAACTTATTTGGCATACTTTGAGCACTAGGAAAACCATTATTAACAGGTGCTATATCGACATTTGGCGTATTATCCATTGCTAAATCCAAATCCTTCTGTTCATCACTTGCAACTGGTTTAACCGGAGTTATATCCACTGCATTATTAATCATACTTTTTAAATCCGGCCCATTTACAATAGGCACTTCTTCATCTTGACCATTATTTCCTATCATCTTTTTTATTTCCTCTTCTAACTGACGTACAGTCAATCTTTCTTCAATTATTCTTTGTAACATTTTCTTTTGTTCATCTTGATTTTTTATCTTAAGCAAGCTTCGAGCATGTCTTTCTGAAATCTTTTCTTGTAAGACAGCATCTTGAACAGTCTGATCTAAATTGAGAAGTCTAAGCTTATTAGATATCGCAGCCTGAGATAAACCCATTTTTTTTGCTAAATCTTCTTGCGTCATATACCCTTTATCAAGTAAAGATTTAAAACTACGAGCTTCTTCAATTGCTGTCAAATCTTTTCTTTGTACATTTTCCACTACAGCTACTTCTGCACTTTCAAAATCATTCATATTCTTGATAATTGCTGGAACAGAAACAAGACCTGCCATCATAGCTGCTTTATATCTTCTTTCTCCAGCAATAATTTCATATTTATCGCCTAATCTTCTCAAAACTAAAGGTAAAATAATACCATGTTGTTTTATTGAACTTGCTAACTCTTCCATTGACTTTTCATCAAAAGAAAGCCGTGGCTGAAAACGATTTGGTATTATATCTTCAATAGGAATTTGTAAAACCATATTATTCTCTTGTGTATTATTCACTATTAATCAACCCTTTACTTATACTATAATTTTATCCTACTTACCATTCTTTTGCAATGGTTTTTTTATTATTTTTTCATAACTTCTTAATTCGTTTTCTTTTGTATCTCTAATCTTCTGAATTTTAATCAAAGATCGTTCACCTTCATCATGATAAAGAAAAAAAACTTCATTTAAAACTACTTTTCCTCCCATTATATCAATAGTTTGTTGAGCCTCACTGAGTTCTTCTTCTCCTTTTCCCTTCATCGCTACAAAAAATCCCTCGACATTAACTAAAGGAAGTGAAATTTCTGATAAAACACGCATAGAAGCGACTGCACGTGCCGTAACTAAATCAAAAGAGTTTAAATGATGCAAAGAAAAATTCTCTACTCGATCATTGACAATTTCGATGTTGATAAGTCCCAGTTTATCAACAACTTGTTTTAAAAATTTCGTTTTTTTGTTATTGGAATCAATTAAAGTCAAAGATAAATGCGGATAAAAAATTTTCAAAACAAGACCAGGAAACCCCGCACCACTTCCGATATCCAATAAAGTATCAATATCATTTAAATCTACGGCTTTTACAATAGTGAGTGAATCATAAAAATGTTTTAAATAAACATCTTCTTCATTTCTTATAGCAGTAAGATTGGTATGTTTATTATATTCTAATAAGAAGTCACAATAAACTTTTAATTGACTTAAACAACGATCTGTCCATTTTATATTCAACCCTTCTAACGCTTTTTTAAATTCTTCTTGCCTCACAATTAATATATCCTCCTTTATTTATCATTTTATTTTAAATTATATTCCTTTTTTAAATAGACACTTAACACTGAAATATCAACAGGATTTACGCCACTAATGCGAGCCGCTTGAGCAATCGTTTTAGGACGCACTGCTTTCAACTTACTTCTTGCTTCACTAGCTAAATTTAAAATATTATCATAATTAATATCAAAAGGTATTTCTTTTTCTTCCAATTTCAATAATTTTTCTACTTCTTTATAAGCCTTTTTTATATACCCCTCATACTTTACTTCTATTTCTACTTGTTCTTTAATATCCTTTTCAAAAGGAATATCGATAATCTTCTCCAGAAAAAAGAGTGTTATCTCGGGTCTTTTTAATAAATCGTAAAAAGACATACTAGAATTTGGAACATCTATTTTAGAAACTTTAAATATTTCTTTAATCTCATTTGTTAACTTTAAATGATTATTTTTCAAAAAATCTATTAATTTTTCAATATTTTGTCTCTTCTTTAGTAATCTTTTGTATTGTATTTCACTAATTGTCCCTAAAGAATAAGCATAATCACGAAGTCTTAAATCTGCATTATCATGACGAAGTAATAACCTAAATTCTGCTCGCGATGTTAGCATTCGATAAGGCTCAACAGTCCCCTTTGTAACTAAATCGTCAATTAAAACCCCAATATAAGCATCACTTCTTTTTAAAATAAATGGCTCTTTTCCATCAATTTTTAAAACTGCATTAATTCCAGCCATTAAACCTTGTCCAGCAGCTTCTTCATAACCACTAGTTCCATTTATTTGTCCAGCTGTAAACAAATTTTCTAATACTTTATTTTCTAAGGAAGCACTAATTTGCAAAGGATCAATTGCATCATACTCAATTGCATAAGCATATTTTGTAATAACAGCATGCTCTAAGCCTTTCAAACTATGAACCATTTTTTCTTGAACATCTCTCGGCATACTTGTCGAAAAACCTTGAATATACCAATCATCATAATATAAACTCTCAGGCTCCAAAAATAATTGATGTCTTTCTTTATCGCTAAATCGCACAATTTTATCTTCAATCGACGGACAATATCTAGGACCAACTCCTGTAGCATATCCTCCATACATCGCTGATTTTTCTAAATTATCTCGAATTATTTGATGAGTTTCCTGATTAGTATAAATAAGATAACATGGACTTTGATTCTCGATATCATAAGTTGGCTTATCATCATTACTAAAAGTCCAATATACTTTATCTCCTTCTTCTTTTTGCATCACACTAAAATCGATCGAATTCTTATCGATTCTCTCAGGAGTTCCTGTTTTTAACCTAATTATCTTCAAGCCATATTCTTTTAACTTATCTGATAAATAATTACTTCTTGCCTCACCATGTGGCCCACCTGGAGTATTTTCACTGCCAATCAAAATATTCCCTTTTAAATAAGTACCCGTAGTTAAAATTACAGTTTTAGATAGAATCTTCTCTCCATCAGCTAGTACTACTCCTTTTACACAACTTTGTTCAACTATTAAGTCTTCTACCATAGCCTCTTTTATTTCTAAATTATTCATTTGCAACAAATATTCTTGCATATTTTTAGGATAGGTTACTTTATCAGCTTGAGCCCTTAATGATCTGACCGCTGGCCCTTTAGAATTATTAAGCATTTTAATCTGAATATGACTTCTATCAGCTATTTTTCCCATAAGCCCACCTAAAGCGTCAATTTCTCGAACAATAATCCCTTTAGCTGTCCCACCAATTGACGGATTACACGGCATATCGGCTATGTTTTTTATATTTCCAGTTATTAATAGGGTCTTTTTTCCCATATAAGCAGCAATATGACATGCCTCACTTCCTGCATGTCCACCACCTACTACAATAACATCGTACATTTATCTCACCACTCATTCGTTTTCATTTCTATCATTACATCGATCACTTTACCTACATCTCTATTTCCTGGGAAATATTCCCATTTATTTCCCTAAACAAAAATGGCTAAAAATATAATCAACTAATTCTTCTTTATACGACTCACCAATTAATTCCCCTAATATTTCCCAAGCCTCTTTTAAATCAATTTCAATCATATCAATTGGAATTCTATCTTTAAAACTATCAAAAGCATTAGCAAATAATCTATAAGCTTTCTCGATTAAATCCACTTGTCTACTATTCGTTAAATAAGTCATATCTTTAACAACGATTTTATCTAAAGAGAAACGTTTAAGAATTTCTTCTTTTAAAGCGTTTAAACCATCATCACTTTTCGTATTTCCATAAACAGTTTCATAAAAAGCCAATTCTTTTTTATCAATCTTACATTCTAAATCATTCTTATTAACAAAAACGATAACTTCCTGACTTTTTAATTCCTTTAATAATTGTCTATCTTCTTCGGTAATAGCTTCATTATAATTAACTACAAAAAGTACCAAATCTGCTGCTAAAGCAACTTCTCTACTTTTTTTAACTCCCATCTTTTCTACAATATCACTAGTTTGTCTAATTCCCGCTGTATCAATAAAATTTAAGAGTACTCCATTTAAAGAAACAGCCCCTTCGACAATATCTCTAGTAGTTCCTGCAATATCAGTTACTATTGCTTTATCTTCTTCTAAAAAGCAATTAAGAATACTACTTTTTCCTACATTAGGACGACCAACAATCGCCACTTTTATGCCTTCGTTAATAATTTTGCCACATTTCGTTTCATCCACTAACCTTTTTAACTCTACTTCTACATCTTGTAAAAAATTTTCTAATAAATCGTGTGTTACTAATACCTCATCTTGATATTCAGGATAATCAATATTTACTTCTATATTAGCTAATATTTGTGCTAATTTTTCTCTTAAACCTTGAACTTTATTCTTAAGTAATCCACTCATATTATTAAGAGCGAGTGTCCTTGCAGCATCTGTCTTAGCTACAATCAAATCATTAACGGCCTCAGCCTCAATTAAACTAATTCTGCCATTTAAAAAAGCCATTTTCGTAAATTCTCCTGGCATTGCCATTCGACATCCACTTTTAAGCAATACTTCTAAAACTTTCTTAGTGGTATGAATTCCACCATGACAATTAATTTCCACTGTATCAAACGTCGTATAAGTTTTTGGTCCACACATTAACATAACTAAAACTTCATCAATTTTTTCATCCTCATCATAGATATATCCATAATGAATTGTATGTGTTTTTTGTTTTGTCAAATCTTTTCCCTTAAAAACTTGATTAACAATCGAAATAGCATCTATGCCAGTTACTCGCACAATCGAAATAGCACCAACACCCAAAGCAGTTGAGATAGCTACAATCGTATCATCCATGAAAATCACCGCTTTCTTTTATGTATTATAACAAGTAAAAAAAAAGAAAACAATCATTTTATTGTTATCATCTTATCTTCAATAATGCATCCATATAACCGATAAGTCTTAATTTATCCTCAGCTGCCAAAAGACTAAACTTATTAATGAATTCAATTTCTTCACTTGTCAATTTTGCTTCATCCATAAATCTTATAGGTGTCTCATCATCAGTTAGCCCTAATAAATAATCTGTACTTGTATCCAAATATTTTGCTAATTTAATTAAAATCTCTCCAGAAGGATAAGAACGTCCTGTCTCATAAGAACTAATCATTTCTTGCGTAACTCCTACTCGAGTAGCCACTTTTAATTGATTAAGATTTCTTTTTTCTCTAATAATTCTTAGATTTTCCATACTTCACCACACAATTACTTTTTATATAATTTTATAACAATTGCTTATTAAAAAAATAATTGATGATTGTACTTTTATATAAGATAAATTTATAAAAGCAAAAACTCTCATCTAAAACGAGAGTTTTATTTTTATTCAGGCTTAATCACAACATGACGATTTGGTTCTTCGCCTTCGCTTTCTGTTTTAACTCCTTTAAAATCCGCAAGAATGTTATGCACAATTCTTCTTTCATAAGAAGACATATTTAAAAGTTCTATAGGCATTTTAGTTCTAACAACTTCCTTTGCCATTTTATAAGCCATTCTTTCTAAGTTTTTATCCTTACGCGCCTTATAATTTTCTACATCTAAACTTACTCGATAGAAAATATTATATTTTACTTGGAGCATTTGCTTAACCAATATTTCTAAAGCTCGAATAGTTTGTCCATTCTTTCCAATCAAAATTGGATTATTATCTGAATACATTTTAATTGTTGTAATATCATCCTTGTATGAGATCTCAAATTGTACAGATAGTCCCCAACTAGTTAAAATATTAGTTAAATAATCTTTTATTTCTTCATGAATTGCTTCTTTCGAAAAAACATTTACTTCAATTAAATTTCCTTGAAAGAGTTTTCCTTTTTTAGAAGATGAAGTATAAATAACATTTTGTCTTTCTAAATTATTTTCTATTAGAATTTCTTCCAAAACTGTTTCTAGTTCTTTTCCTTCTTTAGTTATCTTTTCCATACTTCATTCCTTCTTTCTTCTCTAAACGCTTTTTAATCTTCTCCTTTTTATTCTTCTTATTTCCTTTTTTATCTGCTCCAATTGTTTTTTCATTAATATAATTTAATAGGATATTTTGAACAGCTATAAATGCATAAGTAATAATCCAGTAAAAAGCTAAAGCAGTTGGAAGAGAAAATGAACCATATATAATGACAATCAACATCACATAAATCATAATTTTCATTTGGCTTTCAGCCTCTGGTGTAGTCTGAGGAGTTTGCTTTAAAGTTTGTTTAAAAGAAAAGTAAGTAGAAGCTGCAATTAATACTAGCAATAAAATATACAAATAATTTCCACTTGTAATCCCTTTTAAAGGTGACATTCCTAAATTAAAACCTAATAATGATTCCTCATATATAGCTGGTACTCGATAAATTGCATGTAAAAATGCTATAAATACTGGTAATTGAATAAAAGCAAGTAAACAGCCTAACATCGGATTAACTTTATATTTTTTATATATCAGCATCATTTCTTGACTTTTCGCCATCAAAGCATCATTATCATTACGATTACGATACTTTCTTTCTAATTTTTCTAACTCGGGTTGCGCCTTCCGCATATTATACGTTTGTCTAGAACTTTTGATTGTAAAAGGAAGTAAAATAAGTCTTATCAGCAAACCGATTATAATGAGTGATAGCCCTAAATTATTTACAACTCGTCCCAAAGCTAAGATAAGATAAGCAAGAGGTTTTACAAACAATCCTTCCCATAGCCCCGTGCTAGCATTTGAATTAACTTTAAAATCAGTACATTTTGGCAATTCGTCAAAAGGAATCTTTAATTGATCGTTATATTTTTCATACACTTCATAAAGCTTTCCATTACTATCTGGCAGACATAAGATATCTTTTTGAAGCATTTGATCAGTTTCCTCATACTTAACTATTTTTTTCTCATCATCTATAATATATTTCTTATTTCCACATCCCGTTGTCATTAATAAAAAAATCATTAAAACAAGAATTTTAATTCTATTATTTTTCATTTGTTTCCTTTCATCAATAAATTTACTAAAGATTTTTCTAGCAAATCATAAGAGACATTAACACAGTCCTTCTTAATCATTATAATATAATTATAATAATTTTGAAATAAAAACTTGTTTTTATCGACGATATTTCTTATTTGTCTTTTAAATTTATTTCTTACAACCGCATTCCCAAGTCGCTTACCGACAGCTATCCCAAAAGAAGGACTATAGGTATTTTTTTTTAACGAAAAGATTACCAAAAATTTATTTGCCTTTCTCGTTCCTTTATTTATAATCTCATTAAAATCATCTTTAGATTTAACCATTTCGTATCGTTTCACAAAAAAACCTCCAATTTCAAAAAAACCACAATAATTTGTGGCTTTTCATTTACTTACTTAAGACCTTACGACCTTTTCTACGACGTTTGTTTAAAATATCTGTTTCCTTTCGAGCAAAAAATCCGAATTTTTTAGCTCTTTTTCTTTTATTTGGTTGATATGTTCTTTTCATAACGCATACTCCCTTTCCTCAAGTAGCATTATTATAATATTAAAAAAAAGAAATTGTCAAGGAAAATTCATAATATAAATCAATAAAAATGTTAATAACTGTTGAACTATCCACAAAATATTTTTAATCCCAACTAAAATCAACAACTTATCCACCATAAAAAATATCCAAAATAGCACTTGTCCACCAAAAACAAATTACAAACTGTCCCATAAAACCAGGCTAAAATCACTATTGATGGGGATTGTGGATAATTTGTGGATAACTTTCAACACAATTAACAAAAGCTTAATAACACGATGTGGATAATTTTAATGATTTTGTGTATAGTTCACAATCTTTTTGTGGATAGTGTTGAAAACATTTGTTTCCACTGAATACACCGACTAAATTCAGTTGATAAAATTGTTATTATCACGTTTTTAACATTTTTTTCTTTCATTTTCCCCATTTTTATATTACAATTTAATTGGACAGTGTTAGTGGGGTGAGGTTTTGAAGACGGAAGTACTTTGGAGCAGCTTTTTAACAGAAATTTCTAATCAAGTAAATCAAAATACTTATGCCATTTGGTTTTCAAAATTAGAACTGCTATCAGTTAATAACAATGATATAACAATAAAAGTTCCCATGGAAATTCACAAGCAAATGCTTGGTGAAACATATCAGGAACTAATAGATTCAACTTTTTTTTCGTTAACCGGAAAAAATTATAACCTTATATATAAAACAGAAGATGAAATAGAGACATTTTCACCTCCAATTATGGAGACTAAACCTAATAAAGAAACTGAATATGAAACAGGATTAAATCCCAAATTCACCTTTGATAGCTTTGTTGTTGGAAATTCCAATCGATTAGCTTTTGTAGCAGCTCGAGCCGTTGCCGAAGCACCAGGAACAATTCACAATCCATTATTTATATATGGCCGAAGCGGCCTTGGAAAAACTCATTTAATGCAAGCTATAGGAAACTATATAAAAACCCACAGCGATAAAAAGGTTATTTATACTACAAGTAATGAATTTATGACTGACTTCACGGGCATTGCGACGATTGACAAAGGAAGCAATAATATAAACTATGCCAACGAATTTAAAAATAAATATCGAAATGTTGACGTTTTAATAATTGATGACATTCAATTCTTAGTAGGAGCTGAAAGAACTCAACAAGAATTTTTCCACACATTCAACACACTTCACCAAGAAAACAAACAGATCATTATCAGCAGTGACAAATCCCCAGACGACTTAAAAAAAATAGAAGAACGATTACGTAGTCGCTTTATGTGGGGACTTCCAGTTGATATTTATCCACCAGATTTTAATCTACGATGTGACATAATCAACGCTAAAATTAAAAATACCAGCATAGAAAACAAACTAAGTGAAGACGTCATAGAATATATTGCCAACTCATGTGTTAATGATGTTCGTCACATTGAAGGAACAATTAACAGATTATTAGCATATACCGCTATGATGGTTCCCGACATGATAAATCTTGATTTTGCAATTGAAGCATTAAAAGATTATGTTAATACCAACATATTTATCAACAATTCGATTGCATCTATCCAAAATGCTGTGGCTGATTACTTTAAAATATCGATCGACGATTTAAAAAGCAAAAGAAGAACCAACAATGTTGTAAGACCTCGACATATTGCAATGTATTTATGTCGAATGGAAACAGATGAAAACCTCGCCAAAATTGGTCTAGAATTCGGTGGACGCGACCATTCAACTGTATCAACAGCTATTGATAAAATAACAAGTGAACTCGAAACAGATGATAACTTGAATAAGATGTTGAAAGAAATAAAAAATAAGTTACAATAATGTGGATAAATAAAAAAAAGAAATCACGGTTTTTCGGATGAATAGTTAATAATTATAAAGTTATTAACACAACTAACGCTATTAATAAAATAAATAATATTATATATATAAAGAAAGAAGGAATAATTTATGAAATGGACTATTGAAAAAAATATAATACTTGAAGCTTTAAACAATGTAACTAAAGCTTTATCCCAAAGAACAACTATCCCAGTTTTAAACGGAATTGTTTTTGACATAACTGAAAATGGAATCGATTTGTTAGCAAGTGATTCAGAACTAACAATAAAAGTATCTATTGCCGAAAAAGATATAAAGAATATCGAAGGAAAGGGTAGAATTATCATTCAAAGTAAGTATTTTGTCGAAATGATTCGGAAAATGCCATCTGATATAATTGATTTTGAGATAGAAGATAATTTAAAAATAAAAATATCAACACCTAACAATCAATATCGCTTAAATTGTTATAACCCTAATGATTATCCAAACATCAATCTTGAAAAAAGTGAAGATGCTATAACTATCAAATCTCCAATTTTAAAAGAAATAATCAACCAAACATCATATGCTTTATCTACACAAGAAGTACGACCTTTATTAACAGGAATAAATTTAAAAATAAACGGTGATATTTTAGAATGTATAGCAACAGATTCTTATCGTTTATCAAAGAAAAACATAAAACTAAATACTCCAGTGAACAAACTAATAAATATCGTAATTCCTGGACGAAGTATTACTGAACTAGAAAAAATCGTTGCTGAAGATGATGATGTTGAAATCCACGTATTTAGTAACAAAATATTATTTATATATAAAAATATCTACATTCAAAGTAATCTATTAAGTGGAACTTACCCGGAAACATCCCATTTCATCCCAAGTGATTTTGCTTATATGATAAACTTAAATTTAAAAGAATTTTTCGATGCGGTTGATAGAGCTGCCTTACTTGCTCAAAATAAGGAAAAAAACATCATTAAAATGCATATTGAAGATAAAGAAATGGTTATAACATCGACATCTAATGAACTAGGAAATGCTGAAGAAAAACTTAAAATTGATAGTAATAACAAAGAAAAAATTGAAATTTCCTTTAGTTCAAAGTATATGATGGATGCTTTAAAAGTAATCAAAGAAGAAAATATTCTATTACTACTTAATACCGATGATAAACCGATCCTTGTAAAACCAGTGACAGATGAAACTTTAATTGAATTAATTCTCCCAATTAAAACCTACTAATAGTTGATAAATGCCGAGTTATCAACTTTTTTTTGCCTTTAACAAGAAACGACAATTTTCGCGGAAATCTTATGTTAGGATAATACCCATTTCGAGGTGTTATAATGCAAAAAAACTATATAATTAATGAAAAAACTTATTATTTAAATGAATCTAATAATGACTTAATTGTTAATGAATTAGGAGAAGAGCACATAATAAATGATCTGAGCGAAAAAAAAGTATTAGAACAAAGTTGTCTTTATTATGGCTGTAGTTTAAAAGGACGAAAGGATGGAACTAAAAATCTTATCAACGAAAAATACAAAGTCCCAGTGATGGTCAACGAGAAGAAGTTATTAACATTCTTTTCCATAATTTCCAGGGGTAATACGACCACCGTTTGGTTGAGTTACAACAATATTGAAAGTTACCATCAAATATCTAAGAATAAAGTTCTTATTAATTTCAAAAATAACTATAGTAAGACTTTTCATACATCATATTATGTCTTCCATCATCAAATTTTAAAATGTAGTCGTCTTATAGTCATTTATAATAACAGAAATTCATAAATAGACACATTTAGACAGCATAAGTATGCTAAAAATTACTTTCTCCATCTTGAGGTAAACAATATTAGACATAATTCTAAAAAAAGTGTCAAATAAGCCCAATTTTACTATGTAATTAACATCGTAATTGTTTTTTAATGTCTATTAATGTCAATAAATAATTTTATTGTGAATAACTGCCAATTTATCAACATTTTTTTATAAATTTTGCTTTAAAATGCTCAAATTTTATGTTATAATTAATATGCGTATAGGTATACAATAAATACCTAAAAATTAAAATATCGTCATAAAAGAGGGCAAAAATGAAAATAGAGAGTTTGACTATCACCAATTATAGGAATTATGACAAATTATATTTAAATTTTTCAAATAATTTAAATATTATCTATGGATTGAATGGAACTGGGAAAACAAATCTCATTGAAGCGATTTATCTTTTAGCTCTAACCAAATCATTTAGAACGAATCATGACGAAAGTTTAATTAAAAAAGGCAAAGAAAAGACAATTGTAGAGGGGGAATTTCGAAAAAAGAATGATTTATCAAGATATAAAATTGAAATGAGCAAAATGGGCAAAAAAGTAGCTATAAATGATAATAAAATTGAAAAGTTAAGCGACTATGTATCTAAGATTAATATAATATTATTTTCTCCAAGTGATGTAGCTGTAATAATGAATGCGCCAAGTGATCGAAGAAAAATGTTGAATATTGAAATTAGCAGTCTTCATAAGGAATACTTAACAATATTGGCTAATTATAATCGCATTTTAAAGCAGCGCAACTTTTATTTAAGAAATTTATATATTAATGGCAATGGATCAAAAGAATATTTGCAGATATTAACCAAAAAACTAATAGAATATGGTTTAACTATTAATAATTATCGTCAAGAATTTTGCGCAAAGGTTAATAAATTTATTACGGACATATACATGCAAATTTTTGGCGAAGGGAATTTAACCTTAAAATATGTTTCCACATACAATCAAAAAACTGTGGATGAATTAATAAAAATGTATGACAAATATTACGAAAAAGAATTAGCAAATGGTAAGACTTTATTTGGAATTCACCACGATGACTTAGTATTTAAGCTTGATGGAAATAATTTAAAAGAATGGGGCAGTGAAGGCCAACGAAAAAACAGCATTATATCGTTTAAATTAGCTGAATTAAATGTCATTTATTCCCTAAAAGGTTTTTATCCCATATTAATATTAGATGATCTATTTAGTGAATTAGATCGCATAAAGATAAATAATATCTTACAAATGTTAAATAACAATATTCAAACATTTATAACAACAACAGAAATTGATGGTTTAAATGAATTTATTATCAAAACGAGTAAAAAGTACCATATCGAAAATGGCACAATCAAGGAGGAAGTATGAAAGAAGAAGAAAGACATTATAATGATAGTGACATTCAAGTATTAGAAGGCTTAGAAGCAGTTCGAAAAAGACCTGGTATGTACATAGGATCAACAGGTGAAAAAGGATTACATCATTTAGTTTGGGAAATTGTGGATAATGCTGTCGACGAAGCTCTAGCTGGATTTTGCGATGATGTCGAAGTAATAATAGACAAAGGAAATATAATTGAAGTTCGAGATGATGGGCGGGGTATGCCAACAGGTATAAATGCTAAAACTGGTTTATCAACGATCGAAACAATCTTTACGGTTTTACATGCCGGAGGAAAGTTTGGTGGTGAAGGTTACAAAGTAAGTGGTGGTCTTCACGGAGTTGGAGCCAGTGTTGTAAACGCTTTATCTGAATGGTTAGAAGTTACAGTATATCGAGATAATAAAATCTATCATCAACGATTTGCTGATGGCGGAAAACCGGCTACAAGTTTAGAAGTAATTGGTGAATGTGAAGATAATAGAACAGGAACAACAGTCCGTTTTAAAGCTGATCCAACCATTTTCCAAGAAACGACAGTATATAATTATGATACTTTATATAAAAGATTACAAGAAATAGCTTTTTTAAATAAGGGGCTAGGAATAAAGTTAATAGATTTGCGAGAAGATGAAAAAAAAGATACATTTCTTTATAATGGAGGAATTATTGAATACGTCGCTTTATTAAATAAAACTAAAAAGCCTATTCATGATGATATTGTTTATTTAGAAGGTGAAGAAAATGGTATTCAACTAGAAGTTGCTTGCCAATATAACGATTCATATACGCCAGCCATTTATTCTTTTACAAATAATATCAATACTTATGAAGGTGGAACCCATGAAGATGGCGTCAAAATGGCTTTGACGAGAGTAATTAATAATTATGCGAAGAATGCTAAAATATTAAAAGAAAATGAAGATTCTTTAACGGGTGAGGACTGCCGAGAAGGGCTAACAATGATTATTTCTTGTAAACACCCAGATCCCCAATTTGAAGGTCAAACTAAAACCAAACTAGGAAATAGTGAAGTAAAGAAAATAGCTAATGATGTCTTTGCCAAAGGCTTAGAACGTTACTTAATGGAAAATCCAAATGATGCTCGAGTTATTATTGATAAATGTATGACAGCATCACGCGCTAGAATGGCCGCCAAAAAGGCTCGTGAATTAACTAGGCGAAAAAGTGATTTAGATGTCGTTAATTTTGGTGGAAAACTAGTTGATTGTAAGGAAAAAGATCCAAGTGTTTGTGAAATATTTTTAGTCGAAGGGGACAGTGCAGGTGGTTCTGCAATAAAAGGAAGAGACAGTATGACTCAAGCAATCCTTCCGCTTCGTGGAAAAATATTAAATGTTGAAAAAGCTCGTTTAGATAAGGCATTATCAAATGAAGAAATTCGTACTATTATCACGGCTTTTGGTACAGGTATAGGTGGAGAATTTGATCTTAGTAAATTACGATATAACAAAATTATTATCATGACCGATGCCGATGTCGACGGATCCCACATTCGTGTATTGTTATTAACCTTATTCTATCGGTTTTTCCGACCAATCGTGGAAGAAGGTCATGTCTATGCCGCTCAACCACCATTATTTTGCATAAAACATGGAAAAAATATTAAATATGTACTAGATATCAAAGAAAGAGATAAATATATTGCCATGTTAAATGAAAAAAAGACCAGTTATGAAATAACCCGAATGAAAGGTTTAGGAGAAATGGACGCCGAAGAATTAAATGAAACAACTATGGATATAAATAAACGTATCCTAAGAAAGATCACAGTTGATGATATAATTGAAGCAGATGCTGCTTTCTCAAAACTAATGGGAGAAGAAGTAGAGCCACGCCGTAAATTTATAGAAGAAATGGCCTTATCTGCCAAGAATATTGATATATAGGAGGTGAAAAAATGGACGAAAATAACAAAACAAATGAAGAACTTAATAATAACAACGAATTAGAAAATAATGCAAAAGAAAACACTACTGAAGAAACTGATTTACAAAATACAACCGATCGACTAATGGAAAATAACATTGTAAGAGAAATAGAAGATTCCTTCATAGATTATTCCATGAGCGTAATTACAGCTCGTGCTTTGCCAGATTTACGAGATGGATTAAAACCGGTTCATCGCCGAATTTTATACTCCATGTATGAATCGAGTTATACACCAGATAAGCCTCATAAAAAGAGTGCAAGAATAGTCGGGGATGTCATGGGGAAATATCACCCTCATGGAGACTCTTCAATATATGAAGCAATGGTTAGAATGGCTCAAGATTTTAACTATCGTTATATGTTAGTAGATGGTCATGGTAATTTCGGTAATATTGAAGGATACGGTGCCGCAGCAATGCGTTATACAGAATCACGTTTATCTAAAATATCTTTAGAATTACTAAAAGATATCAATAAGAATACCGTTGATTTTGTCTCAAATTTTGATGAATCTGAAAAAGAACCAGTCACTATACCAAGTCGGTTTCCTAATATTTTGGTAAATGGAACAATGGGAATAGCCGTTGGTATGGCCACAAATATTCCGCCTCACAACTTAGGTGAAGTAATTGATGGTTGTGTTGCGTACTTAGATAATCCAGAAATTGATACAAGTGGCTTGATGGAATACATAAAAGGACCAGATTTTCCAACCGGCGGTATTATTTTAGGCAACAGTGGAATTAAAAAAGCTTATGAAACTGGTCGTGGAACTGTAACAATCAGGAGTAAAGCGACTATTGAAGAAAAAAATGGCCGACAATACATCATTATAGATGAAGTGCCATATGGTGTTAATACATCCGATTTGAAAAATAAAGTAGCTGATTTAGTCCATAATAAAGTCTTAGAAGGAATATCCGACTATCATACCGACTTAAAAAATGGGGTTAAAATAACCATTACACTAAAAAAAGACGCTAATGCGCAAATAGTTTTAAATAACCTATACAAACACACTGCATTTCAATCTAATTTTGGGGTCATATTTTTAATGCTAGACAAAGGCGTTCCAAAGACTTTGGGCCTAAAAGATATAATCTCCAAGTACATTGACTATCAACGCGAAATAATCATCAGAAGAACGCAATTTGAATTAGATAAAAATGAAAAAAGAGTTCATATTTTAGAAGGTTTAAAAATAGCTTTAGATAACATTGATGAAGTTATAAAGATTATTCGTGGAGCCAGCAATGATGATGAAGCTAAAGAAAAATTAACTTCAAGATTTGGTCTTGACGATATTCAAGCGAATGCTATTTTAGAAATGCGTTTACGTCGTTTAACAGGCTTAGAAAGAGAAAAAATTGAAGCAGAACTCGCTGAATTAATGAAAGAAATTGAAAAATTACGTGCGATTCTTGCTGATCCAAAGAAAGTTGACGAAGTAATCAAAAATGAAATGTTAGAAATAAAGAACAAATATGCCGATGAAAGACGTTCAAAGATAGATATGACTGCAATCGACTATATCGAAGATGAATCTCTTATTCCAAATGAAGACATCTTAGTAGTTTTAACTAATCGTGGATATATTAAAAGAACGACTTCTGATACATTTAAATCCCAAAAACGTGGTGGTGTCGGCATCAAAGGAATGTCTACAAATGATGAGGACTTTGTGGTTAATATGATTAATCTGCAATCACACGATTATATTTTGTTCTTCACCAACAAAGGACGTGTTTATCGATTAAAAGGTTACGAAATACCTGAATTTAGCAGGCAATCGAAGGGACTGCCAATTATAAATCTATTGTCTATCGATAAAGATGAAAAAGTAAATAGTGTTATAAAAATAGAAAAAGATGAGAAAAATGAATTTTTACTATTTGCCACAAAAGAAGGTATTGTTAAGAAAACGTCATTAAGTGAATTTGAAAATATTCGCAATAATGGAAAAATCTGTATTAGTTTGAAGGAAAATGACGAATTAATCGATGTTAAGAAAACCAGTGGAAATGACTTAATATTATTAGGATCAGATGCTGGTCGAATGGTGAAATTTAATGAAAATGAAATAAGAAATATGGGTCGAACTGCCTCAGGTGTCAGAGGAATTAGCTTAGAAGAAGCTAAATGTATCTGCTGTGAAGTGGTAAAAGATGAAGATATTATCATATTAGTAACAGAAAAAGGATATGGAAAACAAACAAATGTTTCGGAATTTAGACAAACAAAACGAGGAAGCAAAGGAGTCAAAGCCTTAAATATCACGGAAAAGAATGGAACCATATCTTCAATAAAAATAGTAAACTTAGATAAAGACATTATCATTATGACTGATTCGGGAATGACAGTAAGAATGGATGTTAACCAAGTATCTCTATTAGGAAGAGTAACGCAAGGAACTAGATTGATTAATTTAAAAGATAATCAAAAAGTTGCAACTATAAGTATTGTCGATAAAGAAGATCCAGAAGATACTACAAGCGAAACTAATCCAGATATAGAAACAAACGAAACAAATGCTTAGTCATTTGTTTTTTTATGTTGCAAAAACGAACAAATATTCGAAATAAAAAAAGATGTTGATAACTTTTGGGCACAAATATATGTTTCACGTGAAACATTCCTCTTTTTTAGAAAATAAACAAAAGATTTTAAGAAAATCAAACCTCAATCACAAATATTTATAAATAATATTAATAATTTTAATGATATATGTTTTAATATATTTGGTTTGGAATTATTTTTTACAGAAAAAAGTACATTCGAAATACTTATCAACAATGTTTCACGTGAAACATCATATCTCGATACAGTTTATCTAGCATTGAAACATTTAAATTCAAATGAACCATATTTTATTTAAAGCAACGCATGCCCAATAAATTAAATGATTATTTATATGAACCACAAATACTAAGGTATGACGCGATCACAACTATAGCCGACCTTAATTTCTATACCACATACGTAAGAATAATAACATATTTAGAGTTATCAACAATGTTTCACGTGAAACATTGCCAGCAAAGCCCAAGTAGCTGCAAGCTACTTGGGCGTAAGTTTTATATTTTAGCAAAGACCGATAAAGAACATCAATTGCGGAATGAAAATCTAAAGTTATCAACACAATGTTTCACGTGAAACATTCCTTGTAATAAAAAAAATACAAAGGAAGATCTAAATATATTAACTTTCTGTTTTATAAAACTAATTCAGAAATTCATTTCAATATAATTTGCAAATCATATACATTATCACTGCCAATGTTTCACGTGAAACATCACATCTTTTTGTGAAAATATAAAAAAGTGTTAATAAAAGTCATAAAAAATGAATTAATATACTTGTATATATTGATTTTAATGTTAATATCGTAGTTTTGATGTAATTTTTGTTAAAAATGAATGTTGATAACTCAAAAACGAACATATATTTGCGCAAAATTATTGACATATTCTGTCTCTTATGCTATAATTAATACGTGCAACAAGTATGCCGTAAACTGGTCAGGATTGGAAAATAGCAGCCACATCGGTCTCTTCTTGTGTGCACTTTTTTAATCATTAAATGGAGAACAAATGTATGGATTATTGGAATGAATTAATAGAATTAACTAAAAAAGCTGCTAAAAAAGGCGAAGTTCCAGTCGCGGCTTTAATTGTGAAAGATGGAAAAATTATAGCAAAATCTTACAATCTACGAGAAAAAAAACAAAATATATTAGGTCATGCCGAGATTATTGCGATTAACAAGGCAAGTAAAAAGCTTCGTACATGGAAATTGTCAGATTGTGAACTATATGTGAGTTTAAAACCGTGCAAAATGTGTGAAGAAATTATAAAGCAATCACGCCTAAAGAGCGTTTTTTATCTGCTAGAAAAGCCAGAAAATAAGAAAGAATATAGAAAAACGACATTTAATCAGGATGAATCACCTGTTTGGCAAGCAAAATATAAAACTATAATGGCCAATTTTTTCAAAAATCTTCGTTGATATTTGCCATAAACTAGTAAAAATATATCTTTCCTTAGTTCACATCTTACGACATACATGGTATAATCTTTGTATACGGAGGAACAACATGAATTATAAAGTGCTATATCGGAAATATCGACCAGATAGTTTCAAAAATTTAGTGGGACAAAAACATATTATAAACATCCTGAAAAATTCCATCAAAGCGCAGAAAATTTCACATGCATATCTTTTCTCAGGTCCAAGAGGAACAGGGAAAACTAGTACCGCTCGTATTTTAGCCAAAAGTGTCAATTGTCTAAATCCCGAAGAAGGAACTGCCTGTGGAAATTGTGCCAATTGTCAAAGTTTTTCTACTAATCCAGATATAATTGAAATTGATGCAGCGTCTAATAATGGTGTTGATGAAATTCGAGAATTAATCAATAATGTGAAAATAATGCCTACAACTTCAAAATATAAAGTGTATATTATCGATGAAGTTCACATGTTGAGTCAAAGTGCCTTTAATGCTCTATTACTAACATTAGAAGAACCACCAGAACATGTAATCTTCATTTTAGCTACGACTAACTTAGAAAGTGTTCCAATAACAATCTTATCCCGTTGTCAGAAATACGATTTTAAACGAATTACAACTGAAGATATTATAGAGAGATTAAAATATGTATGTCAAAGTGAAGCGATAGAATATGAAGAAAACGCTTTAAAAGAAATTGCTTTATTATCAGACGGAGGATTGCGAGATGCGCTAAGCATATTAGATCAATTATCTAAAAATGCGAGTAAAATAACCATGGATATTATCACCAACGAGATTGGGACAATATCGAATCAAAAAATTGAAGAATTTATCGTAGCAATTGATCAAAATGACATTGATCAAGTCGAAAATCAAATTGAAGAATTAAAAAATATAAACTTGAACTACAAAGTATTCATCAAAAAAATGATTGAATCATTAGGAAAAAGGGCAATAAAGTATCTAAAAAATGATGTAACCAGCCGACTATCATATGATGATTATAAAAATATGACTTTAGAATTAAATGAAATTATTAACAAAATAAATGTAAGTGTTGAGCCATATTCGCTCATAGAAATGATTCTCTTAAGTTACATTAAAACAAACAGCAGTAATAACAGTGATAATAACGTTGAAGATAATAATAAACCATCAAAATCGGAAAATCAAGTAATCGAACAAGTTTCTCATGATAAGGAAACAAACGTAAAAGAATCGGTAAAAAAGCCAATTCCAAAGATAAAAGATAACTTTATCACCACCCGTATTAACAATTGTTTTGTAAATGCTCGAAAAGACTATCTAAAAAACATCAAAGAACTATGGCAAAACTACGAAACGAAGGCAACAAGCCAAATTCGCGGAATGATCAGTGACACGATTCCTGTAACCGCCTCGGATGAATACATCATTTGTGTTACGACGATTAAGCATAAAGACCAAGAATTAAATGAGAACGTTAATTTCATAGAAGAAGACTTTGCCACATATGCCCAAAGTAAATACAAGATGGTCTTCATAGATGAAGAAACTTGGTCATTAGAGAAAACAAAATATATAAACAATTTACAAAGTGGCTATAAATATGAAATAATAGACGAAAAAAGCCCTATTAAAGATGAAAAAAAGGAAAATTTATCAATCGAAAATATCGCCAGTGACATTTTTGATTCAGAAAAAATTGAAATAGAGTAAAAATTGCAATAAAGAAAGGAAATGATAAAAATGAACATGCAAGCAATGATGCAACAAGCTCAAAGATTACAAAGAGAGATTACCAAAAAGAAAGAAGAATTAGAAAAACAAGAATTTATTGGCACTTCTGAATGGGTTGAAGCCAAATACAATGGAAAAAAGGAATTAATCTCAATTAAAATAACTTATGATTTTGAAAATACCACAGAAGATAAAGAAATGTTAGAAGACATGATTCTTTTAGCTTCCAAGGATGCATTAAGAAAAATAGATGCAGCAACTGAAAAAACGTTAGGACAATATGCATCTTTAAACGGATTGATTTAATATGGTTTATCCAGAATCATTAGAAAATCTTATTAATTATTATAAAAAACTTCCAGGAATTGGCGAAAAGAACGCTGAACGGATGGCCTTAGCTACCTTAAATTTTTCTGAAGAAGACATTGAAAATTTTGCAAAATATTTAAAAGACGCTAAATACAAGACTGATAAATGTTCCATATGTGGAAACTTAGCTGAGGGAAATACTTGCCAAATTTGTCAAAATGAATCTCGAGACCACAACTTAATATGTGTAACCGAAGATGTAAAAAGTGTTATCTCCTTTGAAAAAGCTGGTAGTTTCCGTGGAGTTTATCATGTTTTAAATGGACTAATATCTCCAGCAAACGAAATTGGTCCTGATGATATAAATTTAGGATCATTAATAAAAAGGCTAGATAAACTGGATCATCCAGAACTTATATTAGCATTAAAATCCACAATTGAAGGAGAAACAACGACATTATACATAAAAAAGATATTAGAAAATAAAAATGTATCCATATCTCGGCTATCATACGGTATTCCCATGGGAGCAGACATTGATTACATCGACATTCTCACATTAGATAAGGCTTTATCGGATCGCAAACAAATATAACATAAATAAAAGACAACACTCATATATAGTATAAGAGGTTACATATGAAAAAAATATTATATGTTGTTCGTCGCATTATATTTGCCTTTTGTATAATATATGCATTTAATTTAGTAGTCGTGGGATTAAATATTTTTATACCCTTAAATATAATAACGATTAGTGTTGTATCTACTTTAGGAATGCCAGGACTTTTGTCTTTAATCGGAGTGTATTATGTCTTAATGTAGGAGGAAAAATTGGCAGAAAAGAGCATTATAAAAAGACTTGTTGAATACTACCATGGGAACAAACTATCCCATGCTTATTTAATTGAAACAAATGACATAGAAGCGTGTTATCAAGATATCAAAGAATTTATCAAAAGAATTAATTGTCCTCAGGAATACCAAAAAAATTGTGAAAAATGCAATTTTTGTAATTTATTAGAATCAGGAAACTTGCCTTCGATCATTGAAATAAATAGTCTTGGAAAGAATATAAAAAAAGAACAAATTCTCGACCTAAAATCTCGTTTTTCTACCATGCCTACTTACACTAAAGAAAATATCTATATAATTAAAGAAAGTGAAAAGTTAAATGCCTCTTCTGCCAACACCATGTTAAAATTTTTAGAGGAACCAGAAAATAACATAATAGGCTTTTTCCTCACCAAAAATCAAAATAACTGTCTTAACACCATTAAAAGTCGTTGTGAAATAATAAAATCTATCTATGAAGAAAAAGATACATCGGACATATTAGCCAACCAGTATTTAGATACAGTAATAAGTTATTTAAAAAATCTTTCATTAGAAAATCCCACTATTATGCTAAATAAAGAAATAATCTTGAATAATTATAATGAAAGATCAGAAATTGAAGAGATATTTCAATTAATGTTAAAAATCGTCCAAAAGAGTATAAAAGAAAAAAACAAAACAAATGACCAAGATTTCCGCGAAAAACTTTCATTTTTAATAAATAAAGATATTGAGAAATTAGTAAAATTAGAAAAACTTCTTATGAAATACAATGAAGAATTGAATTATAATGTAAATATTGAGTTATTTTTAGATAAATTTATTATAGAATTGAGTGGTAAAAATGAATAAAACATATGTTGTAATATTTAAAGAAAATGGCAAAAAATACTTCTTTTTTTCCGAAGAAAATTACAAAGAAAATGATTATGTAATAGTAGAAACTGAAAAAGGATTGCAATACGGTAAAATAATAAATGTTCTTAATAAACCACATGATGAAAATCTTCGAAAAATCTTAAGACTTGCCGACGAAAACGATTATAAAACTCACTTAAAAAATCTCAAAGATGCGAGTACAGCGCTAAAAAAGGCCACGAATATAGTACATGAATTAAAGCTTCCGATGAGTATTGTCAGTGCGAGTTTTACGTTTGATCGTAATCAACTTTTATTTAATTTTGTCTCCGATGATCGAGTTGACTTCCGTGAATTAGCCAAAAAGCTTGCATATATATACCATACTCGTATCGAGCTTCGGCAAATTGGAGCAAGAGATAAAGCAAAAGAAATTGGTGGTCTTGGGATATGTGGCAAACGTTTATGTTGTAACAATTTTTTAAATCAAATTGAAGCAGTTTCTATGAACATGGCTAAAAATCAAAATTTAGCCTTAAATCCCAGTAAAATCAACGGTTTATGTGGAAGACTTCTGTGTTGTTTAGCTTATGAAGATGCAAATTACACTGCCTGTTCAAAGAATCTTCCTAGGGTTGGTTCAGAAATAAAAATAAATGATAAAAAGGGAATTGTCCACAGTGTAGATATATTAAATCGTAAAATAACAATCATTGTAAATGGTGAAAAAGAGGAATTGAATCTAGATGAAAATGATCAAAAATGATTTATTTGATTACCCGAATCGATATATTTATCAACTGCCAGATGCCTTTAAATTCTCTCTTGATTCTATTTTACTCGCAGAATTTGTCAAAATCTCCCCAACTAAAGAAATGACAATTTTAGATATGTGTACGGGAAATGCTCCAATACCTTTAATTCTATCTACCAAAACATCATCCCCCATAATTGGTTTTGAACTTCAAAAAGAAATATATGATTTAGCTATAAAATCGGTAGAACTTAACAACTTAACCCAGCAAATAACGATCTATAATGAAGATATAAATAATTTAAAAATGGTATTTCCTGGGAAATATTTCGACATTATAACCTGCAATCCTCCATATTTCCCAACCACTGAAAGTTCAAATGTCAACAAATCTACTTTTCAAAAGATAGCACGCCACGAATTAACTATTACGTTAAGAGATATTTTTTATCTTGTCAAAAATCATCTTAAAGAAAATGGTGTATTTTATTTAGTTCATCGACCAAACCGATTAGACGAAATAATTCTTTATGCAAATGAATGTAAAATGAAAGTAAAAGAAGTTCAATTAATCACCACGAAAAACAACATTCCTTCACTTGTGTTGGTAAAAATTGTAAAACATGGTCAAAAAGGTATTAAATTCGCGGGAATAATCAATATAAATGAGTATAAAACATATCAAAATATATTTAAGGAGGAGTAAATATGAAACTAATCATCGGACTAGGAAATCCTGGCAAAGAATATGAGAATACACGTCATAACATTGGCTTTATGGTTCTCGACCGATACTTAAAAAATGTAGACTACCGAGAAAAATTTCAAGCGAAATATTATAAAACAACCTTATATGGAGAAATAGTTTATTTTGTAAAACCTCTTACATACATGAACTTATCTGGTATATCAGTCAAAGAATTTGTTCGTTTTTTCAATATTTCAATTGCTGATATCCTTGTAATTCAAGATGATCTCGATCAACCATTCGGAAAATATAAATTGAAAAAAAATAGTTCCTCAGGTGGCCACAATGGCATCAAATCCATCATCAATGAATTGAAAAGTGATGAATTTATTCGTTTAAAAATTGGCATTAAAAATGATACCTTAAAAGATGCCGCCAATTTTGTTTTAAACAAATTTACTTCCCAAGAATTAAACATAATAGAAGATATGTTTCCCGAATACATAGAAATAATTGATTCATTTATTAAATATGGCAGTGATAAAACGATGAACAATTATAATACAAAATAGGAGTTAACTATGGATTTTTTAAACAAAATATTTAAATATGACAATAATATTGTCTTATCTGGATTTACAGAAGAACTATTATATTTATATATCTTAAAACTTTATCAAGAAAAAAAACAAAATGTTTTAGTAGTCACAAGTTCATTGTATGAAGGAAATTTAATTTATAATGGTTTATCGACATATACTGATAAATTATTTCTTTTTCCTATGGACGATTTTTTATCTGCCATGATAGTTGCAGAAAGTCCTGACCTCAAATATAAGCGCCTAGAGACCCAAAATCGTTTAAAGGAAAAAGAAAGTGGAATAATTATAACCAATCTAATGGGATATCTTCACCACCTTCCAGCATTTGAATCCCAAAACTACTACGAAATTGCCCAAAATAGTGAAAAGAAGCGAGAAGAAATAATAAATCATTTAATTTCGCTCGGATATCACAAAGAGAGTTTAGTATTACAAACTGGTGACTTTGCAGTCCGAGGTCTTATCATCGACATATATCCTATCCACGAAGAACATCCAATTCGGATTGAATTTGATGGCAATAAAATAGAATCGATTCGTTATTTTGATGAAAACACTCAGATATCTGAAAACGAGATAAAAGAGATAAAAATAATGGCTCTAGAAGAAGTCAATACTGAAGAAAAAAGTTCATTATATGATTACACAAACAATGCCATCACTGTTTTTATCGATAATTCTCAAATTGAAGCCTCATATGAAAAATTAGTTTCTGATGTTTTTGACTATCAAGTAGCAACAAATACAAAAGAAACGCTTATGTATGATAAAGATGAGATAAAACCTCAATATACGATATATTTAAATCGTTTTTCAACCGAAGGAACAAACCTAAGTGCCAAAACAATTAATAATTATAATCAAGATTTTGACAAATTAACGAGCGATGTAAAAAAATATCAAAAGGAAAACAAAGAAGTAATCTTCTATTTATCAACCGATTCACAGATAAAAAAGATAAAAGAATATCTTCCCGATGTAAAGGTAGAAAAATTTCGAATTAATCATGGCTTTATTATTGATAATTATTGTATTATAAGTGAATATGATATTGAAGAAACAGAGCATAAAAAAGTAAACTATAAAAATAACTATCATATTGGTAAAAAAATAAAAGATTACAATCAATTACAAAATGGTGATTACGTTGTTCACATATCTCACGGAATTGGTATATATCAAGGCATAACATCACTATCAATAAGAGGAGTAGCCAAAGACTTTTTGCAAATAGCCTATGAAGGAAAAGACAAGATATATGTACCAGTTGAAAAAATAACGACGATATATAAGTATACAGACAAAGAAGGTGTTCCACCCAAAATCAACAAACTTGGAGGAATAAGTTGGGAAAAGACCAAAAAATATGTTGAAAGCAAAGTAAAGGATATCTCAGCTGACTTAATCCGTCTATATAAAGAACGAATTAAAGTAAAAAGTCCTATTTATAAAGATTATCCCGAAGAAGATGCCTTTGCAACATCTTTCCAATACGAACTTACAAAAGATCAAAAAAAGACAATATTAGAAATAAACGAAGACTTAAAAAGCAGTGTTCCTATGGATCGGCTTCTATGTGGAGACGTAGGTTTTGGTAAAACAGAAGTAGCTATGCGAGCTATTTTTAAGACAATTGTGAACAATCATCAAGTGATGTATTTATGTCCAACAACGATTTTATCTAAACAACAATATTTAGTAGCCAAAGAAAGATTTAAAGATTGGCCTATTGAAATAGCATTATTAAATCGTCATATAACCGGGAAAAAACTAAAAGAGATTACAGATGGTTTAAAATCTGGTCGGATTGATTTTGTAATAGGTACACATCGCCTTTTAAGTGATGACATAGAGTTCAAAGATCTTGGTCTGCTAGTTGTTGATGAAGAGCAAAGATTTGGTGTAACTCATAAAGAAAAACTAAAAAAATACAAGAATAATATCAACGTTCTAACATTAAGTGCCACCCCGATTCCTAGAACATTAAAAATGGCATTATCTGGGTTAAGAGATTTATCCGTTATTGATACACCGCCAGTTAATCGTTATCCTGTTCAAACTTACGTCATATTAGAAAGTGACTTTATCATCAAAGATGCAATATATAAAGAATTATCTCGCGGAGGCCAAGTATTTATTTTATATAACTACGTTGAAAGTATCGAAAAATACATGCATCATATCGCCGAACTTATACCTGAGGCTAAGATAATGTATGCTCATGGTCAAATGGAAAAAAATCAACTAGATACAATTATGAGTGATTTTATAAGTGGTAAATACGATATATTAGTATGTACTACAATAATCGAAAGTGGTATTGATATTCCAAATGTAAATACATTAATCGTTCATGACGCCGACCGATTTGGTTTAAGCCAACTATATCAAATTCGTGGTCGAGTTGGCCGAAGCAATAAAATAGCTTATGCCTATTTATTATATGCCCAAAATAAGATTTTAAATGAAATAGCAATTAAACGTCTAGAAACAATCAAAGAATTTACCGAGCTTGGAAGTGGCTATCGAATAGCAATGCGCGACTTAAGCATTCGTGGTGCTGGTGATATCTTTGGTGCTTCACAAGCTGGTTTTGTAGATTCGGTTGGGATATCATTATATATGAAAATGATAGATGATGAAATAAAGCGTCAGCAAGGTCAACCTGTGGAAGAGGAAGAAGATACAAAAGCATTAATCAATGTTGCAACTCACATTAGTGATGAATATGTTAGTGACGAAAGTATTAAAATCGAGATTCACCAAAAAATCAATGAAATAGACTCATATGACAAATTGCTAACAATTAAAAATGAACTTGAAGACCGATTTGGTAAAGTTGATGATAATCTTCTAATTTATATGTATGAAGAATGGTTTGAAAAAATAGCTATAAAGCATGGTATAAAGAATGTTATTCAAACAGATCGATCAATTTGCATTGAGCTTCCAGAGGAGACTACGAATAATATAAAAGGAGATAAACTCTTAATAGAAGCATTATCTTTAAGTCGCAGCTTTAACATCAAATATCAAAACAAGCGAATCAAAATAGAACTTTATTATAAGAATCTTGAAAAACATTTCATATTTTATCTTGTAAATTTATTAGAAAAGGTATTATAGTATAAATTTTTTCTAACTCTCCAAACTAAGAATAAGAATTGGAGTGAAGTGTACTTGAAAGCCACTGGAATAACAAGAAAAATTGATGAATTAGGAAGAATTGTCATTCCTAAAGAAATCAGAAGAAATCTCGGAATCAGAGATGGAGAAACATTAGAAATATTTACCGAAGATGAAGCAATTTTGCTAAAAAAGCATTCTATCATGCAAAATTTTGAAGAATTAGGTACTAAATTATGCAATATTATAAGTTCTATTCTTTCCGTTGATATTATCATAACCGATCGTGAAAAAATAATAGCTACTTCGAAAGAATCAACCTATTTGAATTGCACTTTATCAAAAGAGTTAATGAGTTTAATAGATAATCGAGAAACAAATCTCAGTGAAGAAAAAAGAAAAATAATCCTTGAAGATCAAACTATTGAAGGCTATTTTTCCATTTGTCCTATTATTTCTTCAATTGACTCTCTCGGGTTAATCATAATAATATCTGAGAAACAAGAAGATTACATATATTTAGCCAAAGTTTTATCAAAAATTATGTCTGATAAATTAGATATATATTGATTCCTTCCTAAAAGTGTGATAACATTTTAATATATTTAGCAATGAAGGAAAGAGTAAAGATAAATCATTTTAAAAAAGAGAGTTCTCTAAATGGTGAAAAAGAACAAAATGAAATCTTGAACATGGCTCTGGAGCTAAACCGGAAAAAATTCATTTCCGTTATCAAAATAAGAGCATGAACAAATCATGAATTAAGGTGGTACCGCGGGATATCAACTCGTCCTTAACTCGTGATTTTTTTATTGTTAAAAGAAAGAAGGAACAAAAATGAACAAAAAATACTATATAACAACCCCTATTTATTATCCTAGTGCTAATTTTCACATTGGACACTGTTATACAACTATTATAGCTGACTCGCTTGCCCGTTACAAAAGGCTGGACGGGTACGAAGTTTTATTTCAAACTGGAACTGATGAACATGGAGAAAAGATTGAAAATAAAGCTAAAGAAGCTGGTATCACGCCTAAAATGTACGTAGATGAAGTAGTAAGCAACGCTATTGATTTATGGAAATCTCTAAATATTTCCTATGATAAATTTATTAGAACAACTGACAAACTTCATGAACAAACGGTAAGTAAGATATTTACAAAACTATATGAACAAGATGATATCTACAAAGGCGAGTATAAGGGATTATATTGTACTCCTTGTGAATCATTTTGGACTCCATCACAGGCTAAAGATAATCTTTGTCCTGACTGTGGCCGTGAGCTTAAAGAAGTAAGTGAAGAAGCCTACTTTTTACGCTTATCAAAGTATCAAGATCGTTTATTAGAATATATAAACAGTCACCCAGATTTTATTGAACCAATATCTCGTAAGAATGAAATGATCAATAATTTTATCAAACCCGGCCTAGAGGACCTTTGTGTATCTCGAACCTCTTTTAAATGGGGAATTCCCGTATCTTTTGACCAAAATCATGTTATTTATGTATGGATCGATGCTCTATCAAATTATATTACATCTTTAGGATATTTAACAAATAATGATGAAGAATTTCAAAAATTCTGGCCCGCCGACCTTCATTTAGTTGGAAAAGAGATAGTTCGATTTCATACTATCATTTGGCCAATTATTCTCATGGCGTTAGATCTTCCTCTTCCACATCAAGTCTTTGGTCATGGTTGGCTAATTGTTAATGGAAAGAAACTGTCGAAATCGTTAGGAAACTATAAAGATCCTCGTGAATACATAAATAAATATGGAGTTGATGCAATCCGCTATTTTTGTCTAAGAGAAGTTCCCTTTGGAAATGATGGCAATTTCTCTGAAGAGTCCTTAATTCTAAGAACCAACGCCGATTTAGCTAATGTGCTTGGAAATCTAGTAAATCGTACAATAGGTATGGCCGAAAAATATTTTGATGGCATCATAACAAATACTAAAGTAAAAGAAGATATTGATGAAAAATTAATTGATTTAGCAATTAGTACGAAACAGAAAGTGGATAAAAACATGTCCGAATTGCATATAGCAGATGCTCTTGATAATATTTTTGAAATATTTCGTCAATCAAACAAATATATTGATGAGACAACTCCTTGGGCCTTAGCAAAAGACCCTGAAAAAAATGATCGTTTAGCAACAGTTATCTACAATTTGATTGAATCGATTCGATTTGGAACAGTTTTACTACAAGCATTTTTACCAGAAACAAGTGCTAAAATATTTGCTCAAATCAATACCGATGCCTGCTCATTTAATACTCTAGATAAATTCGGATATTATAAAGAAAACACAAAACTTGGGAAAAAAGAAGTTTTATTTGCTCGTATCGAGGAGGAATAACATGTTAATCGATACACACGCCCACATAGAAGAAAAGTATTATGGCAAGATCGAGCAAATAATCAGAAATGCGAATGCTAACGATGTTTCCATCATCATTAATAATGGTACAGATATGCAAAGTAATCAAGAAGTAGTCAAAAATCTTTCTCATAACATGTATGGAGCGATAGGTATTCATCCTGAAAATGTTGAAACATATCAAAAAGAAGACATAGACTATATTATTAAAAACATTCATAATCCTAAGATAGTTGCAATTGGAGAAATTGGTTTAGACTATCACTACGGTAAAGAAAATCGCCTTGCTCAAATTAAGTTATTTGAAACACAACTAGCAATTGCTGAGAATTACAATATACCTGTAATCATTCATTCCCGTGATGCTACAGAAGATACCATTAATACTTTAAAAAAATTTCATTTAAAAGGGGTAATTCATTCCTTTTCGGGATCGATTGAAACCGCCAAAACTTATTTAAATATGGGCTTCGTCCTAGGCGTCAATGGGGTCATAACCTTTAAAAATTGCCAGTTAAAAGAAGTATATAAAAATCTAACCTTAAATGATTTTGTCCTAGAAACAGATTCTCCATACTTAACACCCCATCCTTATCGTGGGACGCAAAATGAACCAAAATACATAAAAGACATTAGTGAATTTATGGCTGAATTATATGGAACTTCTTGGCAAAATATAGCAGAAAATACCAACCAAAATGCCCTTCGAATTTTTGACAAATTAACTATTCCCATGGTATAATTTTCTTATCCATTAAGGAGGAAAAATGAAAAAAACAATGAATTATGTCGTTCGTATTTCGATTATAATTCTTTTATTAATAATTTCAAAAGCATCAATTAATGTTTTTGAAAAAGAAGTAGAAAATGATAATATTAATAAGACAATAAACTTATCAACGATGGCATTAAAAGTAATTGAAGTAAATTCCGAAGATTTATATAATTCAATTGATTCCTACACAGGCGATTTAACTGGATATGTTTACAACTGTCCCTTATGCAATGGTAGTCTAGCATGTTCTCCTAATTATAATATTAGGGATGGAAAAACGACATATGAAGATAAAGATTATGGCACAGTCAAAATAGTAGCATCATCTAAGAATCTTCCATGTGGTTCGATTGTAAGATTTAACAGCAAACGAGTATCTGAGGAACCAGTAATTGCAATTGTCTTAGACCGTGGAGTCAGAGGAAATGCTCTCGATTTATTAGTGCCAACAATCTCTTATGCTTATGATGTAATAGGCAGAAGCACAATTAATTACGAAGTATTAAGAAATGGTTGGGAAAGACTTGAAGGCTAAAAAAAGATATGGACAAAATTTTTTAATAAAAGAAGAATACATTAATAGTATTATCGAAGCTATTAGTGTTTTTCCTAATGACTTAATTATAGAAATAGGTCCTGGAAGAGGTGCCTTAACTAAAAAAATAAAAACGCTAGGAGCAAAAGTTATAGCTTATGAAATAGATACAGATTTAAAGTCAATTCTTAACCAACTAGAAGATGAAAATACCCAAATAATCTATCAAGATTTTTTAGAGGCCACCAAAAGAGACATTTTCCAAGAATATAACAAGCTTCATATCGTAGGAAATCTTCCATACTACATTACAACCCCAATTATTGAGCATATTATAAAAGAAAATTTTGATCCTATTGATATTATAATCATGGTTCAAAAAGAAGTAGCAGATCGCCTACTCGCAAAACCGCACAATAAAGAGTATGGCTATTTCACGCTTTATTTAAAATACCACTTTACTATCGAAAGAATTGTAGATGTTCCGAGAACAGCATTTAGTCCTATTCCCAAGGTTGAAAGTACAGTTATAAAACTAACTAAAAGATCTATTATGCCAGACATAGATTTTCCAATATATAATAATTTTCTAAAGGATTGTTTTCGTCAAAAAAGAAAACAATTAAAGAACAACTTACAAGCCTATAACTGGACAGTTGTCGAAGAAGTGCTAAAAACGCATCAGTTAAGTGAAAACGTTAGGGCTGAGGAATTAAGTGAAGAAGTTTTAGTAGAAATATGTCAAAAATTAACAAAGAATTTGTAGGAGAAACTCCTACTTTTTATTTTTTTCTAAAAAATTACTTGACACTACCCCTAGGTTATAGTCTATATTGTTTTTTGAGAGGAGGAAAAGTATGTTTATAAATGAAGTAGTTCATATTGTAGGACTATCTCGAAAAAGCATTCGTTATTATGAAGAAAATGGGTTATTGACTCCTACACGCAACAAGGATAATAAGTATCGCATCTATAACGAAGAAGATATCAAAAAATTAAAAATAATTAAATTTTTAAGGGAACTCGATGTCCCAATAAACGATTTAAAAAGACTAAATACAAAGGAAATAACTTTGAAAGAGTGCTTAAATGAAAAAATAAGACAAATAGAAAATGAAGAAAAAAGATATGCTAAAGTCAAACATATGTGTAATGAAATTAATAAAACAAACGAAACCATCGAAACATTAAATATTACTAATTATTTTTGTGAAATGAATAAACTTAATAAGGAGGGATTTACAATGAGAAATACTAAGACCAAAAAAAGCAAGAAGATAATAGGTGCCTGTCTTTCCAGTTTCATATTTGGTACCATATTTATCTTTTTAATAGCCATAATTAGCTATTTTCAATTTAGCGAGGAACATAATATTCCTTGGTTAGTATATTGGTTCATTATGCTTATACTTGGCATTCCGCTTTTAGGAATAATATACAATTTAGTAGCAAGAATAAAAGAGATTTTAGGAGGAGAAGAAGATGAAGCTAGTAAATATTGATTATGTCCCAGGTTATACCATTACAGAAGCCTTAGGTGTAGTAAAAGGACAAATTGTTCAATCAAAAAACATAGGTAAGGATTTTATGGCTGGAATGAAAACTATTGTCGGAGGAGAGATATCTGGATACACTGAAATGATATCGACCGCGAGAAGTATGGCTACCAAAAGAATGGTGGATGATGCCGAAGCTTTAGGTGCTGATGCCATTATAAATATTCGCTATGGATCATCAACAGTAATGAGTGGAGCCGCTGAAATCATTGCCTATGGAACAGCCGTAAAAATAAGAAAAAGTGAATAACTCTTAAGTTATCAACAAAAATATAGCACAAATCAAGTGCTTTTTTTCATAGGATAAAAAGCAAGGAGGTGAACAAAATGGAAAACTTATTTACTACCAACGAAAATGGTGTAAGTTTAGCAATTAATAATTTAGAAACAAATTGTATAACAAACCCCAATAATAAATTTGGAATTGATAGTGAAGGAAACATTCATGCTAATAGTATAAGCCTAGTAAATAATGATATTACTATAGGCTCTTCAAACTATTTAGAAAGTGAAGAAATAGAGCCAGGCCTAGTAAAATTAAAAGACAATCAAGCTTTATATGGCACAATAATTGAGCAAAGGTCTAACTCAAATGGCACATACATTAAGTTCTCTGATGGAACAATGATATGTTACAGTACAAAAAGCTATCGAGCAACGGTAACCCAGAAATTAAATGATTACATTTATTATGGTTATGTAACATTAGAGGATTTCCCTCATGAGTTTGCGAGTATTCCATCCGTGACATACAGTCATAATACCAGTACAGAGATATTTGCAATTCAACCATATAACATAGAATCAATAACCACCACAAACCCCGGCGGTGTATATCCAATAGGACCAGGGATAAGAAATGAACCAACAGATTTATATATAACAGTTACAGCTATAGGTAAATGGAAATAACCAAAAAGCATCAAAATGATAAAATTTGATGCTTTTTTAGATGTTTGTAATTACTGTGAATTATTAAATCGAATAACTTATTTAAGGGGTGATAAAATGCCAAGTTACATCAATATGAAAAATGAAATAGCAATATTACAAGAACGACAAAAGCAAATAATTGAAGAACTAAATTATATTGAAATATATTACCAACAAAAATAGAAAGTTTAAAAATAATTGACACAAATTTAAAAGAACTCCAAGGAATAGAAAATAAATTATACTATAATATAATAGTAACAGGTCTTTCTCCAACAAAAGCAGTTCAAAAAGTATCATTCGATTTTGATAAAGATGAATCGACAATTTGGAAAAATTACTATCCAAAAGTTAAAGAAAAAATAAATGCTCTAGCGAACATAAAGTAACTTCTTCATATCATACAACGGGTGAAAAAAATGAAAGAATTAACAGAAAAAAGAAAATTGCGCGAAAAGCCTTTTCTAAAGCCAAACGGCGAAATGATTGCTTATGTTTATGACGAAGACGTCCATTACTTACAAGATGGCAAGTACTTAGAAATAAACAATACGTTAATCAAAAATAAGGATAGTTTTGAAAACAAACAAAATTCCTTCAAAAGTATTTTTAATAAAAAAAATTTATTAGAAATGCGAAAAGGGGATAACTACTTAGTTATCAACTTAAAAAATAGTATGGAACTTTTACCATTTAAAAAAAATAAAGAAGAGATTACTTATCGAAATATCTTAAATGATATAGATATTGACTATCAAGTAAAAAATACCAAAGTAAAAGAAGCAATAATTCTACATAGTCAAGAAAATATTCCTAAATCCCTAGAATTTGAAGTCTCAACAAATCTTGATTTAAATATGAAAGATAACAAAATTATTGCTTCCAAAAACAATGTTGAAATATTTATGATTGAAGAACCATTCATGTTCGATAGTATTGGTTCTTATAATTATAATATATCCTACCAATTAGACAAGTTGTCAAATAATTATCTAATTACTTTAAAATTAGATACAAAATGGTTACATGATAAAAGAAGAGTTTTCCCAATATCTATTGACCCAACCATTACAAATAGTGCAAGCCAAAACAATGTCTATGATACATATATTTGTAATACTTCTCCAAAAACAAACTATGGTGGAGAAAATATCCTCAAAGTCGGCGTCGATCGCGATGGAAACATCTATCGAAGTCTTTTGAAATTTGACTTACCAACCATTGGAACAGGAAGTCAGGTAATTAATGCTTATATTTCTTTGTTTCCTAATTTGCAAATAGCAGACCTTCTTTATCGTGAATATTCCTATATTGATGTTCATGAAATGAAAGAAGATTGGCAAGAAAGAAGTGCGACATGGGAAACTACTAATGATAAATATAATCCTCGTTTAGAATACTATAGCGATTATCATCTAAATTATCATGATCCAGTCATTCACGACGTTCCATTTGATGTTACAAACTTAGTAAAGAAATGGTACTCTGGAACTCCAAACTATGGTGTGATGTTAAAATCTCACATAGAAACCAAAGAAAAAAATTATGATGTATGTAAGTATGTTTCTAAAAATAACAATATATCATCAGATCCAAAACCGATATTAGTGATAACTTATCGTAATCAAAATGGTTTAGAAGATTATCTAGCCTATAAAACACAAAATTACACCTATGGTACATCTCACATTAACACTTACAATGGTAATTTAACAACTGCCTTTGATATTATCTCAACTTTAGGTGGAAAATCTCCGGCTAATGTATTGTTGTATTACAACACTAATGATGTCATTTTAGAAAACAACTATGGATATGGTCTAGGATATAAATTAAATTATCATCAAACCCTAAAACCAGTAATAATTGAATCTATTAACTATATTGAATATGTTGATGCAGATGGAACAATTCATTATTTTGTTGAAGAAAAATATGGTCATTATAAAGATGAAGATAATTTAAATTTAACAGTTACTCCATACGGCCCAGATGCTAAAGTAATGATTGACAAGTCCGGTAATAAATCATTCTTTACTCAAAAAGGAGATACCTATTATTTAACACAAATCATATCAACCGAGGGCGATAAAACCCTTATTGATTATGATTCTGATTTAAAAATAACCAAAATAACTGATCCGGTAAAAAACATTATTAATATTTCATATTCCTCCAACAAAATAACTTTTAAAACCAAAGAAAAAGAAGTTACTTTAAACACCAATAATGAATCTCAAGTAGAAGTTCTTAATATTGATCATAAAATAACTAAATTTTTCTATAACTCCCTTCATCTTCTTAATAAAATAACTGATACTAAAGAAATATCTCTAACATTCGATTATTACAATTCTATTCCTTATCGAATGAAAAAAATAACTGAATTAGGTCTAAACAACACTTTAGGTAAGACATTAGATATAACTTATGATTTTAATGTTACAACTTTTACTGACAATTTAGGTCATAAAAACACTTATGTATTTAATAATGTTGGTAATGCCATAACAGTAACCAATTTAGATAATACTGATTCATTATCAAATGCTTATGGGAAAAGCTATAATTATTTTGAAACAGCTGCTGATAAAAATCGTTTGCAATCTAGCGAACAATTAAATAAGACAATAAAAAATTATCTTTCAAATTCTAGTTTTGAATTAGATAATGAAATATTTACTATTACAGGTGGAACCAAAACCTTTAGCGAAGACTACTCCTTAAGTGGCAAAAGGTCGTTAAAAGTAACAGGAAATAATCCTTTATTAGAATATACAATTAATATTCCTCAAAATGCCTTTTACACCTTTAGTATTTATGCCAAAGGAACTGGTAAACTAAAATTAAAAATTGATAATACTACCTCGGAAACATTTAACTTAACCGACAATTTTGAAAGATATCAAATTAGTCAATATATAAATACACCAAGTTTAAAAATTTCCATTGAACTTGATAGCACAACTACCTACATTGATGATATTCAATTAGAACAAAATGAAGTAGCTAATTATTATACAATGATTGAAAATTCTGACTTCAGTAGTAGTCTCTCAAACTGGAATTTAACTGCATATCAAAGTGATGATGGAGGAATACATCTAAATCCAAATTATGAGATAATATCTATTGATAATAACTTAAATGCTTTAAAAATTAACCGTGATCCATACATAGCTCATAATTTAGATCAAACATTTAATACATCTGGAAAAGCAGGCGATAAATATGTTGTCTCATTTTGGTACAAAAACTCTGGTTTAAATAATTCCTATTCAGCAGAATTTCCAGCCAATTGTAAGATTTCTTTTAATACCAACGAGGACATTCCAACCGATGATTTCCCTCAAATATGGTTAAATTATAATGAAGAAGAATGGCAATACTATTCTGAAACATTCGTGGCTGAATATGACTACGACAGTCTAGAATTTAATCTATTTTTAGAAGATTCAGCTAATGAATTTTACATTACTAACATTACTCTTTATAAAGATATATCAAGAACAGATTACTTTTATGACGATGAAGGAAATATTATTGAAATAAATGATACAGAAGATAATTCATCAACATTTAATTACAATGATAACAACGAATTAATCAAAATGATGGACCCTCGTGGAAATAACTTTATATTTGAGTATGATAATAATTTAACCTCTAGAGTTTTAAGTGGTATCTCCAAATCAGGTATATCAAACGAAATAAGATACGACAATTTTGGTAACCCAATCATTACCAAAACAAAGGTTGTTGGCAAAAATGAAAAAATACCATCAGGTAAATACTTTATTAGAAGCAAAGGAACAGACAAATACTTTGAAGCCAACTTTGAAACCAAAAACATCGAACTAAAAGAAAACAACTGTAGTCACGATATTTGGATACTTACTAACACCAAAGACGATTTATATACAATTTCTCCGGCATCTCTCCCATCATTTTATATTAATCAAAGTCGAAACGGAGACATAAAACTAGAAAAAACACCTTCATTATTTACTTTAAATCCGCAAGAAAACGGTAGTTATTACATTACTATTTTTAGAAGAACCAGAGATGATATTGCATCTGATCTCGGTGCCAACGAAAACGGCATAATTGAAATAATTGATGAAGGACCAATTTATCCATATATGTTTGAATTTTACTTAGAAAGTGCCGATTATCCATACTTTATTGAAAACACGGCAGAATATACCGAAGATGGTAAGTTTATTAAAAGCACCACGGATACTTTACTAAACAAAACAATTTATGATATTAATGAGACGAATGGCTTAATTAACTCAGAAACAGATCCAAATGGTGATACTACCTATTACACATATAATGAGAAAAAACAAATAACTAGCATTTCTAAAAATGATAAAACCATAACTTATAGCTATAATGATCAAGATAACTTAAGTAAAATTATCTCAGGAGCCAAAGAATATAATTTTGAATATGATGAATTTCTAAAGCCTAAATCAGTTAAAATAGGTAATGATATTACTCTAATAACCAATGAATATGAGTCCCAAAACGGCAACTTAAAAAAATCCACTTATGGAAATGACCACATAACAACTTACACATACGATGAATTAGATCGTCCAAAATCCATCACAAAATCTAACCAAAAATTCATCTATAGATATGATAATTTTAATAATATTGCTAAAATAGATTGTTATAACCGTGATGAAGAATTAATTAAATCTCATGCTTATGACTATGACAAGAGTAGTAGACTAATAAACTATCAAAGTGGTGATTTTGATATTAAATATAACTATGACCAAAACTCTAATGTCACAGCCAAAAATTATCGAAAAAATTCCCTCCAAAAAACTAAATCAATTTCTTATAATCTAGACAATGCTGTTACTACATCTGTTTTAGATAATAGTACCATTAACTATAGTTATGACCCATTAGGAAGATTAACAAACAGCACTTTAAACGATACTTTTAAAACAGACTACACCTACGTTTCAAAAGGTTATAGAACATCACTTTTAATTGATTCACTTTCTTCTGGTTCAAACAAATACTCCTACAAATATGACAACCTAAATAACATAACTCATATTTATTACAACGATACTTTAACAAATGAATACTTCTACGATAACTTAAATGAACTTATCAAAGAAAATGATTATAAAAATAGTAAAACTATTTCCTATACCTATGATACAGAAGGAAATATTTTAAATAAAAAGATCCATCCATTAAATAAAGAAATAGTTTTAGACGAAACAACTTATAGTTATGATAACTCTAAATGGGAAGACCAATTAACTAACTTTAATGGCACTTACATTACTTATGATGAAATAGGAAACCCTAAAACAATTGGTAATGATATAACTTTAAATTGGCAAAATGGCCGTGAACTATCAAGTTACAAAGATACATCAAAAAACCTAAATGTTACTTATGAATATAACAAAGATGGAATAAGAACAAGCAAGATAGTAAATGGTGTAAAACATGAGTATAGTCTTGAAAATAGTAACATAATATTTGAAACAATAGATAGTAATGTGATATACTATTTACGAGATGCTAACAGTGGATTAATCGGACTAGATTTAAATGGCACTAGATACTACTATCTAAAAAATGCTCAAGAAGACATAACAGGCATTATGGATAGCAATTATAATGTCATAGCAACATATGAATATGACTCATGGGGTAATATCCTAAGCATCAAAGATAGAAGTGGAAACTCCATCACCGATGAAACAAACATTGCAATCATAAACCCATATAGATATCGAAGTTACTACTACGATGAAGAAACAAAACTATACTACCTAAACTCAAGATATTACAATCCTAAATGGGGTAGATTTATTAATGCAGATGGTATAATAAATGCTGATGAAAACATAAATGGATACAATTTATATACATATACGTGTAATAATCCAGTTAACAATTATGATGAGGAAGGAACTTTTCTTGGCAAAATCATAAATAAAGTAAAAAATATATTTAATAAATCCAACACAAGTAAAGAAAAAAATTGGGTAAAAAGCGAAAATAAAAACAAATTACCTACAAAATCAAAGCCTAATTCTGTAAAAGAAAATCCAAATGGAGATAAAAGGTTTTATGGCGATGATGGAAAAGCAAAACACGATTTGGATAAAAGCCACCCCACTCATCATCCAAATTTACCAAATCCTCATGCTCATGAATGGACGTGGGATGGAGATAACCCAAGCAGAGGACCAGCAATTGATCCAAAAGATTTACCAGAATCTATAGTAATAGTAGGAACTAATATAACAAGTTCATATATACTATACAGAGTAATGAGGCTTCTACCATCTTTAATACCTGAATTTTGGTGGACTATACCTTCAAATTTAGCAACTCCATAAATAATAAGGAGGAATTAAAAAATGTATGGAATAAGATTTGAAATAAATAATGCTTATGATAATTTTTTGGAAAAAATATTAAATAAAATAAATATTTTGGAATATAATTGGCAAATTCTTCATGACGATGTTTTTGATGAAAATAATCAATATAAATTCAATAAAGAATATTACAAAGGAAATGAATTCTCGGAATTAATCAAAGGGAATAAATACTATATTATTTCATTAAAATTAGCAGCGTATAAAAAAACGTGTTATAAAGAGATAAATAATTATGAAGGGTTTGAAAAAAGTGAAGCACGGCTGTTTATAAAAATAATTGACAACATTTTTGTTGATGTTTATGCCAAAGAAAAAAGCCTATTAGATATAATAATAAATAATTTAAAAAGTAATATGATATCAAATATTGAATATATAAGTCAGTCAAATTTACAAAAATATTTTGATAATGATTAAAGAAAAATTATAAGGGGAAAAAAATCTCCTTTTCTTTGAAAGGGGGGATTTAAATGAATATAACAATACCATTAATAGTTCCAACAGTTGCATATACATCTGGAGCCATAACAAAGATCTTTATTAAAAAACTACCAAATAGATATATACCAATCCAAAATGTAATAATCGGAATAATAAGTGCAATTATCTGTGTATCTTCAAACTTAGAGAATAACTTTCTAAATGCATTAGTATTATGTATCATATCAACGATGGGAGCAGGAGGATTATCAGATCTTGCAAGCAAAAACAAAAAGACAACATGAAAAATGAAACACCTAAATGCTTCATAATTCATAAACCTCAATAAAACCATCAAGATGAAAACTAGATAAGTGGAATATACTTTTATTCCACCTATCTAAATATATAATAGTAAATAATAAAATATAACCCAAAATATGCTTTATTATTTTATAACAAAAAAATTCCCAATTATAGCATAATTCATGATCATGTTATTAAAATTTAAAAGAATAATGTCATTGTTAGCAGAAATATTAATAATATTTGTCTCATGTTTTTTAAATATATATTTATTCGAGGTAATAAATGAAAGCATAGCGTTAATAATATTTATCATATTAATGCCACTCTTGTTTATATTTAAAGACTGTATTATAGGATATGAAAGCTTTGGCAAAAAAAGTGCAAAAAGAATCAACAGAATCAATAAAACTATTTGGAAAATCAATGTCTATGCAACTGACGATTATGATTTTAAAAATGAACACAACAGCAGATGGCTAGTTGACTATTTAAATGATTTTGGAAATACTATGCAAGAATGGGGAGTAATGGAAAAATACGTATGGGAAATAAATTATGATACATACTATTTTGATAAAAATGATTAATGTATAAAATAAAAAAACAAATCCAATATTTAATAAAAGGAGTTCACATGATAATTCCAAAGAAGTAATAAAAAAAATAATATTAAAAAAAATAAAAAATCATAGTTTAGGAGTGAATGACAATGATTATAATTACATTAATATCAATAATAATTTTATTAATAAGTATATATTATGGTATAGTTTTTAGAAACAATTTTATAAATTGGATAATAATTATATTTCTAACATCACTAAATATCCATAATTTAAAAGATAAATCAGTCCAATACAAAAAATAAATATATGTAGTAATTTAATATCTTTATTAATTATATTCTATATTATTACAATTAATATCTTTACTATTATGCAAAGTAATACATTTTTTAAAACCAAAACAGTTGAAGAATTTAAAATAAATAACAAAGAAAACATATTAGTTCAACAAATTATAAATGGCGGTTTATTAACAAATAATTATGAAATAGCTTATATAAGAAAATTACCTTTTGGTTTATACTGTTATAGTATATTGGATGCATATAACATCCAAGATGATTATCTAACATTAAGCGAAACCATGAAAGTCATAAAAGATATAGATAAAGGTTTTTGTTATCATAAAATAAAGTTAAATAATATGCCAAAAACTACTAGTAAAAGAAAATATTAACAATTAAAGTAATAATTTTCTAGGAGTAACAAGAATGAAAAAAAGTTAGATATAAACAAAAGGGGGTACAAAATATGTATGATTATAAAAGTCCTGATGATTTAGTAAAATGGGCTACAAACGAATATAAAAAGAAAAATAAATATAAAAATGGGGGCATTGGTAGATATACCAAAGATAAAACAAGATTGTTTGATTGCTGTGGTTTATACAAGTGTTTTCTATGGCACGATTATCATACCCAAAATGCTAAGTATTATGGTATAACTCAAAAAGATTTAAACTGCGAAGGTCTACTAAAAGAAGCTGTAGAAAAAGGCCCAATATCAACCATTCCAGAAATACCTGGTGTATTAGTTTATCAAAAAGGACACATGGGAATTTATCTTGGAGATGGACAAGTAATAGAAGCTACAGCCAAAAAATACGATGGTCAAAATGGAAAAATATATAAGACATACTTTAAGGGTAAATGTCCAGATTGTGATGGAAAAAGAACAACATGGACTAAATGGTTTAAAGGTCTAAATTTAAACTACCAATCTTCATTAGAACCATCATTTTTAGGAAAAAAGGGTTATTACTCATATGGTGATAATCATAAGAATATTGGAAAAATTGCCAAATTTATGTACAAAGTCTTTCCCGCATACACAAATAAACTTGCATTAGGAAACTACCTAGGAAAAAACCTTGAAAAAGCTCTTAAAGAATTCCAAAAAAGAACGAAAATAGTAGTAAATGGTCGAATTGATAAAAATACCTTGTCAAAATTAAAAGAATATGGTTTCAAAGAATCATAATTACATTTATCTTTTAAAAATACCCAATTAAAGAATTTTTGTTAAAACAACAATCTTTTAACATTCTTTCATAGATTAGACAAACTGTTCTAATCTTTTTTTTGCGTCATATACTTAGTTAGGTGAATACTCATGTACATAAAAAAAGGGGATTATGTAACCAGAGACAGTTATAACAACGACACAATATTTAAAGTAATTAAAATTCATGATGGAATCTGTTATCTAAAAGGAGTCGAAGTACGACTTTATGCGGATAGCCCAGAAAGAGACTTAAAACTATATAAGAATGAAGATAAAGAGCTAAAAATAGATGGTGAAGAAGTAGACGATTTAGAAATAAAAGACAAATTATTAAATCGAGCTGATTATTTCTATCTGCCAGCCAAAATTCTTCATATTGATGGCGACGAAGAGTATTTAAATCGTTGTCTCAAATTTTATAAAAAAAACGGTATATTAGCCATAGGAAAAAAAATCAATGAAAAACACATCTACGAGCAGATGAAAGGTTTGCTTTTAGAATATAAACCAGACATTGTTATAATCACTGGTCATGATGCATTTTATGCCAAAAAAGGAAACGCAGAAGATCTAGCTAATTATAAAAATTCCGAAAATTTCATCAAAGCCATTAAGGTAGCTCGCAATGTTGAAAAAAGTCATGATAAATTAGTAATAATTGCTGGTGCATGTCAAAGTAATTATGAAGAACTAATCAAAGCTGGAGCTAATTTTGCCTCAAGTCCCAAAAGAGTCAATATTCATGCTCTTGATCCTGCTATAATTGCATGTACCATTGCCTTAACTGAAAGAAATAAAGAGATTGATCTTGTAGATTTACTAAACAAAACAAAATATAAAGAGGAAGGAATGGGTGGATTAATCTGCAATGGTCTCATGTATGTGGGATATCCGAGATAAGGGGGAACTATGAATATAAATATTGTTAAGGAAGATTTAGCCAAAAAAATCAATCGAAAAGTAATTGTATCAGTCCACGGTATGCGTAATCGCACCAGCCGTTTTGAAGGACAAATATACAAAGTATATCCAAATATATTCACCGTTTTAGTAAATGGTGAAGAAAAAAGTTTTACATATCGAGATATTATTACCGGAGAAGTAAAAATAAAATACTTATAAAATCCGAAGTATTTGACGAAGTTTACAAAAATTATTAATTTTTTGTTGCAAAATATTATTTTTTATCTTACAATGATATTATCAACATAAAGGAGAGTTTACATGGAAATTACAAATGTTAAGGTTTTTAAAACCAATGGTGAAGACAGTAAAATGAAAGGATATGCAACAGTTACATTAGATGATTGCTTTGTTGTAAGAAATTTAAGAATCATCCAAGGTGACGAAAGACTATTCGTAGCAATGCCTAGCCGTAAAAAAGCTGATGGAGAATACGAAGATGTCGTACATCCAACCAATGCTGAAACAAGAAAAATGTTTGAAGAAAAAATTCTAGAAGAATATAATCGTGCTGAATAATATACGTTTATAGTTGGAAATATCCAACTTTTTTCTTTGCCCAAAATAAACAATCATAAATTTTTATAAGTAACATAAATTTTTATAGGAGGCATAATATGAATGATAGTATTACATTTGGCAGTCAAGAAATAAAAATGATCGATCGTAGTTCCATAAGTTTAACTGGAGTAAGTAAAATAGTGAGTTTTGATGATGAGGAATTTTTGATGGAATCAAACATGGGGAATATTCGTCTTCTAGGAGAATCACTCGAACTTCTAAAACTCGACACAAACGAAGGAAATGTTAAAATAAAAGGCAAAATTAATTCTTTTACATACCTAGATGGAAAACTAAAAAATAAAGAAGAAAGTATGATTGCCAAGTTATTCAAATAATGAACAGTTTAACTCAATTATATATCTTGTTTATCTCATTCATATACGGAAATATATTTTTCTTAATAGCAAAATACAATTTATATATAATAAAAAAACTGCATGTCTTTTTAAAATATTTAATTACCCTTATATTTATTATTGATTTAGTGATTGTCTATATTTATATTATATATAAAATAAATCATGGCATATTTCATATCTACTTTTTAATTCTTATCAGTCTAGGTTATATATACATGTGTATAATCTATCCCAAAATAGTAAAATTATGTCAAAAAATCAAAAATAAAAAGAGATAGACTATAAAATTTGTTTAGTTCGTGCTATAATGACCCAAAAGGTGGCTAGTGAAATGAAACGGACAAAAAAACAAACTAAAAGATTGATTTTAATCTCAGGATCGATCATTGCATTATTAACATTATTAGTGACCTCAGTATCTAAAGATTGGACAGCTATCTTAGAAAATAACAAAAAAATCAGTCAATTGACTGAAGAATATGAGACTCTTCTCACTGAAGAAGAAAAACTAAAAAGTGAAGTAACTAAACTTCAAGACTCAGACTATGTAGCTAGATATGCTAAGGAAAAGTTTTTATACTCTCAATCGGGAGAAACAATAATAAGAATGGATTAAAAAAGTTGGAAAATTAAATTTTTCCAGCTTCTTTTAAAATTATCTTAAATTCATCTAAATTATGAGCAACTTTAAAGTAATCAAATATAGAATTGTTATTAAACCCGCGATCCACCAAATCTAGAATTAAAGCTAAAGTTGAATCAAAATGGTGATTTTCATCATAAATAATTAACAATTTATTGGCATCATTACTTCTAATTTCTTCTAAATGGGCAAAAAACTCAGAAATAGTTCCCGTTCCTCCAGCAAGACAAATAATAATCTCGGCATCATAAAAAATATCTTTTTTTAAATCATAAGTAGTGTCAAGTATTTTATGATCAGCATCAGTTAGATTTTTTAAATCATCTTGGTATTTCTTTGTAGTATATCCATGAACCAACTTATTGGCCTCCACAAAAGTATCATAGCAAATTCCCATTATGGATATAGAACAAGCACCCCAACAAAGTTCAGCATTAGGAATAGTAACCAAATAATCTAGTAATGTTTTTGCCGATATTTTATATTCATCAGCTATATTATCATTGGAAGATGAACAAATCGTAATTTTCATAGCAACCTCCTTTATCACCATTATAACAAAAAATTACTTCTAATTTACATTAGAAGTAATAATTGTATCAATTAATCCATAATTTAGTGCTTCTTCTGCCGATAAAAAGTTATCTCTTTCGGTATCAAGCGCAATCTTTTCTATATCTTGACCAGTATTTTGGGCTAATATTGAATTCAACTTATCTTTAAGTTTTATTATTCTTTCTGCTGCTATTTTAATATCGGTTGCCTGTCCTTGAGCCCCACCCAAAGGTTGATGAATCATAACCTCTGCATTAGGAAGGGCACATCTTTTTCCTTTAGTTCCGCTAGAAAGAAGAAAAGCAGCCATCGAAGCAGACATTCCTAGCGAAATAGTTCTAACATCACTTTTAATAAAATTCATCGTATCATAAATTGACATTCCCGATGTAATACTTCCCCCAGGACTATTAATATAAAGAGAAATATCTTCATGATTAATATTATCAAGATATAGTAATTCACTAATAACAATATTAGCATTTGCATCATTAATTTCTCCTACTAAAAAAACAATCCGATCTTTTAAAAGCCTAGAATATAAATCATAAGCATACTCTTTATTACTAGTTTTTTCAATAACAGTTGGAACCATGTTCATTTTTTTCACCTATAAATATAATAGTAAAAAACATGATACTTTATTCAAAAAAGACAAAATAATTTGAGAAAATCTGATATAACGATAAAATATGAGAAAAAGCAAGAATATTCTTAATATAAGAAGTTTCCTCTTTATTACAAATATGTGAAAAACAAAAGACATAAACTTGACAATCTTCTTCAAAAAATGTTTTCTCCAAAAATAAATTTTATGTTATAATTTAAAAAGAATAAGAGGAAATGCTATGGATACAGTAACAATAACATTTGAAAATATAAATCATGAATATCAAGTAGGCACAAATTACTATACAATTAGTAAGGATAGTCAAAATATTTCGAATATAGTTGGAGTAAGAATCAAAAATGAAGTATATTCTCTAGATAGAGTGCCTAGGAAAAATGAAGAAGTAGAATTTATCAATTATACGGATTTAATTGGAAATAAAATTTATAAAGCTGGTTTAAAATTTGTCTTTCAAGTTGCTCTTGCTGAACTATATCCTGGACTTGACATTATCTATGCTCACAGTGTCCCTAGAGGAATGCTTGGCACCATCACCGGTGATAAAATCTTAACAGGTGATGACATAAGTAAAATCAAGGCTAAAATGACTGAAATAATTTTAAATAATGAACAGATCGAAAAATTAAATCTTCATCCCAAAGAAGCCATCAAGTATTATAAAAAGATTAATGAAGAAGAAAAAGCTGACAATGTTCAAAACATTAATGATCGTGTCGTAACTCTTTATAAACTTCGTGATAAAATAAATTATTTTTATTCTTTAATGCCTTACAGCACTAGCGTTTTAAATAAATTTGAACTAGTCTACTTAGGAAAAAATAATATTATTTTCTTATACCCTAGCAAAAGAACAAACGGTGCAGTTCCTGAGTATGTTCATTACGACAATATTATTGATTCCTTTTGTAATGGAAAAAAATGGTTAGAAAATTTAGACATGCCTTATGTAACAGATTTAAATAGAACAATAAAAACTGGAGGAATAAAAGAATTCATCCGTTCTAATGAAATTATCTTCAATTTAGAAATCGCCCGTATCGCCGAAAAATTTCAACAAAACAAAGATATCAAGTTTTTAATGATCGCGGGTCCATCCTCATCTGGAAAAACGACAACTACATCGCGTATTAGTTCTTATTTGAGCTCATATGGTTTTGAGCCGATAAAAATATCTTTAGATGACTATTTTGTTGATAAAGTTGATACACCTTTAGACGAAGACGGAAATTATGACTTCGAATGTTTAGAGGCTATTGATATAAAGAAATTCAATGAAGATTTAAATAAACTATTAAATCATGAAGAAGTAACTTTGCCAAAATATAATTTTATCACTGGAAAAAGGGAAGAAAGTAGAGCGAAAGTCAAACTAACGGAAAAAAGTGTTTTCTTAATTGAAGGCCTACATGCTCTAAATGATGAATTAACAAAAGAAATAGAAAATAAGTATAAATATAAAATATATTTAAGTCCTTTTATTCCTCTTAACATTGATCGACACAATTACATCTCAACTTTAGATTTGCGATTGTTAAGAAGAATAATTAGAGATAATCGGACCCGAGGATATGATGTCTCTAAAACAATAGATATATGGCAAAGTGTTCGGCATGGTGAAGAAAAGTACATTTTCCCATATATTCATCAAGCTGATGCTATCATTAATACGGCATTAGCATATGAAGTAGGGGTAATAAAAGTTTTTGTTGAACCTCTTCTTTACTCGGTAGGAGTTGACTCTATCTATTATGAAGAGGCAAGACGCTTATTAGACTTTTTAAAGCAATTTTTCCCAATCCCGGGAGAATACGTAACGGATGAATCAATATTAAGAGAATTTATAGGAGGAAAATATAATGATTAGAGTTGCAATTAATGGTTTTGGAAGAATAGGAAGATTGGCCTTTCGGCAAATAATGACCCAAACGGGTTTTGATATCATCGCAATTAATGATTTAACAGAAGCTGAAGACTTAGCATACTTAGTAAAGTATGATACCGTTCATGGATCTTTCCATGAGGATCAAATCACTTACGAAGGAAATGAAATTATCGTTGCTGGCAAAAAACGTGTCAAAGTGTTTAGTGAAAAAGACCCAGCAAATTTGCCTTGGAAAGATTTGGATATTGATTTAGTATTAGAATGTACAGGAAAATTCACTTCTGTTGAAGATGCTAATCAACATATAAATGCTGGGGCAAAGAAAGTTTTAATATCTGCTCCTGGAAAAGGATTGATGAAGACAATCGTATATGGTGTAAACGATCAAGAATTAAGTGAAAGTGATAAAATTGTTTCTGCTGCAAGTTGTACGACGAACTGTTTAGCGCCAGTATTAAAAATAATTGAAGATCATATAGGAATCAAAAAAGGATTTATGACCACGGTTCATGCCTATACTAATGATCAAGCTACTCTTGACATAGCGCACAAAAAAGGGATCCGTGCTCGTCGTGGGCGTGCGTGTGCCCAAAATATTGTTCCATCATCAACTGGGGCAGCCAAAGCTATAGGTTTAGTCATTCCAGAATTAAAAGGAAAATTAGATGGAGGAGCCTTCCGTGTACCGGTTGCAGATGGATCAATGATTGATGTTACTTTAGAATTAAAGAAAAATACATCTGTTGAAGAAATCAATTCCTTATTTCAAAACAATCAGAGTGATACTTTAAAATTTACTTTAGACCCTGTTGTATCTAGTGATATAATTGGCAAAAAATATGGAGCATTAGTGGATGGTTTATCGACTAATATCGTAGAAAGCGATGAAAGTCAGTTAATAAAAATCGTGGCATGGTACGATAATGAATTTGGCTATACTGCCCAAATGCTTAGAACAGCCAAAAAAATGTTTGAAGAATAGTCATAACAAAATCTTTAATGATTTTGTTTTTTCTGCTATAATTTTAATATAAAGGAGATATGTAATATGAATAAAATAAATGATTTAGATCTAAAAGATAAAAAAGTTGTAATTCGACTTGATTATAACGTGCCAATCCATGATGGTAAAATAACTGATAATTCAAAAATTGTAAAAAGTATACCAACACTTAAATACTTATTAAACAATAATTGCCGAATAACAATTCTAAGCCATCTAGGACGTGTAAAGAGTGAAGAAGATAAACTCAAAAATAGTTTAAATCTCATCGCCAAAGAATTAGCAAATTTAATTGAAAAACCGGTTAAATTTATTGATGCTTGCTATGGAAAAAAAGTAAGTGATCTTGTAAATGAATCAACCAATGGCGAAATTATATTATTAGAAAACACGCGACACATGGATTATCCTGAAAAATTAGAAAGCAAAAATGATTTAGACTTAGCTAAATTTTGGGCAAGCCTAGGAGACATCTACATAAATGATGCATTTGGCTCTCTTCACCGTGCTCATTCTTCGACCGCTGGCATAGCTAAATATTTACCTCATGCCATAGGTCTTTTAGTTGAAAATGAATTGAGCAACTTAAACATATTAATTGAAAATACCCCGCATCCTTTTACTGTTTTTATGGGAGGAGCTAAAGTAGATGACAAAATTAAAATCATTTCATCTCTTCTACCTAAATGTGATGCTTTATTACTTGGTGGTGGTATAGCTAATTCATTTTTAAAAGCTAAAAAAGCTAATATTGGTTCTAGTCTTGCCACAGATGATCCTAAAATATTAGAAGAATTAAATCAACTAATGGAAAAATATAAGGGCAAAATAATACTACCTATAGATTTTGTTATTGATGATGGCATAATCTACGACATCGGTTCAAAAACTATAGACCTATACAAAAAGTATATCAAAGCTAGTAAATTAATTTTCATGAATGGTACATGTGGAAAATTTGAAGATGAGCGTTTTAAAGAAGGGACAGAAAATTTATTTGCTGTATTAAAGGAAAGTAAAAACGACGTTATCATCGGTGGTGGTGATACAGCAGCCGCGGCTAAGCAATTTGGCTATGAAAACGATTTCTTCTTTATTTCCAGTGGTGGTGGTGCAACGCTAGAATACATTGCTAGTAAAGAACTAGAAGCTTTAAAATGGATGGAAAAATGAAAATTTTAGCTTGCAATTTGAAAAATAAATTAACCAAAGAAGAAGTTATTGGTTTTCAAAATCTACTAGAAGAACTACCAATCGGTTCAACAAAACTAATTATCTTTCCTTCGTTCGTGTACTTAAGTTTTTTTACATCGCAAAAATACGAACTAGGGAGTCAAGATATAAGTTCTTTTAATGAAACAACTTTAACAGGTGACATCACAGCAGATCAATTAAGTTCATTAAATGTTAAATATGTCATAATAGGTCATTCCGAACGGCGAAAATTAAAAAATGAAATAAATATAGATTTTATCAATAAGATAAATCATGCCCAAGAAAAAGATTTAAAAATTATCTACTGCATTGGTGAAACCTTAGAAGAAAAAGAAAAAGGAAACACCTACATGGTATTAGAAAAACAGATAAGTGAAGTTTTAAATAATGTTGAGATAAAAGATATATATATAGCTTACGAACCTGTCTGGGCGATTGGCACTGGACGAACTCCTGAAAAAAGTGAAATCAGTGAAACGATTGATTTTATCAAGGACATCGTAGATGAAAATTATGAATATTCAGTTAAAGTTCTGTATGGTGGAAGTGTAAGTCCAGAAAATATAACGGAATTAGTGAAAATAAAAAATTTAGATGGATTTTTAGTAGGAAAGTCTAGTCTAGATGTCAAAAATATTGAACAAATGCTAAACAAAATGAACTAACAAATGTTTATTTTGTTTTTTATTTTTTATAAGTTCGACATTTTCCGACATAGCTTGACAACACTTGACATAACTTGTCAATCTTTTCGGTAGCATAATGTCGCTTAATGCCTTATAATGAACTTACATGCATTAAATATTATTGAAAGGAAGAAAAATTACATGGAAAAAACTATTAATGTTGTTTTTATAGACGACAATGAAGTAGTAACAGGTAGTGTAAAGAAGTACTTTAGTAGTAATGCAAAGATAAATGTAGTGGAAAGTTTTACAGATGGGAAAGAAGGCTTAGAATACTTAATAAATAATCCTGACTCATATGATTTAATCATTCTAGATATTCTCCTTCCCCAAATTGATGGCTTAAAAATATTAGAAGAATTAGACAGTAAAAAATACGATAAAAAGATAATTATTTTATCGAGTTATAAAGATGATTATACAATTAAAAAGGCGCAAACTCTAAAAGCCGATTACTTCATGCTTAAACCTTTTGATTTATCTTCATTAGAAAGTAGAATAGAAGATATTTTTAAAAAAGACAGCTTAAAGTCGATTGTTAAGCAAACGGATGGCATTGAAATTGAAGTAAGTGTGCTTTTACACGATTTAGGAATTCCATCTCACGTTCGGGGATATCAATATATTAGGGAAGGAATCCTGCTAATTTATGAAAGTAGTAATGTCGTAACATTAGTTACGAAACAAATATATCCAGAAATAGCTACTAAATATCAAACCACAACATCTAGAGTAGAAAGAGCGATCAGACATGCGATAGAAATAAGTTGGTTGCGAGGTGATTTGAAACTAATGGAAAAAATCTTTGGCAACAGCATAGATTTTGAAAGATCTAAACCGACGAATTCTGAGTTTCTAACGACAATCGCTGATCGTTTACGACTTCATAAAAAAGAGATGGTTGTTTAAAAAAGTACAATAAGCCTTTATTGTATTTTTTATATTGTTATGATATGATTGTAAAGAAAAAAAGGTGAGACGAATGAAAAAAGTTTTAACAGTAATTCTTGATGGATTTGGCTTAAGAGATGAAGAAAAGGGCAATGCGATTAAAGCTGCCAATATGACTAATTTTACCAAACTGTGGGATACCTATCCTCATGCTTTATTAAAAGCATCTGAAGAAGCGGTTGGTCTTTCGAAAAATCAACCCGGAAACAGTGAAGTTGGGCACATGACAATCGGAGCTGGAAGACTTTTAAAACAAAATGAAACATTGGTAGATGAATTCTTAGCTAATCCTGACCTAGAAAATGATGCGATAAAAAAATTATTAGAACAAAAAGACAAAACTATTCATTTGATGGGGCTATGTAGCACTGGTAATGTTCATGCTGGTGTAGATGATTTTTTAATGATGTACAAATTTTTAGTTTTAAATGGTTTTAAAAATATTGTATTTCATCTTATGACTGATGGTCGTGATACTCCGGTTAATTCGGCATATCGTTATATCAAGCTTATTGAAAAAGCGATTAATAAATGCAAAGTTGGAACGATAGCAACAGTCTGTGGCAGATACTATGGCATGGATCGTGATGAAAATTGGGAAAGAACCAAAGTATACTATGACTTAGTCGTAAATGGAGTAGGTAGCAAGTCTTTAAATATTGAAGACACATTAAAGAAAAGCTATGCATCAGAAATAACTGATGAATTTATAAAGCCAGTCATTCTAGCTAAAAAGTTTATTAATGATGGAGACGTTTTAATTTGGATGAACTACCGGGCAGATCGAGCAAAACAAATATTAAATACTTTTGTAAATAGTGATACATTTGACAAATTCTATATTCAAAATTTAAGTAATCTGACCATTTACAGTATGTTACCTATTGATAAAAAAATTAAAACAAACAATTTTTTAGAGCCATCAAGTGTTAAACAACCACTAGGAATATACCTAAGTGAGTTAGATTTCACGCAAGCTAGAATTGCTGAAAGTGAAAAATTCCCTCATGTCACCTATTTCTTTGACGGGGGAAGAAATGACAAAATAAATAAATGTGATAAATTCCACGTTCCGTCTCCAGAAGTACCTACGTATGATGAGAAACCAGAAATGAGCAGTGTTGCCGTTGCCAAAAAAGTTATAAATTGTATGGAAAAAGATTATGACTTCATTTTAGTAAATTTTGCTAACCCTGACATGGTTGGTCACACGGGCGATATGGAAGCGACAGTAAAGGCGTGCAAAGCTGTAGATTACTGCTTAGAAAAAATAATAGAAAAAGCTGAGGAAAACTTTTATAAAATAATTCTTTTAGCTGACCATGGAAATGCTGATACGATGATTGGTGATGTCCGCACTACACACACGACAGAAAAAGTACCATTTATAATATGCGATTCCAAAATCAAACTAAAGAACAAAGGGGATTTAACGAATGTTGCTCCAACTATTCTTGATTATATGGATATTGCCATTCCTAAAGAAATGGAAAATACCGAATCTTTGCTAATCGAGGAATAACATGTTTGATAAGATATTAACATATACTTTCATGATAATCCTTATTTTGCTAATTATTTCTGTTACTGCCTATACAGTTTTAATTAGTATATAAATTTTACGTAAACTAAGTTTAAATAGTTTGCGTTTTTTCTTTACTTTTAGTATCTTGCTATACATAATATCCTTTGCAAAAAGGAAAAAATTAAAAAGTTAGTTACTTCAAAATATCCAAAATTAACACAAAATGCATTATTTTTCTTGCAATTTCATAGAATATAGTGCTATAATGCTATTTGTATGACTGCGTTGATGTACGAGGTTACTGATACACTAGGATAAGTTGGTACAGTGAATTAGAGAACTTGTGCGGAGTATGTCTATACTAGATATAGGCGAAAGGAGGACATTTTAAATGTCAAATAGTAAAGTTAGAATCAATTTAAAAGCGTATGATCATAGAATTCTTGATGTAGCTGCGGGAAAAATTGTGGAAACTGTAAAAAGAACAGGCGGAGAAATAGCTGGGCCTGTACCTCTACCAACAGAAATAGAAAAAGTTACGGTTTTAAGAGCGGTACATAAGTACAAAGATGCTAGAGAACAATTTGAAAGAAGAACACACAAAAGATTGATCGACATTAAAAACCCAAGCAAAGAAACTATTGATGCTCTACAACATTTAGATTTGCCAAGTGGCGTAGACATTAACATTAAATTATAAGTAAGGAAGGAAAAGAAATTATGAAAGGAATCTTAGGACGCAAAGTTGGCATGACACAAATGTTCACAAAAGATGGAAAATTAGTTCCGGTTACAGTTGTAAGTGTAGAACCAAATGTTGTAATGCAAGTAAAAACTGTTGAAACAGATGGATATAATGCCATTCAACTAGGCGTATTTGACAAAAAAGAAAAAAATGCTAACAAACCTGAACAAGGAAGAGCAAAAAAAGCAAACACCACACCTAAGCGCTTCTTAAAAGAGATAAGAGACATGGAAGGCTCTTATAATGTTGGAGATAAGATAGATGCAGGCGTATTTGCTTTAGGAGAAATTGTAGACGTAACAGGCGTAAGTAAAGGAAAAGGCTTCCAAGGAACGATTAAACGTCACAATCAATCACGTGGACCAATGACTCACGGATCTCATTATCATCGAGGCCCAGGATCACTTGGTACAATGTTGCCAAAAAGAGTTTTAAAAGGTAAGAACCTACCAGGACATATGGGAACTGAAACGGTAACAATTCAAAATCTAGAAATAATTGAAGTAAACATAAATGAAAATTATATTTTAGTAAGTGGAAATATTCCGGGACCAAAACAATCATTAGTATTAATTAAATCAGCTGTTAAAAATCAAAGAAAGGCTAATCCTAAAGAAATTATCACCTATGAAGAAACGATCGTGGATGAAGTAGTAGAAGAAGTAACACCTGTAGAAAACAACTCTGTTGATGCGGCTGATGTAAAAGAAGAAAATACTGAAGTTGTTGAAACTGAAAAAGTTGAAAATGCTGAAGAAGTAAAGGAAACTGAAGAAGCTAGCAATTAATTTTGCAAAACTTTAGAAAGGATATATAGATATGACAAAAATAAGTGTTAAAAATCTACAAGGTGAAAAAGTTAAAGATTTAACATTGGCTGATAATATATGGAATATTGAAGTAAACGATGATGCTCTAAAGAAAATGATTCGTTTACAATTAGATGCTTTAAGACAAGGCACAAGAAAAACTAAAAACAGAAGCGAAGTTTCTGGGGGCGGAAGAAAACCTTGGAAACAAAAAGGGACTGGTCGTGCTCGTCAAGGATCAATTCGTGCTACGCAATGGCGCGGAGGTGGAATACCTTTTGGTGTAAATCCTAGGGATTATTCATTTAAAATTAACAAAAAAGAAAGAGTACTAGCGCTAAAAACAGCTTTAACTCATAAAGCACAAGATAAAGAATTGATGGTTTTTGATACCTTAGAATTCGCAAGTAACAAAACTAAAAATGCAGTAAAAGTACTAGAAAATTTAAAATTAGAAGACAAAATCTTATTTGTTACAAATAGTGATGCTGAAAATCTTTATTTAGCGACTAGAAATCTTCCTAATGTATTAGTATTATTTACAGATGAAATTAATTGTTATGATTTAGTAAATGCTGATATGCTAGTTTGCGATGAAGACGCAATAAAAAAATTAGAGGAGGTGCTTAAATAATGAAACATTATGCTGATATCATTATTGCACCCGTAATTACGGAAAAATCAATGGCTTCTAAAGAAACTAATGTGTACATTTTTAAAGTTACTAAAAGTGCTACTAAGCCTGAAATAAAACACGCGATTGAAAAAGCTTTTAATGTAACTGTTAAAAATATAAACACTTTAAATACAAAATCGAAAAAAAGAAGAGTAGGACGTTATGCTGGTAAGACGAAAACATACAAAAAAGCAATCATAACACTAGCAGAAGGTTCTTCTATAGAACTTTAATGAGGAGGAACAAAAATGGCAATTAAACATTATAAACCCGTGACGAATGGACGTCGTGGAATGACTTCACTAACTAACGAAGAACTTACCAAAAATGTAACTCCTACAAAGAGTCTACTAAAAAGTGTTAGTAAAACTGGTGGTAGAAATAACCAAGGAAAAATGACAGTACGCCATATTGGTGGGGGAGCAAAACGTAAGTATCGTGTAATCGATTATAAAAGAAACAAAATCGGTATAACTGGACGTGTAGCTTCTATTGAATATGATCCAAATCGTACTGCAAATATCGCTTTAATAAACTATAAAGATGGAGAAAAAAGATATATTATCGCTCCAAATGGTTTAGAAGTAGGAATGATTATTGAAAATGGTCCAGAAGCTGATATTAAAGTAGGAAATTCACTACCTCTTGCAAATATTCCTGTTGGAACAACTGTTCATTGTGTTGAATTAAAACCAGGAAAAGGTGCCGAACTTTGTCGTAGTGCTGGATCAAGTGCTCAAATACTTGGCCGTGAAGGAAAATATGTCATGATTAGACTTCAATCTGGCGAAACAAGACTAGTATTAGGAACATGTATTGCAACAATTGGTAGTGTTGGTAATGAAGATTACAAATTAGTAAATTTAGGAAAAGCTGGACGTAAACGTCATATGGGAGTTCGTCCTACAAATCGTGGTTCAGTAATGAATCCAAACGATCACCCACATGGTGGTGGAGAAGGTCGTGCCCCTATTGGACGTAAGAGTCCAATGACTCCATGGGGTAAACCTGCGCTTGGAGTTAAAACTCGTAAATCTAAGAAAGCTTCTGAAAAATTAATCGTAAGTAGGAAGAAGAAATAGGAGGATATAAATGGCAAGAAGTTTAAAAAAAGGACCTTACGTTGCACCATCATTAATGAAAAAGGTTCAAGAAATGAATAAAAATAATAAAAAGACGGTTATTAAAACTTGGTCAAGAAGATCAACTATTTTTCCTGATTTTGTAGGTCATACATTAGCAGTACACAATGGTAAAGATTTTATTCCAGTTTATATAACAGAAGACATGGTTGGACACAAATTAGGAGAGTTTTCAGCAACTCGTAAATTTACAGGCCATGCCGGAAATAAATAGGAGGTATTATGGAAGCATATGCAATTCACAAAAACGCTTTGATTAAACCCCGTTTAGCACGGATGACAATGGATTTAATTAGAGGAAAAGATGTAGCAACAGCTCGTGGAATTTTAGAAAACACGAATACAAAAGCTAGTCGTTTAATTTATAAAGTATTAAACTCAGCTGTTGCCAATGCTGTTAATAACAATGGTGCTGATGAATCTAGCCTAGTTATCAAAGAATGTTACATAAACCCAGGACCTGTTTATAAAAGAATTAAATTTGCCAGTCGTGGAAATGTCGATCGTCATGATAAAAGAAGTAGTCACATCACTGTGTGTGTAACAGACGAAGGGAAAGGAGCGAAATAATTATGGGACAAAAAGTAAATCCAATAGGGTATAGATTAGGTGTTAATAAAGAATGGCAATCTCGTTGGTATTCTAAAGATGCTTATTCTAAAAATTTACTAAATGATATTAAAATTCGTGAATATGTTGAAAAGAATTTAAAAGAAGCAGCCATTGCCTCTGTAGTTATTGAGCGTAAAAAAGATCGTACTGATGTTACGATGTACACAGCTAAACCAGGAGTAATCATTGGTCGCGGCGGTGAAGATATTGAAAAATTACGAAAGAAAATTGCTAAACTTGTAGGAGAAGAAATCTATATTAATATTGTTGAAGAAAAAAATCCTGATTTAAATGCTCAACTAGTAGCAAATAATATAGCATTACAAATAGAAGCTCGTGCACCATTTAGATCAGCTCAAAAAAGAGCTATCAGAAATACAATGAAAGCTGGAGCAAAAGGATGTAAAACATCTGTATCAGGACGCCTAGGTGGAGCAGAAATGGCTCGTACTGAAGGATACACTGAAGGAACAGTACCACTTCATACAATTAGAGCGGATGTTGATTATGCAACCGCTGAGGCTAACACTACGTATGGAAAAATAGGTGTTAAAGTTTGGATCTATAAAGATGAAATACTTCCTGCAAAAAAAACAGTGAAGGGAGCTGATAAAAATGTTGATGCCAAAGAGAACTAAATATCGTAAAAGTCATAGAATTAGTTATGATGGTAAAGCCAAAGGAAATGTGGAACTACATTTTGGTGAATACGGTCTTAAAGCTGTAGAAGGCGGATGGATTTCAGCTCGTCAAATTGAAGCAGCTCGTATAGCTATGACCCGTTTTATGAAACGTGGTGGAAAAGTATATATAAATATATTCCCTCATATGCCAAGAACTAAAAAACCTCTTGAAACTCGTCAAGGTAAAGGTAAAGGTTCAGTAGATGAATGGGTAGCAGTAGTAAAAAATGGCAAGATTATGTTTGAAATAGAAGGTGTTACTGAAGAAATAGCTCGTGAAGCACTTCGTTTAGCATCACATAAATTGTCAGTTAAAACTAAATTTGTTAAAAAAGAACTTGTAAAGGATGGTGATTCTCTTGGAAATTAATGAACTAAGAAAATTATCTAATGAAGAATTAACTAAAAAAATTAATGAAACTAAAGATGAATTATTTCAAAAGAGAATGGCTCATGCCACAGGCGCTCTTGAAAAACCAAGAGAGCTTCGCACATTGAGAAGAGATGTTGCAAAAATGAAAACAATATTAAAAGAAAGAGAACTTAAGGAGGGAATAAAAAATGACTGAAATTAAACAAGAATTAATAGGTAGAGTAGTAAGTAGCTCAAATAACAAAACAATTACAGTTTTAGTTGAAACCTCTAAAAAACATCCTTTATACAAAAAACAAGTTAAATATTCTAAAAAATATGCAGCTCATGATGAACAAAACAAAGCTAAAGTAGGAGATACAGTAAAAATTAGAATGACAAAACCATTATCTAAAACCAAAAGATATGAATTAGTTGAAGTTTTAATTGAAGCTGTTATCCTTTAGGAGGTATTATTATGGTTAGTCAAGAATCAAGACTTAAAGTTGCGGATAATTCTGGTGCTCGTGAACTTTTAGTAATAAGAGTTTTAGGTGGATCTAAAGTAAAATCTGGAAATATCGGTGACGTTGTGGTTGGAACTGTTAAAAAAGCTATTCCTAATAGTCCTGTTAAAAAAGGAAAAGTTGTCAAAGCTGTTATCGTACGTTCTGTTGAAGGTGTACGAAGAAAAGATGGGTCATATATTAAATTTGATGACAATGCTTGCGTTTTAATTAAAGATGATAAATCACCAGTTGGAACAAGAGTTCTTGGCCCAGTGGCTAGAGAGTTAAGAGAAAAAGAATATACAAAAATTGTATCTCTTGCTCCAGAAGTATTATAGGAGGTACTTATGAAAGTTAAAGTTGGAGATACAGTAAGAATAATTACTGGAAAAGATAAAGGAAAAGAAGGAAAAATCCTACGTACTTTAAAAAACGAAAATAAAGTAGTTGTTGAAGGCTTAAATATAGTTAAAAGACATTCTAAACCTCGAAATACAAACGAGTCAGGTGGAATTTTTGAAATTGAAGCTCCTATTCATGTGTCAAATGTCAAAGTTCTAAGTAAAGAAGATTTAAAAGCATCAAAAAAAGAATCTAAAACTAAAGCCAAAGAAGAAAAAATAGAAGCAAAAGTGGAACAAAAAGAAGACCAAAAGACTTCTAAGAAAGCGAGTAAATAGTTATGAGTAATTTTAAAGAATTATATAATAAAGAAATAATTTCAAGTCTTACTAAAGAATTCAACTATAAAACAGTTATGGCAGTGCCTAAACTAGAAAAAATAGTTGTAAATATGGGTGTAGGCGACGGCTCTAAAGATGAAAAATTCATTACTGCTGCTGTCAAAGACTTAGAACTTATAACTGGGCAAAAGCCAATTGTAACTAAAGCTCGTAAATCTATTGCTGGATTTAAAATTCGTGAAGGGCAACCTGTTGGGGTTAAAGTTACACTAAGAGGAGAAAATATGTATTACTTCTTAGAAAAACTAGTTAAAGTAGCTCTACCAAGAGTAAGAGATTTTCGTGGTGTATCACCTCATGCTTTCGATGGAAAAGGAAATTATACAATTGGTATTAAAGAACAACTAATCTTTCCTGAAATCGAATATGATGATGTCGTAAAGGTACGTGGTATGGATATTATATTTGTTACTACGGCTAAAAGCAATGAAGAAGCTAAAAGTTTATTAAAAGGCTTTGGAATGCCTTTCAAGAATTAAGGAGGACATTATGGCAAGAAAAAGTATGATTGTTAAAAATAAAAGAGCACCAAAATTTTCTACTCGCGCTTACACTCGTTGTAATCGATGTGGAAGACCTCACAGTGTCTTAAAAAAATATGGAATCTGTCGTATTTGCTTTAGAGAACTTGCAAATGAAGGCAAATTACCAGGCGTAAAGAAATCAAGTTGGTAAGGAGGAATATAAATGTTTGTACAAGATAAAATAGCTGATATGCTAACACGCATAAGAAATGCTAATGGAATGAGATATGAAACAGTTGAAGTCATTGGTACAAAAATGACTCTTGGAATAGCCGAAATTTTAAAAAAGGAAGGATTTATCGCAGACTATAATTATGAAAAATGTCCACAAGGTGATAAACTAACCCTAACTTTAAAATATGGTGTTAAGAAGGAAAGAGTCATAACAGGACTTAAAAGAATCAGTAAATCTGGTTTAAGAGTATATGCAAAAGCAAACGAAGTTCCTCGTGTATTAAATGGCCTAGGTATTGCAATTATATCTACTTCTGAAGGCCTAATGACCGATAAAGAAGCAAGAGCAAAAGGATTAGGAGGTGAAGTCCTTGCCTATATTTGGTAGGGAAGTCTATGAGTAGAATTGGCGAAAGAAGATTAACACTTCCAAATGGTGTAACAGCCATGATAGAAAAAAATGAATTTAAAGTAAAAGGGCCAAAAGGAGAACTAAGCTATACATTTAGCGATTTAATCGATGTTCAAATTGAAGAAAATGTTGTTTTAACTAAACAAAAAAAGCCTTCAAAAAGAGCAAATGTTATGCAAGGTACTACTAATTCATTAATCAATAATATGATTATTGGTGTATCAGATGGATTTAGTAAAGGACTAGAAGCAGTAGGTGTTGGGTATCGTTTTAGTGTTGCTGGCAATAAAATAACAGTAAGTGCTGGATATTCCCATCCTATAATAGTAGAAGTTCCAACTGGCTTATCAGTAACAAGTGAGTCAAATACCGAAATAACAATTCATGGTATTGACAAACAAAAAGTAAGTGAATTTGCGGCAAATATTCGTAAAATAAGAGAACCAGAACCATACAAAGGTAAAGGAATCCGTTATAAAGGCGAATATGTACGTCGTAAAGAAGGAAAGAAAGCGGCATAGGGAGGAGTTAAGTTATGATTAAAAAAGAAGCGACAAATAAAGCTCGTGTTAGAAGACACATTAGAGTACGTAAAACCCTTAGTGGTACAAAAGAATGTCCAAGATTAAATGTTTTTAGATCAAATAATGGTATTTACGCTCAAGTTATTGATGACGTAGCTAAAACGACCCTAGCAAGTTCTTCTGCACTAGAATTAAAAATAAAGAATGGTGGAAATATCGAAGCTGCTAAACAAGTGGGCAAAGATATTGCTGAAAAATGTAAAAAATTAAAAATCAAAACAGTAGTGTTTGACCGTGGTGGATATTTATATCATGGTAGAGTTGCAGCCCTTGCTGATGCAGCAAGAGAAGCTGGACTAGAATTTTAGGAGGACGCATGAGAAATCAAAAAATGGAACAAAAGAAAAATTTATTAGAAGAAAAAGTTATTTCCATTACAAGAGTTACGAAAGTAACATCTGGTGGTAGACACTTCCGTTTCTCTGCGACAGTAGCTGTTGGAAATAGAAAAGGATTAATTGGAATTGGTAGTGGAAAAGCTAACGAAGTACCAGAAGCAATTAAAAAGGCTATTCAAGCAGCTAATAAAAATGTAACGAAAGTAGCTTTAAGTGAAGGAAGAACAATTCCTCATGAAGCGACAGCTAAAGTAGGAAGAGCAGTTGTGCTTATTAAACCAGCTCAAGAAGGTCGCGGAATAATTGCTGGTGGAGCAGCAAGAGCAGTTCTTGAACTTGCCGGAGTAAAAGATATTGTATCTAAATCTCTTGGATCAAATACTCAAGTAAACGTTGCCAAAGCTACTTTAGAAGCTTTAAAAATGCAAAGAACTCCTGAACATATAGCTGAACTTCGCGGTAAGAAAGTTGAGGAATTGTAAGATGAAATTAGAAAATTTGCCAAAAAGTAAAGAAACGAAAGTATCAAAAAGAGTTGGCCGTGGTCCAGGAAGTGGAATGGGAAAAACATCAACTCGTGGAGAAAAAGGACAAAAGTCACGTAGTGGTGCATCAATTCCAGCATGGTTCCAAGGAGGACAAACTCCTCTTCATAGAAGAATTCCTATTCGCGGATTTAACAACAAGCAATTTGAAACAAAATTTGCTACAATTAATCTATCAGATTTAGACAAATTTTTCCAAGATGGAGATACTGTTACTCCAGAAATCTTAAAAGAAAGAAAAATCATCAAAAAACAATTATCTGGAATTAAAGTACTTGCAAATGGAGAATTAACTAAAAAACTTACAGTTAAAGCGCAAAGATTTTCTGCCAAAGCTGTAACTAAAATAGAAAATGCAGGCGGCAAAGCAGAGGTGATTTAGATGTTTCGTGGATTTTCCAAGCTATTTAGCAAAGAAAACAAAGATTTAAGAAAGCGAATCTACATTACTCTTTTTTGCTTAGGCATCTTTTGCCTAGGGACAACAATTACAATTCCTTGGGCATCTGTTGTATATCAAGAACTAGGTTTCTTAGAAATATTTAACTTAATGAGCGGTGGTGGATTAAAAAGTTTTTCTATTTTCGCTCTAGGAGTATCTCCATACATTACAGCATCAATTATTACTCAATTATTACAAATGGATATTATTCCTTATTTTAAAGAATTAAAAGACCAAGGCTATGTTGGTCGTCAAAAGATTAATAAGATAACTCGCTATATAGGAATTATTCTAGCCTTTGTGCAAGCCTACGTCTTATGTATATTCTACATGCGTAGTGCTGGAGTATATGCCATGTTAAAGACATCCTTAGTTATGACTGCTGGTACAGCATTCTGTCTATGGATGGGAGATCAAATTACTAATAAAGGGATAGGAAATGGACAATCAATGCTTATTCTAGCTGGTATTATTCAAAGTATGCCAACCATATTTACGGGCGCATATTCTGGATTTATCACCGCAGGAACTTATGCAAGTTGGTTAGGAATTCTCTTATTTGCTTTATTTATCATCGTATATGTTTTGATTATCGTTGGTGTAATTTGGATTCAACTTGCTGAGCGAAGAATACCAATTCAGTACGCTAATCGTACTAATTCGGCATATGGCAAAGATCAAAGTTTCTTGCCAATCAAGATTAATTCAGCTGGCGTTATTCCTGTTATATTTGCATCAATCTTAACAACTATTCCAGCAACTATTGTGAATTTAATTGGCAATGAAGCTGCAATTGAGTTTGTTAAAAATTATATTACATTTACAACTCCAACTGGTTTTCTGCTATATGTAATACTAATTATTTTCTTCGGATATTTCTATACGTTCATGGTTATGAATCCTGAAGAAATGAGTAAAAACTTAAATGAACGAGGAGGATATATTCCTGGTACAAGACCTGGCGAAGAAACATCAACATACATCAGTAATTCTCTTGGAAAATTGACTATTGTTGGTAGCCTATTCCTTGTCGTTTTAGCAGGAATCCCAATTTTGTTCTCAGGTATTTTTGAACTACCGGCAACCGTATCAATCGGTGGAACAGGAATTCTTATAGTAGTTGGTGTAGCGATTGAAACATACAAACAAATGGAAAGTAGTTTAATAAGTCGCAGCTATCAGGCTCGCAGAAAGAGATTAAGATAAAATGAAAAGTATAATATTTTTAGGAGCACCTGCCTCAGGAAAAGGAACACATAGTAGTCTTTTGGCTGAGAATTTGGGATATATTCAAATATCAACTGGAAATTTACTAAGAGAAATAAGTACACAAAATACAGAGTTAGGTCAAAAAATTAAAAATATTATAGCCTCTGGAGAGTTAGTTGATGATGAAAGTGTATTATCATTACTTAAAAACAAATTAAATGACATCGCAGGAAAGCCATTTATCTTGGATGGTTTTCCTCGTAATCTTAATCAAACAAAACAATTAAGTGTAATACTTGATGATTTAAAAGTAGAATATATAGTAATATATTTCAATATTGATGAAGACCTATGTCGAAAAAGAATTACGGGTCGAATTACTTGCCCATGTGGCAAATCATATAACATGACAACCAAGTTTCTTCCTAAAAAAGAAGGAATATGTGATTCATGTGGTCAATCTCTTCAAAAAAGAGAAGATGACAATGAAGAAGCATTCAATAAAAGATTTGCTCTATATATCAAAAATACTGAACCGATTATAGACTATTATCAAAAAGAAAATAAGCTCGTTGTGATTGATGCCAATACAACTGAAACTAGAAGTTGTGAAGATATATACCAAGAAATAATCGAGGTTATAAATGATAAGTATTAAAAGCGAAAGAGAAATAAGCTTGATGCGCGAAGCAGGCAAGCGATTAAAAGAAACCTTTGCAGAAATTGAAAAGCATTTAAAAGTAGGAATAACTACTAAAGAAATTGATGAAATAGCCCATGACTACATTATTCAAAATGATTGTATCCCATCTTGCTTAGGATATGAAGGATATCCAGCAACGATATGTATCTCAATCAACGATGAAGTCGTTCACGGTATTCCTCGTAATTATAAAATAAAAAACGGTGATATCGTCTCTTGTGACATAGTATTATCTTACAAAGGATATCATGCTGATGCCACACGGACATATATAATTGGCACCGTATCTAAAGAAATTATCGATTTAGTAGAGAATACCAAAAAAGCATTTTATGCTGGTGTATCTAAAGTTCGCGAAGGTGTAAGAGTAAAAGAAATTAGCAAGGCCATTGAAGACTATGCTCATCTTCACAATTTAAGTGTTGTTGAAGAACTAGTTGGCCACGGAATTGGTACCGAAATGCACGAAGAACCGGATATCCCTAATTTTGATACTAATAACAATACAAGATTAAAAGCTGGGATGGTAATTTGCATTGAACCAATGCTTAATTTAGGAAGTAAAGAAGTTTATTTATGTGAAGATGAATGGACCGTAAAAACATGCGATGGCAAGTATTCATCTCATTATGAAAATACCGTTTTAGTTACAAAAGACGGATACGAAATATTAACTGAGGAGAATATAAATGGCGAAAAAAAGAAATGTTCCAAATAATGGTACAGAAAAAAAAGATAGATCTGTTTCAAAAACAGAAAAAATAGAAGTAGATGGAGTAGTAACCGAAATTTTAAAAGGTAGTGATTATCTTATAGAATTAGAAAATGGACATACTGTAAAAGCCTACGTTTCTGGTAAAATGCGTATGCACAACATTCGTATTTTACCAGGTGATAAAGTTACAGTAGAGTTATCTCCATACGATTTAACACGTGGGATTATAACATGGAATAAGAGATAAGGAGTGAAATTATGAAAGTTAGACCATCCGTTAAAAAGATATGTAAAAAGTGCAAAATTATAAGAAGAAAGGGAAAGATTAGGGTAATATGTGAAAACCCTAAGCATAAACAAGTGCAAGGTTAAGGAGGAACTATGGCAAGAATAAAAAACATTGAATTACCAAATGAAAAACATATTTGCATTGGATTAACTGAAATATATGGAATAGGAAGAAGCCTAGCTCTTACTATATGTGAAGATGCAAAAGTTGAAAGTACTAAAAAAGTTAAAGATTTAACTGATGAAGAAATTACTAAACTCCGTAAAGAAGTTGACAAATACGTTGTTGAAGGAGACCTTCGTCGTGATGTTCAAATGTCTATTAAAAACAAAATGGAAATTAATTGTTATGAAGGTATTCGTCACAAAAAAGGTCTACCAGTAAGAGGACAAAGAACAAGTAGAAATGCCAAGACTCGTAAAGGTAGAGGAAAAGTTGTTGCAAATAAGAAAAAGGTAGGAAAGTAGGTTAGAGTATGGCTTATAATAGAAGAAAAAGAAAAGTTAAGAAAAATATCCCTGAAGCGGTTGCATATATTCATTCAACATACAATAATACAATCGTAACAATATCAGATAAAGATGGAAACGCTATAAGCTGGTCATCTGCGGGAAGAATAGGATATAAAGGATCTAAGAAAAAGACTCCATTTGCTGCTGGGCTTACTAGTGAAGCTGCTGCCGCTGCTGCTGTAGAACAAGGTGTAAAAAAAGTCGAAGTACATGTTAAGGGTCTTGGACCAGGAAGAGAAAATGCAATTCGTTCACTTCAAACAGCAGGATTAGAAATTACAAGTATCATCGATGAAACTCCAATCCCTCATAATGGATGTCGTCCACCAAAAAGACCAAGAAATTAATGTGGAAGGGGAATAATTTATGATAAAATTTGAAAAACCAGAGTATAAAATAACCGAATATCAAGAAAACAACTTCTTTGCTAAGTTTGAACTAGATCCTCTAGAAAGAGGTTTTGGAACAACTATTGGAAATGCTTTAAGAAGAGTATTGTTATCAAGTTTGCCAGGATCAGCTGTAACAACTGTTAAAATAGATGGCGTAATGCATGAATTTCAAAAAATAGAAGGTGTTGTAGAAGATGTTACAACAATCGTTTTAGCTCTTAAAAATTTAGTTGTTAAAAACCACACAACGGAGACAGTAACCATTCGTTTGTCAAAATCATCAGTTGGTCCTGTAACCGCAAATGATTTTGAACCAAATGCTGATATAGAAATTATTAACAAAGACCTAGTAATATGTAATCTAGTTGCTGGTGGAAAAATTAGTATGGAAATAACCATCAACAATGGTCGTGGATATGTATCTGCATCAGAAAATAAAGCAAAGTTACATGAGATTAAAGCTGGTGTTATCGCAATAGATTCCTCTTATTCGCCTATTGAGTTAGTAAAATATGAAGTTTTAGATACTCGAGTTGGTCAAGATGAATCATATGATAAATTAGTAATGGAAGTATCAACAAATGGCAGTATGACTCCAGAAGAAGCAATGGCATTAGGAGCAAAGATATTAATTGAGCATTTCAATATTATTACAGATTTAAATGCTATAAGTAATATAACTGGAATAATGCAAGAAAAGAAAGTTGATACCATGACTAAGACATTAGAAACTCCAATTGAAGAAGTTGAGTTTTCAGTAAGAGCATATAACTGTTTAAAAAGAGCTGGTATTCACACCATCCAAGATTTAGTTAATAAAAAAGAAGTAGAAGTCACTAAGATAAGAAATCTAGGAAAGAAATCTCTTAAAGAAGTTCTTGATAAAGTTTCTGAATTAGGACTATCATTTAAGGAGTAGAAGCATGAAATATAGAAAATTAGGAAGAGAAACAAGAATTAGACGTAGTATTTTAGCGAGTCTAACTAAAGATTGCATAATGAATGAATCAGTTGTAACTACTGAAGCACGTGCCAAAGAAGTTCGTAAGTTCGTAGAAAAAATGATTACATATGGTAAAAATGGTACTTTAGTATCTCGTCGTAAAGCATTAGCTTTTCTACATAATGATAATGAAGTGGTAAAAAAAGTATTCAATGATCTTGCTAAAAGATATGAAACTAGAGATGGTGGATATACAAGAATCATTAAACTTAAAGAACGCCGTGGCGATGATGCTTTGGAAGTTAAACTAGAATTAGTGTAAAATAGTCAAAAGAAGACTATTTTTTTGTTTTACTAAAATAAGTATAAATTAATAATTCTTAACCATACCAATAAGGGAGGTAAAAATGAAAGAACAAAATTGTGATAGTTGCAAGGATGCCAAATTTGGTATTGCTTATATCGACCAGGAGACAGGAATACTTTGTAGTAAAATAGATACAGATATGAAGCTACCAATAGGAAAAAAGATTCTTGCCCCTCAAATATGTACTAAATGTGGTACAACATCATGGAAAACTATTGATAATCAAGAATAAAGTGCTAATAAACACTTTTTTTTGTGGTTAAATCAACGAATTTAACTATTCGCCTATTGTCAAAGAATGGCCTTTGTGATATTATTATCTTGTCGCTTAAAATGACAAATTAAAAAAAAGTGAAATTTGTTGTTGACATTTTAAAAAAAATATGTATAATAGTAACCATTAGATTTTTTTGACGCGGATAGTCGAAAAAAATAAAAGGAGAGGGATTGGTTAGATATGAAGAAAAATAAAAAGAATTTAAAAACAAGAATAGCAGCATTTGCTTTAGCGGCTGCAACTTTCTTCGGAGGAGTTAAGGCTTGTAATGAAATAAAAGAACATGAGCCAAACGAAGATTCGGAAATTAATACCGAATTTAATATAGGGGACACGCCTAGTTCAGAATCAACTATAAAACCTTCTGTACCAGGACATGACCACAACCATAATAACAGTAATAATAATCAAAATAATCAAGTAGTTCAAAACGAAGAAGAACCTAAAGAAGATGATATGGTTAAACCAGGTGAAGGATATATTAATGATGAAGGTTCTAAAAAGCCAAGCGGTAAACCAAGTGTTAAACCTAGTACAGACGAAAGCATCGACAAAGGCGAAAATGACAAAGAAGATGTTACTAAGGAAGAAACGCCAAACGCAAGTGATAATGAAGAAGCTGACAAAGAAAATTCATCTAGCTTAGATACTGAAACACCAAGCGATTCTCAAGAAAATCAAGAAAATGAAAATAAAAATGAGAATAATAAACCAAATGAGTCTAAGCCTGAAAAACCTGGTAATGAAAATAAACCAAGTAAACCGGATACAACTAAGCCAGATAGCAAACCAGATAATAAACCGGATAGTAAGCCAGATAATAAACCAGAAGTAAAACCACCAGTAGAAGAACCTGGAATTGATGAACCAGAAATTGACGAACCAGAACATGAACATTTATTTAACTTAGTTATATCAACTTACTATACTTATGATAATGATACACATAATGTATGTAATGTTATAGCTTGTGAATGTGGTATAGAACAAGAAGTTGTAGTTAAATCAGTTTCTCATAGTTTTACTAAAAATGACAATGGTGATGGCACTGTAACATATACTTGTGAATGTGGATATTCAAAAACAGAATCAATTGTAATTACGCCACCTGAAAAAGAACATAAACACGACTATACAAAAGAAGTAAGTGCAAGCTATGCTGGAAATGATGAACATAGAATCGTAGAAACATATACATGTTCAAACGAAGATGGAAAGTGTGACAATATAACATATACAAAAGAATTAGGAACAGAAGCATGTGGCTATGAAGATGGTGTATGCCAAACGTGCGGACACGTAAAAGAAGTCGTAAAAGAACACGAACATGACTATACAAAAGAAATAAGTGCTAGTTATGCCGGAAATGATCAACATACATTAACAGCAACATATACATGTTCAAATGAAGATGGAAAATGTGACAGTGTATCATATACAGAAGAATTAGGAACAGAAGCATGTGGCTATGAAGATGGAGTATGTCAAACATGTGGACACGTAAAAGAAGTTGTAAAAGAACACGAACATGACTATACAAAAGAAATAAGCGCTAGTTATGCCGGAAATGATCAACATACATTAACAGCAACATATACATGTTCAAATGAAGACGGAAAATGTGATAAAGAATCATATTCAGAAGAATTAGGAACAGAAACATGTGGATATGAAAATGGTGTATGTCAAACCTGTGGTCATACAAAAGAAATAGAACACAAACATGACTACCAATTAGTAGAAAGTAACATTACATCTGGCGGAGGAAGCCACACTATAAATGAAAAATATGAATGTAAAGGTGAAGGAATCTGTGATAATCCATCCTATGAAAATACATCTACAGAAGCTTGTACACCAGGAAACTGGGAATCAGTAGATGGTCAAGATATTAGAAGATGTACTGTATGTGGAGATACATTAGAAATTGCTGAATCACACACTTGTGTACCAGTGCTTGATCCAAACGCAGATCCATGCCAAGGTTATGACACAGTTTGTGAAACATGTGGAAAAGCAATGACTATTGAAGGGACACATAATTATTATTACTTAGGCGAAGAAGACGGCATGGATGTTTACGTATGTGACCACTGTGGAGACTTACTAGAAGTCCCAAAAGTTCAAGTTCCTGAAGAAAACAACGATGAAACTAACGAACTAGAAAATCCTGAAATAGAAATGATTGAACCTCCACTATATAGTGATATACCAACAGAACAAGAAGAAACTACAAATACAGTTTTAACTGAAAGTGAATTGAGTTTGGTTAGAACTCGTAAAGATTATGCTCGTTAAAATATTGAAAGGATGAAAGAAATGAAAAAGGGAGAAAAAAAATGGTATACATCTGTTAGTAATATCTTAATGATAATAGCATGTATTATATTAGTACCTATATTAATTATTAACATTTGGATTATGATTCAATCCAAAACTAATGAAGATGCAGTTCCAAGTGTCTTTGGCATCAAACCATTTCTTGTTCTCTCTGGTTCAATGGAAAGTGATATCCACAAAGGAGACTTGATTCTTACAAAAATAGTTCCAGAAGAAGAATTAGACAATTTAAAAGTTGGTGAGGTAATCGCCTTTAGAGATGCTGAAAATACTGTCACAACACATAGAATAAAAGATATTGTTGAAAAAGATGGAAACAAGTATTTCATAACAAAAGGAGATGCCAACTCATCACAAGATTTAAATTTAGTTTCTCTAGATGACGTCGAAGGAATCTATATTGCTAGAATTCCAGGAATCGGTTCCATGATGGATTCGTTATCAAAACCGACAACTATCTTAATAGTAGTTTTAGGAATAACTGTTATCTTTGTAATAGGTTATGCTATCTCTAACAAAAAGATTAGAGAAGAAGAAAGAAAAGAATTTTTAGAATTCAAAAAACTGAAAGAAGAAATGGAAGTTAATTCCAAGACCAAGAAAACGAAGTCTATAAAAGCTGAAGAAGACGAAGAGCTTCTTAAAGAGGAAGGGGAGAAACCTCAAGCAAAGAAGAAAACAAGTACTGCAACAAAGAGAAAACCGACAACAACACCTAAGAAGAAAGAAACAACAGCAACAAAGAAGAGTACGAGTACTTCTAAAAAAACTAAGTCGAGTAAATAGACTTAGAGTGTAAATTTGGTAAACCCTCGAAAGAGTGTTTATATAGATAGGATGCTATTATTCATCCTGTGCATAGTACTATGCATAATGATAAATTTGCATGAAAAAGGAGGTGAAAACGAAATGAAAAAGAAAAGTATGGCTTTAGGAGCATTATTAATGGCAGTTGCAGTTACTGGATATTCAGTAAGTGGAACATATGCTAAATATACATCTTCTATAGATATTACTGATGAAGCTAGAGTAGCTAAATGGGGATTTAATGCAACAGATAAAAATGGTAATCTTACTACAGAAAATACTATTGATTTATTCAGCCAATCATATTCAATTAATGGAACTGATAATGAACTAAAATATGTTCTATCTTCAAACACTGATAAGGTGGTTGCACCAGGAACAAAAGGTTCTTATGAATTCCAACTTGAAGGTGAAGTTGAAACTAGATATGCATTATTATTCGCTATTGATGAAAATAAAAATACTGATATAGTAGTTTACTACTCATTAGATGCTGAAGGAAATATTGACAGAAAATCTACTACTCCATTTGACGGAGCATTAGAATATCGTCCAATTAGATATACAGTAAAATATACTAGAGGAGATAGCGAAGAAGACTTAACTAAAGGACTTTTGACAAATCTAGATTCTAAAACTCTAATTAACGCTTTAAAAGGCGAAACTGAAAGAGAATATGCAGCTGGAGAATTTAATCAAAAGTATGTAATTAGTTGGGAATGGGCACCTAGAAATGCAACAAATAATGCAACAGATAAAGGCGCATTATCAAAAACAAATGTAGACATTCTAGATACATTTGCTGGACAAGAAATTGTAAAAGCAATGAACGAAGAAGGAAATACATTTGGTCAAGTAAAATTTGATGTTAAGATTACTGCTAACCAAGTTACTGCTAACCAAGCTGATTATAATGATGATGGTGAATCAAGTAAAGCAGTTGTTAAATAATTATAAATTGACATCAATGGAAGTTGTTTAACTTCCAAATAAGCCTATGAACGTCATAGGTTTATTTGGAAACTAAATACTGAATAAGGGGAGGAGCCAATCTATGACAAATTATTATAAAGATAATAAAAAACATCAAGAAGAAAAAGATCACAGCACTAGAAATAGAATAATAATGGTTATCATACTTATAATAATAATTCTTCTTTTGATAACAAGTTGTAGCTGCACATCAAAATTTTGGGGCAAAATTGGCGACTGGTTCAAAGGAGAAGGAAATTATACTGTAGAACCTGGAACTAATGATCCAGAACAGATAACTAATCAAGAACTTAAATTTGACAAAGATTTTTTAGAATTATCATTAAGTGATATAAATGCCAAATTAGGATTTTCGTACAAGAATATAAGTCCTAATGAATTTGCATGTACAACAAGTGATGCTGATATAGCAACTTGTTATGTGGTAGACGACTATGTTGTAATTAATCCCAAAGCAGTTGGAGAGGTAATTGTTACTTTAAAAGCATTGACAAATGGGAAAACATATGAAGCGACAGCAAAGGTTCAAATTAATGATGCAACAAGATATATTTCTTTATCAAGTAAAAAAGGAACAATTAATTTAGCATACGGAAATAAAAAGACAATAACATATAAACTAGTAGGTTTAACAGGAGAAGTAAAAGTATCAACAAGCGACAAATCAATTGCTACAGCAACCGTGGAAAACGGAATAATAAAGATTACAGGTCATAAAGTTGGTACAGCAGAAATAACTGTATCCATTGATTATAATGGTAAGACTTACACAGAAATATACAAAATTAAAGTAATTGATAGTAAAAATGATCCAAACTATGGTGTTGGTGATGACATTGAAGATGATAAATTAGATAGTGATTCATCACTAAAGAGTCTAACAACAAACAAAGGGACATTAAATTTTGATCCAAATACGTTGACATATTATGTTGGTGTAAGTGGTTGGACATGGAATATCACATTAAAAGCTGAAGCTAAGAGTCCTAAAGCGACAATAACTTATACATTTAATGGTGAAACCGTTGACGATTTAAATAAATTAAAATTAAAAACTGGCGATAATGTTGTGACAATTACAGTAACTGCCGAAGACGGAAGTAAAACAACATATACAGTAATTATTAATAAAGCAAAATCAAGTAATGATTACTTAAAGAATATAACAACAAACAAGGGAACATTAAGTCCTAAGTTTAATAAAAATACACTAGATTATAAAATAGATGTTGATTATAAAACAAGTATAATAGATTTAGAAGCGATACCAAAAAGTAAAAAAGCCACATTAACATACACATTTAATGGTGTAACAGTAGATGACTTAAGCAAATTAAATCTATTAACAGGACCAAACGTTGTCAAAATTACAGTTACAGCTGAAGATGGTTCGACAAGAACATACAGAGTAGTCATCAATAAAGCTCAAGCTCCAGGTGTAATCGATAACAACAGTCGTTTATCATCACTAACTGATTCTCTAGGAAAAATAGATTTTGATCCATTTGTTACAGATTATAATATTGGTGTTTCTAGCGATACAGATAGAATAACATTAAATGCCATTCCAAGTAGTGATAAAGCAACAGTTAAATATACTTATAATGGTAAAACAGTAACGGATTTAAATGATTTAGAATTAGCACCTGGTGACAATAAAGTCGTAATAACAGTTATTGCTGAAGATGGTAGTAAAACAACATATACAGTAAATATTAACAAAGCAACTGAAACTGGAAGTACTTCATTATCAAATTTAGAAGTATTAGGAAATGCTGGTAAATTAAAACCAAACTTTAATGAAGATACTTTAAACTATGAAATAAATGTAGACAAAGATGTCGATAAAATAAGTTTAAGAGCAACACCAAAAGATACAGGTTCAAAATTAACTTATACATTCAATGGCCAAACAGTAGATTCTCTAAAAGATTTAGAGCTTCAAGATGGACCAAACAGAGTTGTAATAACAGTAACAGATAAAGATGGATTAACTAGAGATTACACTGTTGTTATAAATAAGGAATCAAATAAGAATACAGATGTTTCCTTAAAAGACTTGACAGTTGATGGTGAATCTATTATAGATACATTCCAAACAACAGTAGATTCTAACAAGAATCAAATAACAATTGTTGCTACACCAAATGATCCAAATGCTAAAGTATCATATATCTACAATGGTGTAGAATATAAAGACGTTAATGAATTAAAAATGGATTTAAAAACCGGACCTAATGTTGTTCAAGTAGTAGTAACAGCAGAAGACGGAATTACCAAAAAACATTATGAAGCGATAATCACTAAAGAAGCTGCTAATAATGTTGGTGTAGAAATAAAAATTGATGGAACTATTATAGATGCTCCATATGAAATAAATGTTGATTCTGAAACAGATAGTGTTAAACTATCAGCTATACCAGTAGATAAAAATGCTAAAATTATTTACAATGGAAAAGAATACAATAGTTTAGAAGATATAGTTGTAGATGTACCAAACTTTGGTGAAAATAAAGTAAGCTTTACAGTTGTAGCTGAAGATGGCACAGAAGAAGAATATACTATAACAATTAATAAAAAAGCACCAGTGTATGAAATAAAAATCAAAGAAAATGAAGTTTATTATCTAGAAGATTACACACCAGATGCTCCATATTATATAAAGTATGATTTATATAAAGATGGAAAACTGACAAATGAAGATATTAATGCTAGTGATATTAGCATAGATAATGCTTCAGTTGAAATAGTAAAAATAGATGGTGAAAATTTAATCAAAGTAACACCAAATAAAGATGTTAAAGCTGGCGATAAAGCCACAGTAACAATAAAATATCAAGGAACAACAGCTGAATGTGAAGTAAAATTCGATATTCATGATTATACTCTAAATATAGATCCAAAAGAATATGATTTAAATTATTCAAGTGAAGGTGGAAATTCTAAAGATGATATTAAAACCTTTATTGTTGGAACTAAGAATTTATTCACAGGTGATGTAAATGTAACTTTATCAAAAGATAAATCAGAATTAACAATTTGTTCTAAAGATAAGAATACATGTATTAACGTCGTAGTTCCAGAAGAATATAGAAATTATGTAGAAATAGAATATACTGGTGAATTAACATCACCATCATCATTGCCAATTAAAGTGGTAGCTAAAGAAAATGCCATTATAAAAGATAATATTGATAATATAAAAATAGATGTTACAGGAACAGTATATGGAAAAACGATCAAAACTGATGACGATTTAGAAAAAGGCACAATTGATATCAACTTAATTAGAAATTATGTAGTTACTATTGATGCTAACGAAGGTATCTTCGGCAAAGATGAGCTTAACAAGGATGTTGTTGAAATCAAACGTTTCGTAAAATCTGGAACAAACTTAAACTTAAATGATGTTCTTGATCAAAATCCGATGAAAGAAGTAGATTGTTTATACTACAAATTCCTAGGCTTTAGTACAAACCCTCAAGGTGATGAGTCAGATATAGAATATACTATTGATAGCATCATAGAAAATATTACAGCTGATATGAAAATCTATGCGATATATTCTGATGAAGCCACTGATGAGAATGAAGATCCAATTGTAAATTGGTTAAACTTAAATGAAATTCCATTATTCAAAAATCCAGAAGGACAAACACTTCATGGATCAAAATATGAAAATCTCATTTATCCAGGAGCAACCGGATCTTATAAAATCAATTTAAAAAATGACAGTGAATACGATATAGTAATTAACAAAATAATGTTAAAAGAAGAAACCATTTGTGTCGATACAGATGGTGACGGAAAAAATGATGGCTGTTTAAATATGGGTTATATTTTTAAAGCTGATCCAGATGTCACAAACATAAATAGTAACCAAGTATATTACTATGGATCATCTGCTCCAAGTTATGACATTCTAAATCAAAATGCAACAAGCAAAAATTGGGATACAATGATCAACAAAAAAGAAGTTGACATGGAAAACATAAATGGTAAAGATGAATCTATTAAAGTACCAGCTGGAGGTACATTAGAAATGGGACTTCTATGGAAATGGGTCGAAGAAAACGATACATTAGATACTAAAGTAGGAAACTATGCTGCTACAACAACTGATACAAATATAAACAACTTATATAAATTAACGATTAGATTAGGTTTCTACTTTGAAAATGACGATGTTTGTCAAATAGAAGAGCCATAAAAGGGGTTAAAATGAAAAGGATAAAAAAAATTGGTATTGCCCTAGTAGGAATACTCTTAATGTTCATATTAACATACAATATATATAACTTTGTTAGTTTAAAGTTTTTACACAAAGATCTAGCAACTGTAAATGGATATGCTCCATTAGAAGTAGTATCAGGTTCTATGGAACCAACTATTAAAAAAGGAGACATAATAATTATCAACACTAAAGACAATGACTATAAAATTGGAGATATAATAACTTTCTACGATCCAAAAGACAAGACAAGTTTTATAACTCACAGAATTATAAGTGTTGAAGATGGGAAGATGAGAACTCAAGGAGATAACAATAAATCTGAGGATCAATCACTTCTCACTGAAAAAGACATAATAGGAAAATATGTTTTCAAGATTAAGAACGGTGGTATCGTTTTGAAATCATTTCAAAGTCCATTTACAATGATTATGATATTTGTAATAGGTATACTAGTTTGTATATTGATGAGTACAGACCAAGATGGGCAACCAATTCTAGATGAAGAAGAAAAAGAATATCAAGAATTCTTGAAAGCTAAACAAGAAAAAGATAAGAAAACTTCTTCGACAAACAAAAAAGGTGATGATACTAAAAAGAAAAAACAAACGTTACCGAAGAAAAAGACAACTGGCAAAAAGACATCAAGTAATAAGAAAGTAACGAAAAATAAGTAGGTGAAAATATTATGAAAGGATTATTACATAGTAAGAGATTTAAACAAAATTTAGCAAAATGGTTATTTATGTATGTAGGGGTTATGATGCTTCTTACTACTGTAATAACCTATTCAAAATACATATCAAGTTTTGGCGTTTCAGATGAAGCAAGATCAACAAAGTTCTCTGTAAAAATTAAACCAGATGACAATATAACTTGCGATGGAGTAACATGTAACTTAGGAAGTACAAGACCAACGAGTTTAATTGAATACGGTTTTACAATAAATGTTGAAGAAGTGGAAGTAACATCAGATTTATACATCACGATTACACTAGATGATTCATTCAAATTTGATACTAATGAAGGAATTACTTCAAATGTTGATTTCAGTGAAAATGACTATGAAACCAACCAACCAAATATTAAAACAATTCATTATAAAGTTGATTTAAAAGAAGATTCAATCAAAGATATTCATTTCAATCTTAAGATAAGAGCAAAAGATATATATCAAAAGTTTGACTCTGAAGATAAAGAAATTGTAACAATAGGCTACTCAATAAAACAAGTAAAATAATTCGAAAGGAGTGAAATATATGGAAAAATTTAAACTAAAAAAGAAAAATCAAGCTTCAAAGATTGCTGCTTTTTCGCTATTAACAATGGGTGCAATTCAATTAACAGAGATACCTAAAACAAACTCTCTATTTATTGATGATAAAGACACTGCATTAATTTACATGGCTAATTTACAAAATTTAAAAAAGAATATAATTATAAGTAAAGTTGATGTAGGTTATACCTATGTTAATGTAAGTATGAATTTTAATCGTAATACAGTTGCAGGTCCTAAAGACACTGACGTATATACTATAAAGACTCCTGATGCTTGTACTATTGAAAGTGTTGAGGTATCAACAGCTCCAGACGCTCCAAATAGTATTGATAGAGCAAACAAAACAATAACATACAACACATATGATGAGAATAAACAATATAATCATTCAGTGCAATTAAAATGTCTTGTATATACTGATAATGAATTTAAAAAGACAACTGACATTATTAAAGATGGAAATCTTCAAATTCCTATTACAGTTACTGAGCAAATTACAACAACAAAACCAAATGGAATTACTGTTACAGAAGAAGAATTTACTTTTGGTGAAGATACATATGTATTTAAAGATTACCTAAATAACTATCCGACTCCAAAACCAGGCGGAAATACGACGACAATTGATGCTATAACAAATGAAGCAAAATACAAACAATTAATCTTATGGCTTAATAAACACATAGAAAATAATATTTATGTTGGCGATTATTATTCTAATGAGGAAGAAGCAAACATAATAAGTAATTCTTGGACTACTAAATACCTTAGTTCAAAGTATCCAACTTATGAAGATATTTTAAAAGAGATTTCTTCAGATACAACGAAATCAACTGAAATTTTACCAGGATTGGTAGTAGAACAAAATTGTGATAGTAACAACGTTTGTACTGAAAATTATTTCGTTGAAGAACAATATTATGGTGGGTTAGCAACCTATGTAATCACAAGGAAAGATCAAAGTTGGTTAAATTTATTCTTTACTACGACAAACAAGGAAAAATTTAATGATAGCTTTAAATTCTATTTGTTTAATTATATTGATGCTGTTGAAATAAATAATAAAGAAATGAATATACCTTTTCTACTATTAAACTATATTCAATCAGTAACAGAAGAAGGTATTTCAGCAATTATTGAAAATCCGACTATATTTGGTGTAACTAGAGTAAACTATAATGAAAATAGTACTACACTTCCAGGTGCAGGACAACTTCGTTTAATATCACAACGATTAATTCCTAAAATAGCAGAGTTAATGACTCCATCTGCTTTAAACATCTTCTATAATAATCAAGAATACATGCTTGGGGCATTTAAAGAAGGTTTGGAATTAGTAGCAAGTGAACTTAAGTATAATGATGGTACAGTAATATCTAAAGCTGTAATTGATGATATCCTTGCAGATGAAGCTATTGCTAGTGCTATTGCTCGAAACAGCTTTGATGATCCTGAAGCAAAAGAATTTGTCGAAAGTTTTGTTAAATATGATAAAGAATCTAATAAATTCTTAAAAGTTGAAATAAAATCTGATATAGCAAACCGCAAAAACATTGTCACAATAAATGAAGTTGATGAAAGTATGAATAATATTTTTAATAACTTATCAGATCTTGAAAAAGAAAATGTAGCAATGAACTTTGGTAAAAATGAAGATGAATCAATTGCTGTTAAGTTATCATATAAAAATGAGTTAGCAGTATATGATATTAACACTGCTTTCATAGATATTAACAAAATAATCAAATTAATTGATGAAAATATTAATGATATTTTAAAATCTTTAAGCTATATGGTATCTGATGATACAATGACTATTTCTTATAAAAAAGGTGAAGTTAGTCGTCAAGAAGAAAATGGCGTAACTTACATAAATTATACTTTTGAAAAAGTGGTTGAAGATCATTTAGATGAAGTAGAAGATAAACCGCTTGTTCCAATTGATAAAGAAGAAAATCAAGAAGAAAAAGAAGAAAGTGTAGAAATTAAAAGCGATGAAGTTATTGTAGAAAAAGAACCAACAGCGGAAGAAACAACTGATAAATTGGTGGAAGAAAAGAAACCAGAAAAGCAAGAAGAAATATCTAAAGAAGAGATAGTTCCGACTGAACCTTTAGGTGAAAAAACGGAAGATGATAAAATTATTTCCGAAGAAACAACAATCCCTAATGAAGAAATTACTAAGGTTCTTGATTCTCCAAGAAAAAGAATCGAATTGACAAGAGCAGAAGAATAAAAATGCTCTTGTTTTTATAATTTCAAAACTTTCCTATTTTCATCAAAAAGAATTTAATTATAAGAAAATGTATGTTAAAATAGATATAGTGAAAAGTTTTGAAGAGGTGCTAGTTATGGCTAAAGTAATATCACTTGTAAATCAAAAAGGAGGCGTAGGCAAGACTACCACGAGTATCAACTTAGCGGCAGCCTTAGGAAAAGCAGGAAAAAGAGTCCTTCTTATTGATATGGACCCACAAAGTAATGCAACAACCGGATTGGGTTTAAATACAAATGATTTTAATCATGACATATACGAATTAATAACAGGAAGATGTGAAATAAAAAAAGCCATTAAAAAGACTAAGTATCGGAATTTAAGTATTATCCCTGCCACAATTAATTTAGCTGGAGTAGATGTTGAATTTGTCAAAAAAATGCTTGAAGACAAAGAATTTCAACAAAGTTTCCAACTTAAGTTGAAGCTTGACGAAGTAAAAGATAATTATGATTATATAATAATAGATTGTCAACCTTCTTTAGGTTTAGGGACAATGAATGCTCTGGTAGCTAGTGATTCCGTTATTATCCCTGTTCAATGTGAATTTTTTGCTCTAGAAGGAATAAGACAATTATTAAATTCTATTATTATGGTTCAATCGAGTATGAATCCATCCCTTAGAATCGAAGGGGTATTATTAACGATGCTTGATGGAAGAACCAACATTGGCCTAGAAGTGATAGAAGAAATCAGAAAGTATTTTAAAGATAAGGTATTTAATACGATAATACCTCGTTTAGTAAGATTAGTAGAAGCACCAAGTCATGGAAAGCCAATTAATGAATATGATCCAACAAGTCGTGCTACAGAAGCCTATGCCAATTTAGCAAAGGAAGTGATAAGTAGAGATGGCATCTAATAAAAAAGCCTTAGGAAAAGGTCTTGAACAATTATTTTCTAGTTCAGTTATCGATTTTGATAATTTTGAACAAAACATTGTAAATGATTTGGATAATGACATCACCGAAATTGATATTGATGAAATTAGAAGTAATCCATATCAACCGCGTAAAACATTTAATATTGAAACCTTAGAAGAATTAGCAAAATCCATAAAAGAATATGGTATTATTCAACCAATAATTGTTAAGAAAAGTATTAAAGGATATGAACTAATTGCTGGTGAAAGAAGAACTAAAGCTGCCAAACTAGCGGGCTTAGACAAGATACCAGCCATAATAAAAGATTTTAGCGATACAGAAATGATGGAAATTGCTTTAATTGAAAATATTCAACGAGAAGATTTAAACCCTATAGATGAAGCTACATCGATAAGCAATATTATAAAACTACGAGGATACACACAAGAAGAGTTTGCAAATAAATTTGGCAAAAGCCGTAGTTATGTTACGAATATTTTAGGGTTATTAAAACTCCCAGAAGATGTCAAGAAGATGGTTGAAAAAAAATCAATATCGATGTCTCATGCTCGGGTGTTAAGTAAATTAGACGATGAGCAAAAAGCATCAAAATTAGCCAAAAAAATTGTCAGCGAAGAAATTAGCGTTCATGAATTGGAAGAAATGGCTCGTGATGACGATGAAATGATTAAAAGAAATCCTATCACAAAGCCGAGCGTTGAAACTAGTTATCGACTATATGAAAATATCGTTTGTGATAAATTAGATACCAAAGTAAGAATTAGCAAGAATAAAATGGAAATCTATTTTGATGATCGGGAAGACTTAGAAAAAATATTAGACAAAATGAATATAAAAGTCGAGGACGAATAATGAATAAAGAATTTGAACTATATGATGAAGTCATTATGAAAAAACCACATGCCTGTGGTACTAATCTTTGGACAATTACAAGAATGGGCGTTGATATTAAAATCAAGTGCAATCAGTGTGGAAGAGAGATAATGATGGATCGTTTGGAATTCCTCCACAAATTAAAAAAGGTGATGAAAAATGAGAAAACGGAAAAGTAAAGAAAAAATAAAACTTCATCCCGTCATGGCCTTGTTAGTTTTAAGTGTAATTGTAATAATATTAAGTGGAATATTAAGTCTATTTAATGTCCATGCTAATTTTAGTCAAATATCTACTAAAACAGGCGAATATCAAGCGACAACAGAAGCAGTAACATCCTTATTAAATTTAAGTGGTCTTAAATATATATTTACTAGTACTGTATCTAACTTTGCTAATCTAGCAGTCCTACCACATTTAATTATTATTCTCTTAGGTATAGGAGTGATGAGAAAAAGTGGTTTTATTAGAACCTTAGTAACAGAACTGACCAAGAAAGTAAAGAAAACGACGGTAACTTTTGTCCTAGTTTTTACATGTATTATTGCGAGTATAATAGGTGATTTATCATATATTATATTTATTCCCATTAGTGCTATGTTATTTCGCTATGGTAAAAGAAATCCCAATATTGGTGTTATAGCCGCGTTTGCAGCCTTATCATGTGGAACTGGAATCAGCATTTTATTAACCAGTACAGATTCTAGTCTATTATCTACCACTTTATTGAATGTCCATGTTCTTCAGTCAAATTACACGATATCACCATATGCATTTTGGTTTATCATGTTATTTGCTACTGTAGCGATTTCCCTTATAATTACTAATATTACTGAAAATATTATTGCTAAAAACCTTCCAAAATATGAAATAGAAGAAGATAATAACGAAGATTTAGAATTTACTAAAGAAAAAAAACGTGGTTTATTGTTGGCTGGAATTGCTGGTTTTATATATTTAATTATCTTCCTTTATAATATCATTCCTGGGCTTCCATTATCTGGAAAACTACTAGATAACAGTCAATCGTTATATATCGATAAATTATTTAGTTACGATTCTTTTTTTAGCAATGGATTCATATTTATTGTCACTGTATTCTTTATTATCTTAGGTTTAGCCTATGGAATTGGCGCCAAGACAATTAAAAACAACAAAGATTTTGTTGAATCTCTAGGATTTTCTCTAGACAGAATAGGACAAGTATTAGTGATGATATTTGCCACGGCAACATTCATCAGCATTTTCAAACAAACAAATATAGGCAATGTCATAACAATTACTTTAGCAAACTGGTTAGGAAATACGAATTTTTCAGGTTTACCATTAATTATATTATTATTTATAATATCTGGAATAATAACGATATTTCTTCCAGGAACAATCAATAAATGGTCCATTTTAGCTGCGACAACCATTCCAAAATTAATGTACAATGGAATTAGTCCTGAATTTGCTCAAGTAGTATTTCGCTTTGGTGAATCGATTACGATGGGAATAACTCCTATTTTAGCTTATTTTATTGTATATGTAGCTTATTTAGAAAAATATAGTGGAAATAATAAAACAATAAGTTTATCACAAGCTATTAAGTATCAAATTCCTTATTCCGTCATGGCTATGGGCGTTTATTTGATAATAATTATAATATGGTACCTAATAGGCCTTCCATTAGGAGCGGGCGCTAGGGTAGCACTATAAGGGGGAAAGAAACATGTCATTAAAAGCAGGAATTGTAGGATTGCCTAACGTTGGCAAATCGACATTATTTAATGCAATAACTAAACAAAATATTTTAGCAGCTAATTATCCATTTGCTACGATAGAACCCAATGTTGGTGTCGTAATAGTGCCAGATAAACGGCTTGATTTTTTAAAAAATCTATATAACCCACCGAGTGTAGTTCCAACAACATTCGAATTTACAGACATAGCAGGTTTAGTAAAAGGAGCATCATCTGGGGAAGGATTAGGAAATAAATTTCTCTCACATATTCGTGAAGTAGATGCCATAATAGAAGTTGTTCGCTGTTTTGATGATCCAGAGATAACACACGTTACTGGAACAACGAATCCTATTGAAGATATAGAGATTATTAACATTGAGCTAGTTTTAGCAGACTTAGAAATTATAACGAATCGGATTGGGAAAATTGAAAAAAAAGCTGAAACAACCAAAGATAAAGTTGCACAATTAGAACTAAATGTCCTAAAAAAATGTCGAGAATCATTAGAAAATAACAACCCATTAAGAAACCTTGAATTAACTATAGAAGAAAGAAAAATAATTAAAAATTTCAGTTTTCTTACACTCAAGCCATTAATATATGTTGCAAACATGGACGAAGAATCCATCGTTAATGGCGAAAACCAGTATTCTAAATTAGTCGCTGATTATGCGAACAAAGAAAACTCTGGTGTAATCAATATGTGTGCCAAGTTAGAATCTGAATTAGCGAGCCTAGAAGATGAAGAAAAGAAAGAGTTTTTAAAATCATGTGGCATTCCTGAAAGTGGATTAGACAAATTAATATTTGCTGCCTATAAGCTTTTAGGACTAGAAACCTTTTTTACGGTAGGAACCGATGAAGTAAGGGCCTGGACATATGAAAAGGGAATGAAAGCGCCTCTTTGTGCTGGAATCATCCACAATGACTTTGAACGTGGCTTTATCAAAGCAGAAGTTATGAGTTATAAAGACTTAGAAGAATTAAAGGACGAAAAAAAAGTCAAAGAAAACGGTCGATTAAGAATCGAAGGAAAAGAATACATCATGCAAGATGGAGATATATGTTATTTTAGATTTAATGTTTAAATTATTATGAAAAAAAGAACCAAACTAATTGTTGTTTGGTTTTCTATTTCTCGCAAAATCTTCATTACTTGAGAAGGATCTAATAAATTTTTCTATTTCATCTAATTTCTGTTCTATATCTTGCAAAAGGGCAAATTGATTTAAAAAACGATCTCGATTATGTTCAGGATACTTTGTTTTAAAATAAATATCACCATTAATATAATCTGTTAAGAATCTTAATGTAAGTTCGTAAGTTAAAATACGAATAGATTGTCCAAGATAGGCTACCTCATTAGGTGTTAACAAGTGCCCCATTTCTCCTAGATAGCCTCTTAAATAAGCTTTAGCCAAATCGAGATTCAAAAACACTTTGCTTAAATCGGTTTCATCTTCAAAAGTACTAGCACAAGCAGATCTTATTCCATCACCGACATCATACAAAATAGAACCAGGCATAATCGTATCTAAATCAATCACCGCGATGCCCTCTAAAGAATTTTGATCAATCAAAACATTATTAAGTTTTGTATCATTATGTGTAACCCGCAGAGGAATACTTTTTCCTAGAGCTTCGTGAATTACTGAACATTCTTTTATTTTAGAAATAAGATAGACAATTTCTTGTGAACACTGAAAAGCTCTATTTGTTGCGTTATTCTCAATACTACTAAGTAAGTTTTCAAATCTCTTTGGTGTATTATGAAAATCTGGGATTGTATAAGCTAACATAGTTATAGGAAAATCCTCTAATAAACGATGAAAGAATCCGAAGCACTTCCCCGTATTATAGGCAATTTGTTCTTTATTATCCCCACAGTCATCAAAAGTATTAAAACTAATACAATGATCAATATATGAAAAAACACGATAATATTCTTTTTCTCCATCCTGATTAACATAAGTACACATACTGCTACCATTTTTAGTTGAAATAATATTTAGCGTTTGATGAGTTTGATCACCCATACGATCGAGCCTTGCTCTAATATGTGTTGTCACAAATTCAATATTTTTCATAACCAAATGTGGTTCTTTAAACACATAAGTATTAATTTTTTGTAGTAAATATTTTTTCCCAGTACTAGTCATAACCACATAAGTGGCATTAATATTTCCTTGGTCGTTTTCTAAAACACTGACAACGTCTCCCTCTAGCTCAAAACTATCTAATACTCTTTTAATTTTCTCTCTCATTTATCTCACTCCTAAGTTCATTATAGTACAAGTATAAAATAAAGTAAACTAATGATTTTGGAACAAAAAGATGAGAATTTACAACTAGAGTTATAAGTGGTAAAATAAGATTAATAAAGGAGGGAAATTTATGAAAAATAGTTTATTTAGCAAGACGTTTCTTTGGATGGCAATAGGACTAGCTTTAACATTTGCAACTGCGTTCTCAGTCGCTCAATTTCCAAAAATGTTATATAGTATCTTTGGTGGTTCAGGATATTGGATTTTTATTGTAATTGAATTAGTTTTAGTTCTATTTTTATCAGCAAAAGTAATGGATTTAAAACCTACTACAGCCAAAATTGCCTTTTTACTATATTCTTTTGTTAGTGGTTTAACATTTTCATCAATATTTGTTGCATTTAAACTAAGTTCAATTATGTTTGTTTTTCTAATAAGTGCTGCGATATTTGGAATAATGGCCTTAGTTGGAAACAAAACTAATATTGACTTATCTAAAATAGGACCATACTTATACATGGGATTATTTGCTGCTGTGTTAACTATGTTAATAAATATATTTATAGGAAGTGACACTCTAACAATGATCATATCTATTGTTTGTGTTGTCCTATTCATCGGTATAACAGCCTATGACGTTCAAAAGTTAAAACAGCTAAGCGACAGTGGCTTGCCTGAAGAAAACCTTGCTATATATGGTGCCTTAGAGTTATATTTAGACTTTATTAACATCTTTATTCATATATTACAAATTATTGGTGAACGAGATAATTAGAAATGAATATGGATATCAGTCTAAAAAGAATTGTTGCGTACATTCTTGATATAATACTTATTACAATGTTTGTAACGATTCTGACGAACATAAAAATAATAAATCCCCATTTAAAAGCATACAACGAGAACTATCAAATATATAATGAATTAAATGAGGCTTACAAAAATGATGAAATAACAACTGAAGAGTACAAAGAAAAAATGATTCATATAAATTATGAATTGAGCAAAAGTAATATTGTAACTGCTTCATTAACAATCGGGGCTTTTATTATTTACTTTGGTATTCTTCAAAAAATCCTTGGAGGCGTAACTTTCGGAAAAAATATTATGAAAATTCGCTTAGTTAGCCAAGATGAAAAGCCACTTGGTACAGTAAATTATTTACTGAGGACAATTATCCTTAACAACATAATATTAAGAGTTCTCTTAATATCAGGCGTCTTCTTCTTAAATGAAAAGACATACTACGATTATACGGCTATCATAAGTTTTATCGAAAGCACGATTGAATCAATCTTATTTGCGATGATCATCCTTCGCAAAGACCACCGGGGATTACATGATATCTTATCTCATACTAAAGTAATCGAAAAAGATGCATAATAAACTAATAACCTATAAAGTTGATATTAACGCTTTATAGGTTTTTTATAAGTTTAGTTAAAAACTATTTTTAATTTTCCCCAATTATGATAATATAATATTAATAAAGGTAGTGAAAAAATGAATGAAACAAATAAAAAATATTTTAAAAATGACAAAATGAAAATAATACTATGTACTCTATGTAGTATTATTGCCCTTACAATGCTTGGCTACGAAGTATTTTTTAATGATTATTTAAATCCTAAAAATTATATTGAAGAGATAACCACAGAAATAAATAGCTCTTTAAAAAAGTTTATGAACAAAACAGTTCAAGAGAATAATGAAGTGGATAAATCTCTTGATTCCCAGTTTCAAGGAAATTTAAATTTGCATAAAGAAGGTGAAAATCTATTTGCGATAACCTATGATATAAAAAATTCCTCTCAAAAATCAATTTCTTCCATAGATACTGAGATTAAATCCTGTGATCGCAAAATAATAGGTGCAAATCTTTTCTTTCAAGATAATTATATATATTTTTATTCCAAAGAAATATTTAAAAAACCTCTAAAAATAGATTATACATTCGAAAATACTTCTAATACTAATGAATATATAATATTAACAAGTGCAGAAGATTTAGCATATTACACGATGAAAATGGTTGAATATCACTTAACATCACTTAAAGAAGCTGACTTAAGTGTCAAACTAAAAGGGATAAAAGAAAAAGAGTATCATCTAAAATTAGATGCTAAAACGAAAATGCGCGCCAATCAAAAATTAGAAGAGTTAATTGAACAAGACGAAAAACTAAAAGATATTTTAAACAAATATAATGTAGAAAAATATAGTTATTTACAAACCGGAGAAATAATATTTACAGTAAGTTTGCTAAAAAATGAGCTTAAAGCAATAAATATATCTACAAGCGACATAGATCTTGAAGTAATATGTGATGAAGAAAAATATACGGTTTACATAGATGCCCAAAAGTACTTTATTTGGTTAAAAGAAAATACGTTTAAATTAGAACAATATGAAAAAGATGCATTAACAAATAGTATTGAAATGAGTAATGAAAATGGCTATGAAATAACATATTTAAAAGACAATGACACTTTTACTTTTTCATCAAATCATATTGATGAAGAAACAACAGAATATAATATAAATTTGTTTTCTCCAAATAACTTTCTTGAAACAAAGTTAAAGGCCAGCAAGCAAATTAAAAATCAAAAAGATATGATAATAAAAGGAGAAGGAGCAATTAGCCTGGCGAGTGAAACTATTGATTTTAATTTTGAAATTAACGCTATGTATAAAGAAGGCATAATTGAAAGAATAGATCCTAAAAACGCTAAGGATATTGAAAAACTTACACCAGAAGAACAAGAAGAACTAATAAACAATATAAATAGTTTAGTCGAAAAAATTGGTATATTAGATGATTATACATATTAAAGAATAGAAAGAGGAATTAAAATGACGAAAAAAAAGCCGATATCATCTGTTGGATTATGGTGTTTTATCTTTGTAATAGGAATAAGTATTGACTACCTTAATACATATATATGGCAGGATAAAACCCCAAGTTTAATTTTTACGGGGGGGAAATTTTTAGCCTTTTTTATCATACTAGCAGGCTATATTTTAATGAGCCAATATAAACAAACTAAAAAGGCTAAAGATCAAAAAGAGTGTGCCTCGATTGGCGCCTGGAAGTACGCGGGACAAACCTTTAGTAAATTGTATCCCAGTTTATTAGGTGGTGTAACCTTTGCTTTTATAATACGTAATATCATAACGGGAACAAAACTAAGTTCTCTTATAACTGCATTTATGGATTCCATTTGGGAATTTATAGGGTTATCTCAAATAGGTGCTGTAGGTTTATTTGAGCAAACTTCTGGGGCTGTTTTAATATCTCCAGGAACTACAACAATATGGAACAGTCCCCTTTGGGTTATATCAGCCATAATAATCGCTAGTCTATTTCTTTATTACATTGTATCTAAAAATGAAGATTTTTTTGTAGCAATATTCGCTCCTATATTCATAATTATTACATATGCTAGTATGGGCTTATCGACAAAACCATGGTCACACACTGTCCTAGGAAGTATAGGACTTCCCTCTGGATTAGCCCGTGTAATGGCTGGAATGTGTGTAGGAATGCTTTCATACTATGTGATAAGTTTTTTAAGAAAAAAAGAATTTGGTGAAACAGAAACGATTTGTCTTAGTCTCATTCACATGGTTCTTATCATGATATTTATCTATACATGGTATTATGGATTTACCTGGAATGAATTAACTAATGGTATACTAATGACTTTATTTATAATAGTTCTTTTAACGGATAAAGACTATATCTCAGACTTATACCATAATAGCAAGAGTTGTCTTTTTTTAGGAAAACTATCTCTTTATTATTACTCGTGTTTTATTGCCTTTATATTTCTTCTTTCTTGGCTATTCCCAGAAATGAGTTATCATGCAAGCATTATATTCAATATTTTGTTTTCTACATGTTGGGCCTTTATCATGATGTATGTTGATGATTATGTATTAACCCCATTATTTCGAAAAAAGAAAAAAGTTAATAAGTTAGCCAAGTAAAGAACTACTTATTCCTAACAAAAACGTTCCTTTTGACATAAAAAAGCTTCTTTATTATTGCTTGTTGCATATATTTTTGTTATAATAACTGCGAGTAAAGAAATTACTCCTTGCTTCTAATTGAAGCCGAAAAGACCATAAGGAGGTGGGTTATGATGACAAAATATGAAATTATGTTTATTGTAAAAACAACAATGGAAGATGATCAAATTAAAAAAGTAGCTGAAGATTTACAAAAGCTTATAAACATTAAACCTTCAAAAGTTATCGAATTCAAGGATATGGGAAGAAAGAAATTAGCTTACCCAATAAAAAAAGAAGTCAGTGGACATTATTATGTAATGACAGTTTCTGCTGAACATGAAATTATTTCTGAATTCGACCGTAAGGTATCGATTAACGAAAACATATTAAGACATTTAATTATTAAAATAGAAAGTGAGTAAGCATGAATAAAGTAATTGTAACTGGACGACTAACTAGAGATCCAGAATCAAGAGTGAGTCAAAGTAATATGGAAGTTTCGCGTTTTTCTGTCGCAGCTCAAGGCGATTTTGTTAATAAAAATGGTGAAAGAGATGTAGAATTTATCAATTGTGTAGCTTTTGGTGGATTAGCCTCAACTATTAACAAATATTGTCGAAAAGGGCGCCTAATAGGCATTCAAGGAAGAATAAGAAATAATAGTTATACAGCTCAAGATGGGACAAAAAGATATACAACTGACATTGTCGTAGAACAAATGGAATTCTTAAGTACAGGGAATAATGATACTCAAGCAGGTGGCAATTATTCTCAATCAAACAATAATTATTCTGCATATAGTCCATCTGGAAATGATAATATGGCAGATATAGAAACAACCGACATAAGCGAAGATCCTTACAAAAACTTTGGCGAAGAAGTTACTTTAAGCAGTGATGACTTACCATTTTAAAAAAGGAGGCAATATAGATGGCAGAATTTCATCGTAAAAAGAAAAAAATATGTCAAATGTGTGCTGGTAAAAGTGTAGATTATAAAGATACAATGATTATTAATAAATATATTAATGAAAAAGGCAAGATTCTTCCTCGTCGTATGACTGGAGCTTGTGCTAAACACCAAAGACACATTGCAGGACAAGTTAAGTATTCAAGATTTATGGCATTAACACCATATGTAAAATAGGTCAGAAAACTTGACTTTTTTTTTATCTAAAATTATCAAATAAATCATCAAAAAAATATGGTATAATATTTATACCTAAGGAGGAAAATTATGAAAGTAATATTACTAAATGACGTTAAATCTCTTGGAAAAAAAGATGAAATAAAGAATGTATCCGATGGATATGCCAATAATTTTTTAATAAAAAATGGTTTAGCAGTACCGTACTCTAAAACTAGTAAGCAGGTTCTAGACAAAGAATTAGGAAATCGTGCTAGAGAAGAACAAGAAAAAATAGATGAGCTAAATAAAATTAAACAAAAATTAGAGCATCAACAAATAGAGTTTAAAGTAAAAACAGGAAAAGATGAACGCGTATTTGGAACTATCTCTAGTAAACAAATAAGTGACAAATTATTAGAACTAGGTTATAAAATCGATAAGAAATCTATTAAAATTAAAGATGCAATAAGTTCTTTAGGAATAACTGAAGTAGAAGTAGAATTACACAAACAAGTGAAGTTTAAATTAGATATTAAACTAGTTAAATAAGGAGGAAATATGGCAAGACAAATGCCTCAGAACCTAGAAGCTGAAATGAGTGTCTTAGGTGTCGCTTTCTTAAATGGCAATGAAGTAAGCAAAATCATCGAAGAAGTAAGTATCGACATGTTTTTTGATGAAAGAAACAGACATATTTATGGTGCAATAAAAAACTTACATGAAAGTAAAACGCCGATTGACATCACCACCATGAAAAATGAACTGGACAAAAGCAAAAAATTAAATACAGTAGGATTAGATTATCTCACGGATGTCATAGATTCGGTGGTTACAAGTGCTAATTTAGACTTTTATATAAAAATAATTAAAGATTATGCTATAAGACGGGAGTTAATTGAAACTGCAACAGACATAGTAACTGTTACATATGATGAAGAAAATGTTTCGTCTTTATTAGACACTGCCGAAAAAAACATCTTAAACGTTGTTCGCCGAAGAAGTGTTGGTGACTTTGTTCCAATTCAAGAAATATTAAGAAGGGCCCAAGCCAAATTAGAAGAATTAGCTAAAAACAAAAGGCCTGTAACTGGGTTAGAAACAGGATTTATTGATTTCGACAAGATATCCACTGGATTGCAAGGCGGTGAAATGATAATATTAGCTGCTCGACCAGGGATGGGGAAAACTGCCTTTGCGTTAAATATTGCCAGTTATGCTGCGAGCACTACCAAAAAAGCAATTGCGATATTTAACTTAGAAATGTCAGCAGATATGTTAATAAACAGAATGATCAGTTCAATTGGCCAAATCGACGGTTATAAACTTCAAACAGGACAAATGCAAGAAAAAGACTGGAAAAGATATAATGAAGCGATGAGTCAACTAGCTGAGACCAACATATACATTGAAGACAATGCTGGTGTAACTTCATCGGAAATAAGAGCCAAATGCCGTCGTTTAGCCAATTCCGAAGCTGGTTTAGGATTAGTAATCGTCGACTACTTACAATTAGTATCAACGGGAAACAGAAGAATTGAATCGAGACAAGTAGAAGTATCAGAAATATCTCGTTCTCTAAAAACTATGGCGCTTGAATTAGATGTACCAGTTATAGCTTTATCACAATTATCGAGAAGTGCGGAAAAAAGAGAAAGTAATCAACCCATGTTAGCAGACTTACGAGAATCTGGGTCACTAGAACAAGATGCCGATATGGTACTATTTATCAATCGAAAAGATTACTATGAAAAGGCAAAAGACTTCAATCAGAAAATAGTTCCTGCTGAGCTCGTAATAGCCAAGCACAGAAAAGGTGGTCTAGGAACGGTTAATCTATTATTTGAATTAAACATGGGGAGTTTTAAAAATGTTTTAAAAGGAAATGTGGAGGAACAATGAAACCAAAATATACCATTATAACAATAATTATTACAATGATAATACTCATTATATTTGGTTTAGATCGCATGTATAATGAGGAATATAAAAAAGCTACCAAGGCCTATTTAGTATATCTAAATGGTGAAAAAGTAGGACTTATTAATGATAATAAATCGCTATATGATTTAATTAATAACGAACAACAAGAAATAAAAAACAAATATAACGTCGATAATGTATATCCTCCAACTGGATTTGAGATAACTGAAGTAAATACTTACGATGAAGATTTTATCACGGTCAACAATGTTTATGAAAAAGTAGCTGCCTTAAATGATTTTACGATAAAAGGTTATATAGTTACGATAAAACTTCCCGATGAGGATAAAGTATTGACTATCAATATCCTAGATAAAGACGTATTTGAACAAGCTATTCGTAAATTTATCTTAGCATTCATTAGCGAAGAAGAATTAACTGATTATTTAGAAGGAAAAGAAAAAGAATTAGTTGATATAGGATCTATTATTCAAAAAATGTATTTTAATGAAACCATAACAATTAAAGAAGGATACATTAGTTCAAATGCCAAAATATATACGGATGTCGAGAGTCTTTCCCAATATTTATTATTTGGTGAGAATGCTAAAATGGACACATATACCGTTGAAGTTGGTGACAATATTGAAAGTATAAGTGATAAATATGATTTAAACCCCCAAGAATTTATTATAGCGAATCCAACTTATCGAAACACAACTACTTTATTAAAAGTGGGAACGCAAGTTAATGTTACTCTGCTAAATCCCGTATTAACGTTTGTATATGAAGTTTATAGTATTGAAGAAACATCAGTTCCTTATTCTAAAAAGACAGTTACAGACAAATCTAAACCGATTGGATTTTCAGAAAAAACCACACCTGGTGTTGCAGGTATTCGTCTTGACTATAAAAACTATCGAGTTAAAAACGGGGAACAAAGTTCTGAAATTAAAATAGAACGATCTGAAGTAATCAGAGAAGTAATAGATGAAATAACCACAGTCGGACCAAAAAGACCAGTATCAAATTCAGGTGTTGGGACATATGTTGACACAGGTACAGAATGGGGATGGCCAACTTTACAACCATCCGTAATAACTAGTAAGTTTGCGATGCGATGGGGAAAACTTCATGCTGGTATAGATATTTCGGGAACTGGATATGGATCACCAATATTTGCAATTAATGATGGTGTTGTTGTAAATGCATCTAAAGCTTGTAAAAGTTGTGCTCAATGGGCAAACGGAAACTATGTTGTAATCCAACACGAAAATAATTATTATTCAGCTTATCTTCACTTATCAGCTTTTTCTGTTAAAGTTGGAGATGTAGTTAAGAAAGGAGACAGAATTGCCTCGATGGGTGAAAGTGGACTAGCCTATGGTACCCATCTTCACTTAGGGTTTTTCCAAGGCCAACCTTATGCGGGTCAACCTAATACGCCACTTAATCCCTTAAAGACAATCTATGGACAATGAAAATATCAGTATTATCCAGTGGCTCTAAAGGAAATGTTACTTATTTAGAAACACTACATCATAAGTTTCTTTTAGATGCTGGTCGCAATTATAAATATATTGAAAATAAATTAAAAGAACTAGATGTATCACCTAAAGATATTGAATACATTTTAATCACTCACAATCATAATGACCATATTTCTGGCTTAAAAACACTCGTTTCCAAAACTAATGCTACAGTCATTATGCCGGAGAAAATGTTTTATGAAATAGAAGATTTAAAAGATTATCCTAACATTATAATTTGTGAAGATAAGATAACTCTTGATGCTGTCGAAATTATATCAATTCATTCTAGCCATGATGCTCCAGATTCAAGAAACTACATTGTCAAAGAAGATGGTAAGAGCTTGGCTTACATAACAGATACGGGCTATGTTAATAACAAATATTTCGAACTACTCTATAACCTAGATATGTATTTATTTGAGAGTAATCATGATATAGAATTATTACAACATGGCCCTTACCCAGCTTGGTTAAAGAAAAGAGTATTAAGTGATAAAGGGCATTTATCAAATAAGCTAGCTTCTTTTTATTTATCAAGACTTGTAGGCAAGAAAACAAAAAAAATCATCTTAATACACTTGAGTGAAACAAACAACCTTGAATCAATTGCCTTAGAAACGATAAATAATAAATTTCTAGATAGTGGCATTAAATTTTCTAACATCGAATGTGCTAAACAAGAAGAGAGAACGGACTTAGTAGAAATATGATAAAAATACTTTGTGTTGGAAAAATAAAAGAGAAATATTTAAATGAGCTAATAGATGATTATCAGAAAAGACTTCAAAAATATCATCAAGTAACCATCGTTGAATTAAAAGATAATCCCATATATGAAAAAGAAATAACTAGTTTAAAAGAAAAAGTAAATTTCAAAGATTACAATATAGCCCTAGATTTAAAAGGAAAGAAAATAACTAGTGAAGATTTTGCTAAAAAAATGGATAAAATATTCTTAGAAAATAGCAATATCACCTTCATAATTGGTGGTTCTAATGGGCTAGATGATGAGTTAAGATCTATGGCAAGTGAAGTAATTAGCTTCTCAGACTTAACCTTTCCGCATGGCTTATTCCGTGGAATTCTCTTAGAACAAATCTATCGAACATTTAAAATAAATAATAATGAAACATATCATAAATAATGACTTATCACGATGTTAAATCTAAATTGATTTAGCATTTTTTTAAAATACTTAAAATATTTATGATATACTATATTAAAGGAGTAACAGACATGGAAGTACAAGATATAAAAAAGATGAAATATGCTATGACCCACTCAATGAAATTTCATTCTGATGATGTTTTTAGTGCTGCGTTTTTGAAAATAATTAATCCGAGTCTAATTATAAAGAGAGTAAATAAAGTTCCTGATGATTTTGAAGGGCTAATTTTTGACATAGGCATGAAAGAATTTGATCACCATCAATATGATAATGAAGTAAGAGAAAATGGTATCCCATACGCCTCATTTGGCAAGCTATGGAGAGCTTTTGCCCCCGAAATGTATGGTGAATATGTTTACAAAAAAGTCGATAAAATGTTTATTGAAGATTTAGACTTAACTGATAACACGGGAACCAAAAACAGTCTAGCGCAAGCGATTGCTTTTATGAATCCGATAGAAGAATCAAATGGTGATGAAGAATTTGCTAAAGCAGTCGAATTTGCCTATCTTATATTGATCCAGCTTATCAAAAAAGTTCAAAAATACGAGAAAGAAAATGAATTAGTAAAAAAATACTATGAAGAGAGTTCTGACAAAAGAATAATCATTCTTGATGAGCATCTCCATTTCCAAGATTATTTGCCAGCAACCGAGGCAATATATGTCATTTATCCCACGAACCGTGGAGGTTATGCTGCCCAAGGAGTGCCAATAAATCCTGATACAGTAGAACTAAAAAGGCCCTTTCCCAAGAGATGGAAAGAGTCTCTTCCTCGTAATCTAAGATTTTGTCATAACAGTTTATTTTTAATTTCATCAGATACTTTTGAAGGAGTATTAACCGCGTGCAAGGAGGCATTAAAATGATAGCTAATGATTGGGATGAAATACTAAAAGTTGTATGGGACAGTTCTGGATTTAATAATTTTTATCATAAGATTCTTGATGAGTATGATAAAAAAGTAATTTTTCCAGCTAAAGAAAATATCTTTAATGCTCTAAAGATAACTAGTTATAAAAATACTAAAGTTGTCATTGTCGGTCAAGATCCGTATCATGGAATAAATGAAGCGCATGGACTTTCTTTCTCAGTACAAAAGGGAATCAAAATCCCTCCATCTCTTCAAAATATATATAAAGAATTAGAAAGTGATTTAGGTATCCCCCCAAAAAGTCATGGAGATTTAACGGGGTGGGCAAAAGAAGGTGTTTTACTTCTCAATTCCGTCCTAACTGTTGAAAAAGACAAAGCAGCTAGTCATCGAAATATGGGATGGGAATTACTAACAGATTACATAATTAAACAACTAAACTTAAAAGAAGATCCTGTTGTTTTTATCCTCTGGGGAAATTTTGCCAAAGAAAAAGCTAAGTATATCACCAATCCCAAACACTACATTATAACAAGCCCTCATCCTTCGCCATTTTCTGCTTACTCCGGTTTTTTTGGAAGCAAACCGTTCTCTAAAACTAATGAATTTTTAAGTCAAAATAAAATGACCCCGATTGATTGGTCATTATAATTTAAAGTCATCTAAGACGGCATCTTGCATATTTTTGCCATCAAAGAATGGCTTTATTTTATATCTATGAATTTTAGCAATAATATTAGTAGGGAACTTTCTAATTACCTTATTAAGTTCATTCGTATTCCGATTATAATAAGTCTTTCCTGAAATTAAACTTTCATTAATACTCTTAATTTCTTTTAAAGCCCCATTAAAATCTTTATTATCTAGCTCTTCATAATCTCCTTTTACTTCCAAGATTATATTTTCTGCCTCTGTAAGTTTTCGATCCATCTCATAGTTACTAATCCTTTTATCTTTTAACTCGATGTATTCTTTTAAATAATCTTTTTTAGTAACTACTTTTTTTATCATGACATTAAGTCGAGCAATGACATCATACTTTTGTCTCAAAGACTCATCAATAATACCTTCTGCTTTTTCAATTTTTAATTTAAAAACAACCAAAGTGTTATATGTAATTACATAAAAAATTGCTATTATTCCCAGAATAATAAGTAAGATTAATAAAAAACTATATATATTCACTATGCTTCACCATAATAATTATATCAAATGTTAAAATGAAAAGAAATAAAAGTATTCATTAATTTTGTAACAACTTGTAAAGAAACCGTGATTATGTTAGAATTTTAGTAAGGTGATACTATGAGATTTATAAATAATTTATCAGAACAAGAATACGAAGAATTTACCAAAAAACATGCTAAATCTCATTTTTTACAATCCTTTTCATGGGGCACATTTTGTAAGAGAGTCAAAAAACAAATTCCTCATTATGTCGGAATGAAAGATGATAACGACTCTTTGGTAGCAACTGCCCTAATACTAGAGAAGAAAACGCCGTTAGGATATAGCTATGGGTATTCACCTCGTGGAATGTTAATAGATTATGATAATAAAGCTCATTTAAAAGTATTCACTAAATATTTAAAAGAGTTTATGAAAGAAAAAAAAATGATTTATATCAAGTTTGATCCAGATATCAAATATCATGATATAGATGAAGAAGCAAGTCCCATTGAAAATGGCGAAAATAATTACGAATTATTAGAATACATGAAATCATTAGGCTATCTCCACAAAGGTTTTTACAAATTATATGATGGAAATCAACCTCGTTATACCTTTCGTATAAATTTAAAAAAAGAATGGGAAGACATTGAAAAAACTTTTAACAAATCATTTAGTAAATCTATTCGTCGTAGTGAACAATATAATTTAATTATTGATAATGAATTTAAAACCGCAGAATTTTATAATTTAATCAAACAAAATAGTGAAAAAGATGGCTTTGATCCTCATAGTTTAGAGTTTTATCAAATATTTGTTGAAGAAATGCAAAAAAATGGAAATGTAAAATTTTTTAACGCTCAAATACGTCCCCAAGAATATTTAGAAAAAATTAGTAAAGAAATGTCCGAACTTCGAAAACTTTTAGAAACAAGCCCTAAAAAGCAAGAGGATATTAAAAATAAATTAACAAGACTAGAAAAGGAAAAGGAAGAATTTTCTAAAATAACCGACAAAGAAATAATAGTATGCTCATTAATTTGTACTTATACTGAAAATAGGGCATGGAGCTTATACATTGGCAATAATGAACTTGGAAACCTGACCTTTGCTGTTTCCCGGTGTTACTATGAAGCCATCAAGGATGCCTATGACAGAAAGCTTGATTTTTTTGATTTATTTGGTACTGTTGGAGACCCTAAAACGGAATATAAGAACTTAGCTAAACTGCATGACTTTAAACGTAAATTTGGTGATGAATACCTTGAGTTTATCGGCGAATTTGATTTAGTAAATAAACATTTTTTATATAAAATTCTTCCAACATTACTAAAAATATATAGAAAAATAAGAGGTTAATAATGGAATTAAAAAAAATAACAGAAGAAGAATACTTAAGATTCTCCGAAAATCATGAAAATATATCAATATATCAGCTTCCTGCCTGGGGAAAATTAAAAGAAGCAACTGGATGGAGTTATCACCTTCTCGGTTTATATGAAAATAACACATTAATTGGCACAACTATGCTTCTCGAAAAAAAAGGCCCATTTAATTTAAACTTATTTTATTCTCCACGAGGTTATCTATTTGATACCAAAAATAAAGCCTTATTTAATGAATTTACGAGAAAAATCAAAGAATACTTAAAAAAACATCATGGCTTTATGTTAAAGATTGACCCTAACATCATATATAGTCTTTGCGATAGTGAAGGAAGTAATAGAAAACTAATTGGAGAAGATATTTATCATAATTTTAAGGATAACCACTATAAACATTTAGGCTTTACAAAAGACTTTGAAACAATGCAACCTCGTTATTTATGTCGGATTCCTCTTTACGATACGTATGAAAATACCTTTGCAACATTTTCTAAATCGACACGCAAAAACATTGAAAAGACTGAAAAAATGGGCGTAAAGACTCGGGTTATAGATGAAACAGAAATAGATTTATTTGTAAGTTTATTGCAAGATACAGCCAATTTAAAAGGATTCATCATTCGGCCAACAAGTTATTATAAAAGAATGTATGAGCTTATGAAAGATTATATCAAGTTATACATAGCCTACATTGATACTAATAGTTATTATGAATACCTTTTAAGTGAAAAAGAAATTGTAACAAAGAATCTAGCCAATATTGAGGAACAAATAAAACATGACCATGTTGGCAATAAGCTTAAGACTGCTATTGCTCAGAACAATGAAAAACTAGAGCGTTTGAATAAAGAATTAAAAGAAGCTGAAGACCTTCGGCATACATCTGATAAAATTAGCATTGGTGCATTAATGAGTATCTTTATTGGCAATGAAGGCATCACTTTTATGAGTGGTACATCAAATATATATAAAAAATTTAATCCTAAATATGCTTTTTATACTGACCATATCAAAGAATCTATCAAAGAACATAAAGAATATTGCAATTTTTATGGTATCTCTGGAAACTTAGATCCAACTGGACCATATTACTCAATCTATGAATTAAAAAAAGGATTTAAACCAGAAATCGTGGAATTAATAGGTGAATTTGATTTAATAATTAGTCCATTTAAATATTATCTATATCAAATTGCCTTAAAATGTTATAAAATAATAAAGAAAATTCGTCATTAGAAAAAAGAGGTGAGATTATGAAAAAGAATTCTTTTGTCGAAGGAACTATAATAGCGACGATAGCTATTGTGTTTACAAAAATTTTAGGAATGCTTTACGTAATCCCCTTTTATGCTATCATTGGATCACTAGGAAGTGCTTTATATAGTTATGCTTATAATATATATGTTACTTTTTTAAATATTTCATCTGCTGGCATCCCTGTAGCTATAAGTAAATTAGTCAGCGAATATGACACATTAGGAAAAAAAGAAGCCAAAGTTCGATCTTTAAAGCTAGGAATTACAATTATTTCTATTATTTCTGTAATATGTTTTCTAATTTTATTTCTTTTTGCTGAACAAGTAGCCACTATAATTATTGGTGATTTAAGTGGAGGAAATACCATTAGTGATATTGCCTTAGTTCTCCGAGTAGTAGCTTTTGCCGTTTTAATAATTCCATTTTTAAGTGTTTCCAAAGGTTATCTTCAAGGTCACAAATATATTGGTCCAACATCCATCAGTCAAATGATTGAACAAGTTGTAAGAATTATTGTTATTTTAGCTGGAAGTTACATAACGATATGTTTACTAAAAAAAGAAGTCAAAATTGGTGTAGCTGTAGCTATATCTGGCGCTTTTATCGGTGGCCTATTTGCGATTTTATATATTTTCAAAAAAATTCATGACCACAAACATGAACTAGATTTAGATGTTCTTCAAAAAAAGGATGATATTACTAACAAGGAGATTTTAAAAAAGATTCTTTCCTACGCTATTCCTTTCATTATCATAAATGTTACAGTAAACTTCTTTAATCTAGTCGATATGACATTAATTATTAGAACCATGGACAAATTAGGTTTTTCAGCTCATGATGCGGAATTCATTTCAAGTGCCATGACAACCTGGGGTTATAAATTAAACATGATTGTTAACGCTATTGCAACAGGACTAACAGTAAGTTTAATCCCTAACATAGTTCGCGCCAACACTGCCAACAAACCTAAACAAGTAGCTAGTATTTTAAATAGAGCATTACAAATTGTTTTAATAATATCTATGCCAGCTGCCATCGGTCTTTCTTTTTTAGCCAAACCAGTTTGGACATTATTCTATGGCCCAAGCATCTTAGGTCCTATCATGTTCAAAGTAAGTATATTAACCTCTATTATGTGTAATGTCTATTTAATTGGAATTCAAACGGCTCAAAGCTTAAATGAATACAAAACAGTATATAAAGCGGTCATATTTGGTTTTTCTATGAATGCAATTTTTGATGTTCCTTTTATGTATATTTGTTCATATTTAAACTTACCAGCCTTCTATGGAGCAACCTTTGCAACTATGTTAGGATATATAGTTGCCATAAGTATTGTGCTTCGCAAGCTTCGCCTTAGAAAAGAAGTAACATATCAAAAAACATTAAAGGTATTTTTAAAAATCGTAATTTCTATCCTAGCGATGTTAGCCGTTTTAAGCATCATTCGTTTAATATTCCCATTTAATTCAACATCAAAATTATTTGCTACGATATATATAGCTATTTTTGCTATCATCGGGGCCAGTATATATTTTACTTGTATATGGCGATTTGGTCTAATTGATAAGGTCTTTGGACCTAAGATGGTTAATAAGCTATTAAATAAAATGACATTTGGAATAATAAAGATAAAAGGTGATTTAAATGATTTGCAAGAAGATGAATGATGAAGAATATGAAGCTTTTATAAGAAAACATCCTTTAAAAAGTTTTTATCAAAGCCTTGAATGGAAAAATTTAAAAGAAGAGGAAAAAAAAGATTATGAACTCCTAGGACTTTATGAAGATGACACTTTAGTAGGAGCTTCTTTTGTTTTATATCCACAAGTTTTAAAAAAGTATGTCTTAGCATATGCCTCTCGTGGGTTTGTTTACGACTATAAAAACATTCCTGAATTTACCAAAGCTCTAAAAGCATACTTTAAGAAAAAAAATGTAGTTTTCTTTCGGATGGATCCTCCGGTTATATTAAATAAGTATAATCATGTTTTAGAAAAGTCTACCTTCCAAGAAAGTTACAATATAATTGATACCTTAAAGAAAAATGGTTTTATTCACTTTGGTTTCAATGAAGGGCAAGAAACAACTCAATTTCGTTTTATTCATCGTTTAGTTTTAAAGAGTAGTTATGAAGAACAACTGTTAGAAATGAGCAAAAGTACCAAGAAAAACATTGCTATCGCCGAAGAAAAAGGCGTAAGAGTAAAGCGCGTCTCAAAAGATGAATTAAGTGAAGTTTTACGCTTATTTAAATGTACTATGGACCATAGAGAAATAAAAGGTTTTCCAGATACATTTTATGAAATGCTTTTAACTAATTTTAAAGATTTAATAAAACTTTATATTGTCTATATTGATAAAAAAGTCTATCAAAAAAATCTTACCAACAAAATAGACAAATTAAAGGAAGAGATCATGAAACTTAGTGAAGAAATGTCACATTCCAACATTGGCAAGAAACTGACAATGAAAAAAGAACAGCTTACAAAATCTTTAACTAAGGCAATAGAAGAGTTAAAAGAAACCGATAGTTTAAAAGATTACACTAATATCGCCGCGATGTTGACAATTACAAAGTATGATGAAGTAGTTTCTCTTACAAGTGGGATGGATAATAACTATCGTAAATTTTGTCCTAAGTATGTCATGTATCCAGCCATGATTAAAGATGCCTTTTTAAAAGATTTAAAATATGTTAATTTCTTAGGTGTCAAACATATCTTCGACGAAAATAACCCTGATTATGGTGTATATGAAGTAAAGCGAGGCTTTGGTGGTGAAACACTTGAATACATTGGTGAATTTGACTTGCCAATAAAACCATTATTATATAAAATCTATCAAGGGAAAAAATTTTTAAAAAAAGAGTATGAGGTATTAAATGAAAAAAATAAAAAAATGGATTAGTCCAATATTATTAATAATAATTATCTTTTTAAGTATTAACTTAATTTTCAAATATACTGCTGAGTTTTGCAAAAACTAAATATAAAACAAGTAAAGATTATGAAGAAGAACATAATAAAAAACAAGTAGAACAAGAAAAAGAAAGAGAAACAGCTCTAAATTTAGTAAAAGAAGTGGAAACAGAATCTAAAATATATAGTTCAGTTGTCTTAGGCGATTATATTTACTATACGAAAGAATATGAAAAAATTTATAAATATAATAAGAAGACAAAAGAAATAACTCCTGTTGAAGTCGTAGAAGAAACCTCTGGCATAGAAGCTTTGGCAGTCGTGGACTATTACCCCGATTTAAAGGAAAAAATAGTCAAAATAACGAAAGATAACAAAAGTTTAAGTGGAGCTTATCTGGAAGAAGATCGAATTTTTATTGAATTCTTTTCTCCAAAAGGAAAAACCTACCTTTATGAATATGTTCCTAAGAAAAATAAATTAAAGAAGATAGCCACATTTAAAGATTCTATTGATGAAATAATCATAAAATAAAAGTATTTCAATGTTAGAAGTATCAAATTTGTGAAAACCAGATGAAAAGGAAGATTTTTCTATTTTCTTAATAAATTTTAAATGATATAATACTTATACTGGAGGTAGTATGAAACTCATTGAATTTAAAAACGTAAGTAAAGTTTATAAAAACGGTGTAACCGCTCTTGCTGATGTATCAGTCACAATTAACAAAGGTGAATTTGTTTTCGTAATTGGACTTACTGCCAGTGGAAAATCGACTTTTATAAAAATGTTATACCGAGAAGAAAAGCCTACAAAAGGAAATGTCTTTGTCGGAGGGCTAAATGTTGGCAAAATAAGAAACGGTAAAGTATATAAATTAAGAAGAAAAATAGGAATCGTATTTCAAGATTTCAAATTATTGCCTAAGTTAACAGTTTATGAAAATGTTGCATTTGCTCTTGAATGTGTCGGCATGAAAGAAAAAGATATTCGTCCCAAAGTTATGAATGCTTTAGAACGAGTTGGCCTAAAATCTAAAATTAGATCTTTTCCTGGAGAACTATCAGGTGGAGAACAACAAAGAGTCTGTATAGCAAGAGCGATTGTAAATGAACCTAAAATACTAATTTGTGATGAACCGACTGGAAACCTTGATCCAGAAACCAGTGAAGAGATAATGAAAGTAATTAATAATATCAACAAAGATTTAGGAACAACCATCATCATGGCGACTCACGATAAAGATATAGTAAATAGAATGCAAAAAAGAGTTTTGTTAATAGAACAAGGCGTCTTAGCTGGCGACTATGCGAAAGGAAGTTACAAAGCCCATGAAGCCGATTAGAATAATTATTCGTAGTTTTCGAGATGCTTTTAAAAGTGTTGTCCGAAACTTTAGTTTGAGCTTTGCCTCAATAATGTGTACCACAATTACTTTAATTTTGGTAGCTGTTGCTATCGTCAGTGCAGCCAACATATCTAATGCTACAAAATTAATTGAAGATGAACTAAGTATAATTGTTTATTTAGAAAAAGAAACATCTGAAGAAAAGATAGAAAACATAAAAACAGACATTGAATCTCAAAGCAATGTTGAAAAAATCGTATATAAAAGTAAAGATGAATGGAAACATGAACTAGAAGATTATGATGATACATTTGATACAGTTTTAAACTATTTAGAAGATAATCCTTTATTAGAAACATTTGTTGTTAAGACAAAAGAACTAAATAAAATGGAAGATACGGCTAATTACATAAAATCCATAAGTGGAGTAAAAACTGTAAAATATGGAGAAGGATCAATAGATACTTTAGTTACAGTTTTTGACATTGTCCAAAAAGTTGTTGTCATAGTTGTAATTGCTCTAATATTAGTTACAGCTTTCTTAATAAGTAATACAATAAAATTAACAATCTTTAGTCGTAAAAGTGAAATTGAAATTATGCGTTTAGTAGGAGGAAGTAACATTGCTATTCGCCTTCCGTTTTTAATTGAAGGATTCATAATTGGTATAATTGGTTCTATTATCCCGATCTGTGTAACAATATATGGATATGTAATATTATACTCACAATTAAATGGCCGTTTATTTACAAATTTAATCATGTTAATAAAGCCATATAATTTTGTTTTCCAAGTATCTGGCGTTTTAGTTATAATCGGAGGTTTAGTTGGAATGTACGGAAGCTTAAAAGCAGTAAGGAAGTATTTAAAAATATGAAAAAGAGTCAAATAATTGCCGAAGTGATTGTAAGAAGTCTGTTATTAATCTCAATAATATCTTGTTACTTTTTGGAGCCGATGAGTATTAAAGCTGCTCCCAAGGCCAATACTTTAGCAGGCCTTCGTAAAGAATTAAAAGAATATCAAGCTAAGAAATCTAAAGCTGAAAATGACAAAAAGCTAACACAAAACGAAATTAATAACAACAAAAATCAAATCAACAACAATTACAAAGAAATAGAAGAGTCAGAAAATCAAATTACACAAGCTAAAAATGATATAGAAAGTAGCCGTAAAAAAATTGAAGAATATAAAAAAGAAACTGAAGAACTGATGGCATTTTATCAAATAATGAGTGGCGAAAACAATTATTTAGAATTTATCAGTGACTCATCAAGTATGACAGAATTGATCATGCGAATTGATGCTGTAGAAAGTATTGCCAAATACAATAAAGAAAAATTAACAGAATTAGATAATTTAATAAAAGATTTAAATCAAAAACAAGTAGATTTAAAAAATTATGAAACAGAATTAAGCAATAAAATAACAAATTTAGAAAAAAACATTGATAAATTAAATAGTAATATCCAAATTTATGATGATGATAAAACTAGTGCCGAAGAAGAAATTGAAAATATCAAAAATGTTATCAAAGTATATGAAGATATGGGTTGTAAAGAAAATGAAGACTTAGATGTTTGTGCAAGTCGTGGAGAAAATAACACATTTTTAAAACCAGTTGCCAAAGGGCGTATAACAAGTGTTTTTGGCCCTAGAACAGTATCAGGTCAATCATCAAACCACAGTGGTATCGACATTGGACTAGCTGAAGGAACGCCAGTATATTCAATGGTAAACGGAACAGTATTTAGTATAACAAATAAAGCTTCATGTGGAGGAAATAAAGTATACATAAATGCGGTTGTAAAAGGTAAAAAATATACGGTCGTATATCTCCATTTATTAAAAATAGATGTTAAAATAGGTCAAGAAGTAACAACGCAGACTGTAATTGGAAAATCAGGTGGTTATTCAACTTCAACAAAGCATGGTGGTTATGACAGATGTACAACTGGAGCTCATCTACATGTGTCGGTGGCTAAAGAGTTTTACACTGGTAAAGATGCCCCATATCGCGCAAACTTAATAAATCCACCAGGGTTTCCAGGCAAAGGCGGATGGTTCTATTCTCGTACTCAATGGTTTGGCCCAAAATTATAAAACATTTGCAAAAATGTTTTATTTTTTTATTTCGTAAAATTTTGTATATAAACCAACATATTTGTAAAAACTAAGTATCTGATTAATTGACTATCCGCTCTGTAGTCAGTATAATGAAGTAAAGGTAGACATCCTGGCAATTTAGAAGGTAGGTTAAGTATATGGAGTATACAAAAAAGAAAAAAATGTTATTAGCAATAGCAATTGTCTTTTTAATTGTTCTTGTCTTCAATGCGCTTATGCTTACTTTCAGGTACAAACAGGTCTTGGACAAAACACTAATATCAATATTCAAGCAGAAACAAGTGATTCTCTTATGTTTGAAGTAGGTAGTGATATTTCGATTGAAGTAGGCCAACATAACTTCGCCGAAGGGATGGATAATCAGTCGGGTAGTACTTATGCGAGAGCCATTTTAAAATCTACAACAGATACACCTTATACTTACAATGTTTATTTAGATATGAAAAAGAATGGTTTTAATTATACAGCGGAGGATAACAAACCAGAGATAATGTTAAAAATAACAGATCCAAATGGCAATGAAGTAACAAGTGGAATAGAAGGAGTAACTTAAATAGTGACCAAAGTTCCAATGCCGGATCTAGCTTAAGTGCTAAGTTAGTAGTAAGAAAAGAAGAACATGCTGGTGCAAAAGTATTAAAAAGTGTAACATCTGATCAAGAAACAGAGATATGGGGGCATAGAGATAAAATAACGAAAATAGTTTTCGAGGATACAGCTGTAGTACATGAAGATGCTGAGATAGTATATGATATATCATCACTACAAGATAAAAGTGTTATGGCTTATATGATAAACAATGGAGATGATACTTATACAACATATATCAATTCAGATGGAAAGATAACTGCAAATAGAGATAGTTCATTTTTATTTTATAAATTTACAAAATTAACAACAATAGAAGGATTAGAAAACTTAGATACATCTCGAGTAACAAATATGCGAAGTATGTTTGATGGAGATAGTAGTTTAATGACAATAGATTTAAGTAGTTTTGATACATCTCAAGTAGAATACGCAGCACACATGTTTTATGGATGTAATAATTTAAACGCTTTAGACGTTAGTAATTTAGACACCTCACAAGTCATAGATATGGGATATATGTTTTATAATTGTAACAGTTTAACCGCATTAAATGTAAGCAATTTCAATACATCTAAAGTTACAAATATGAGCGCTATGTTTGCATACTGTAGTTTAAGCATTTTAGACCTAAGTAATTTTGATACCTCGCAAGTAACCAATATGTCAAGTATGTTTTATGGATGTAATAGTTTAACTACCATAGATTTAAGGAACGCAGACTTTACAAGAGCGACAGAACATAGTAATATGCTTACTTATATACCTTCATCTATTTCTATTATTGTTAAAGACCAATATCAAAAGAATTTATTGAAGCAAGACTTGGATCAGGGAAAGGAACAGTAACAATTGCATAAAAAAATAACCTTTGGTTTTAAAACGCCAAAGGTCTTTTTATATATTAATAAGTTTTTTCGGAATACGCATGCGAATAAATAATAGGTTCCATAAATTCAACGTAATTTAAGTAAATAATGCGTATTAAATACCAAGTACCAGAAACGTTATCTTTAATAATTAAATGATCTCTTCCGGCCTCTTCAATAATACCTTCATAAACTTTATTCTGCCAAGCTGAACTATCTGGATAGCTGACGTAAGCTTTAACTCTTCTTCCTTTGTTAAGTCTCAAAATATTTTCGATATAACTTTGTTCCATCGGCATATTAACAGCACTTTCGCTCATATTACCTGGTGGTGTTTGAAAATTATTAGATGGAAATGTTGGATTTTGGTAGTAATTACCATTCATAAAATTCACCTCTACAAAAAGTATATGATTCCTATTTATAATAATTCTAAATATCAAAAATTTATTTTGTAATAATTGCCAAAAGTCAGCTTTTGTTTTATAATTACGATAGAGTAGGTGGTAGTGTGAAAAAAAAGAATATTGAACATACCATATCAACCGGCATAACCTTTGTCTTAGGTGTATTTTTGCTTGCCTTATGTTACAACTTAGTTTTACTTCCCAATAATTTTGTCGTTGCTGGAATGAGTGGAATCGGAATCGCCTTAGAAACCCTAGTGGGTCTAAATGCCACATTTTTTATATATGCTACAAACATAATCCTTTTATTTGTAAGTTTCTTTTTTCTTGGTTATGATAAAACTAAAAACACGATTGTTGGCTCAATTCTTTATCCCTTAATGATAACATTTACAGCTCCCATAGCCTCATTTTTAAATGCTCAATTTCCTTTGGAAGATCCTATTTTATTAATCCTTCTAGGTGCAGTATTATATGGAACTAGCAATGGTTTAATATATAAATGTGGGTATACAACAGGAGGAAATGACGTTTTAATGCAACTAATCAACAAATATTTTAAAGTACCCGAAAGTAAAGCATTAACTTTTGTCAATATGGTTGTAATCGGCTTTGGATGTACAACCTTCGGTTATTTAAAAGCCATATATTCATTAATAATATTACTAATATCTAAAACATTCATTGATCGAATTATGTTTGGTATATCAGAAAGTAAGTTATTCTACATATTTACAAAGGATGAAAAGAAAGTCAAGAAAGCTATCTTAGAAGAGTTTGAATCAGGATTTACCTTACTTCCTACAAAAGGTGGATACCGTGAAGAAAAAGGAAGTTTAATCATGTGTGTTGTTCCAAATAGTGATTATTATCCATTTAAAGAAAGAATCATTGAAATTGATCCTTCTGCATTCTTTATAATTGAAGATTGTTATGAAGTAAACGGTGGAGTAAAACGAAGTAATCGTCATTTTTTCTAATTCTATTTAACAGTTACATTGCATTCGTATTCAAAAATATCCGTAATATCACAGTTTAAATAATCACAAAGGCGTGCTAAAACATAAATATCGATTCGAATTAAATCTCCATTTAAAAATCTGCGAATAACTTTGTAATCGGTATTAGTATCACGTAATAATTGATTAATACTTATATGTCGATTATTTAGTATATCTTTCAATTTCAACGTAAAACAACCATTTTCTACTTCAATTTTTGCCATAACTACTGCATCCTTCAATTCCATCATATCAATTTCACTGGTTATTTGACTATCTGCTATATAACCACTACTTCTAGACTCGGAGGAATAGTTTTAAAAAACATTCCTTTTTTTTCTTGTTTGTGATAAACTTTTATTAGTGATGAAAGAATGAAAAAAATTGTTATATTTGGAGGAGGGAGTGGCCTTTCTCAATTATTAAAAGGGCTTAAACTATTCCCTGTTGAAATAACAGCTGTTGTTACAGTGGCAGATAATGGTACTTCGACGGGGAGACTTAGAAGAGAATTAAAAATACCTGCTGTAGGAGATATAACGAAAGTAATGCTTTCCATGGCCAATATGCCCCGCGAGGTTCATGAACTTATGAATTATCGTTTCACCAAATCTAAGACAATCGGCAACCATTCTGTTAAAAATCTCTTATTAACAGCGCTTTTAGACTTACAAGGTAGTTTAGATAAAGCGATTCCTATACTAGGTGAAATGCTGAATTTAAAAGGGACAATACTTCCTTTAACTGAAGATAACATAGATTTAGTAGGGATAACCGAAGATGGAAAAAGGATTGTGGGCGAAGAGCAAGTTACTAAAAGTGCGAGTAAAATCAAAACTTTGGAATATGATAAAGACTTTGTAGTAAATCCTAAAATTATTACAGCCCTACACGAAGCTGATTTAATAATTTTATCTTCAGGTAGTCTTCTAACAAGTATTATTCCACATTTAATATCTAAAGATTTAGTCAAAGAGATAAAAAAAGCGAAAGCTCCAAAAATGTATGTATGTAACCTATTTACTCAGCCAGGAGAAACTGATGGATTTACGGTCAAAGACCACGTAGATTTAATTGAGAATCGCTTAGGAAAAAATGTCCTAAACGTAGTTATTGCTAATAATGCCATTATGAGTAGTCGACTTGCTGCGAAATATGCCTCAGAAGAACAAAAAGATCCTGTATTACTTGATGAAGCAGAATTTAAAGATTCACAAATAAAGATTATATGTGATAAATTATTTACAATCGAAGAAGAAACCTATCGTCATGATTCGCTCAAAACAGCGTACTTAATATTTTCATACTTAATGGATGGCCAATAATGACTTTTACAACCAGTTTAAAAGAAGAAATGGCTAAGATGGATATCAACAGGATTGAAAGTCGATATGAGTTAATAGCTTTTTTAAATTGTATTGCCCAAATAACGACAGATGAGATTTTAATTACAATGGAAAACGCTTCTGTTGCTAGACGAATCTATAAAGAAATAAAAGAAATATTAGGAATAAATCCTAGTATCACAATCCGAATTCAAAAAAGATTTAAAATAAAACGAATATATATATTAAGTATTAAAGAAAAAATAAATTATATTAAAGAAACGATTAACGTAGGTTCAAAAATCGAAATCGAAACTTTAGTTACTGATGAAGAAAAAATAGCTTTTTTAAAAGGGGCATTTTTAGCAGTAGGAAATATTTCTAACCCTAGCACCAGTGGCTATCACTTAGAATTTATCTTTAAAAAGGAAAGATTAGCTAAACAGATCTTAAATTTACTTAAATATTTTAATATGACAGCTAAACTAATAAAACGAGGTTACAAGACAATTGTATATATTAAATCCAGTGAAGATATAAGTGATTTAATAAAGCATTTTAAAGCTACAAGCGCCTTATTTTACTTTGAAGATATCCGAATCTATCGCGACCATAAAAATATGGTAAATCGTCTAAATAACTGTGAAATAGCCAATCAAGAAAAAACTTTTAAGGCTGGATTAGAACAAATGGAAAAAATAAAATTCTTAAGAGAAAATGATTTATTTGCTTTACTAGATGAAAAAACTCAAATAATTGCTGAATATCGCGAAAAATATCCCGAATTATCATATCAAGAATTAGCCGATGTCATTTCCCTCGAGACAACTTATAAAATAGGAAAATCTGGAATTAATCATCATTTCATTAAAATAAATGAACTAATAAATAAATATTTAAATAACAAGGAGTAATTAATATGCAAATAAAGTTAGCTGCTGATATACAATGTGATAGCATTGTCGATGGGCCAGGTATTAGGTCAGTAATATGGTTTCAAGGCTGTCCGCATGCTTGCCCAGGGTGTCAAAATCCTGAGACACATGACATTAATGCTGGCATTCAAATATCATTAGAAGAAATAAAAGAAAAGATTAAAAATTTAGAATACCAAGATGGAATAACATTATCAGGTGGAGACCCATTCATGCAACCAGAAGCAGCTAGCGAAATTGCCAAATATGCTCACGAGCTAGGATATAACGTTTGGTGTTACACAGGATATTTATATGAAAATATTTTAAAAAATCCTAAATTAACTAATTTATTAGAACAAATAGATGTTTTAATAGATGGTCCATTTATTATGAAAAAAAAAAGTTTAGAATGTATTTATCGTGGTAGTAAAAACCAACGATTAATTGATGTTCCAAAAAGCTTAGCGCAAAAGGAAGTAGTACTATATGACATTTGAATTGAATAAAAATTATTGCATTCTTACTAATTCTATTAATCAAAACTTACTAACAAAATTAAATGAATATACTATTTATAATGATGAATATGGATACAAAGAATTAAAAGAAATAATTGAAAACTATTATAAAAAAACAATCGTTTTCAATGACTGTTTAAGAAGACTAAGACAGATAGAAAAAAAGAAGCTTATCGAATTAATACATCTTAGAAATATGAATTATATCAATGTTACGAGTAATATTGAAGAAACATTGTTATGTGATTACATTTACGTCTTCAATAATGATGAATTAGTCATGGAAGGTCAAAAAGAAGGATTATTACAAGAAGAAAAATTGCTTAAAAGACTGGGCTTTGGACTCCCTTTTGTAGTCGATGTTTCCACTCAATTAAAGTACTATAACATAGTATCGAAAATATATTATGACATGGAAGAGTTGGTGAATGATTTATGGAACTAAGTAAATTAAAAGGGTCAATAATTGGAATAGTTTCTGGTGAAAAGAAAGATTATAAAGATTTAGCTGAAAAAAAGGTAAATGAAATAATCAAGATTCAATTGGATAAATCTTTAAAAATGGTTGGATTAGAACCAGATATCTCTGCTCACTTATTTAAAGATTTAACAGATAAGGATAAGAATAAAGTAATATTAGCGAGCAAATTACAAGAAAGAGAAATAGTTTTATATGATTTTTCTAAAGGAATGATCAAAAAAGAATTAGAAACATTTAAAAGATTATTTAAAAAACTTACAAGTTTTAACAAAAGAATTATTCTTTATAGTTCAGATAGTGAATTATTTTTAAATTGTGTGGATAACATTTATCTTATCAACAATGAAGAAATAATGTATGAAACAGATAATATATTTGATTCGACAATATATTTAGATGCTGACAAACCAAGAATAGTTGAATTCATATATAAATGTGAAGATTTAGGCATTCATTTAAATGAATATAAAGATTTAAACGAATTAATAAAAGCTATATTTAGGATTAAATCATGAGATATCTTATACGAATGAGCTATGATGGATCACTATTTCACGGTTTTCAAAGACAACAAAATGAAAAAAACATCCAAAGTAAAGTAGAAGACGCTCTCCAAAAAATACTAAATGAAAAGATTGAAATCAAAGGAGCTGGACGAACTGATGCTAAAGTTCACGCCTTAAGTCAAACTGCCCATTTTGATACCACCCAAAAACTTCCTATTAATTTTTTAAAAAGACTAAATAAAGAACTTCATGAAGAAATAAAAATAAAAAGTATAAAGAAAGTATCCAATAACTTTCATGCTCGTTTTTCTGTTAAAGAAAAAAAGTACCGTTATTTAATAAATTTTAATAAGAACAAGAAAAATGACAATTATTATTTCACATCTTATTATAATTTAGATATCAACAAGATGAAAGAAGTGAGTCGAATATTCTTAGGGACACATGACTTTGAAGCATTTGTAAGTGGTTATCGAGAAGACTATACGACGCATATTTATAAGATTACATTTCGAAAAAAAAATAATATGCTCATAATCGAATTTGTAGGCACAGGCTTTTATCGATATATGATTAGACATTTAGTCGGAGCTCTTTATGATGTTGGCCGCCACAAAAAAAATAAAAGTGACATTTTAAAAAAATTAAATAAAGAAGATATTACAATTGGAACGACAGTAATGCCAGCATATGGTCTTTATTTAGTAAACGTTAAGTATTAAATTAGCATAAATAATACTATTTAATCTAAACTAAAAATGGTGATTACTTATGATTAACTTTGAAGAAATAGGATTAATAGCTCTAAGGTCAATACTAGCAATAATGATTCTTCTATTAACGACGAAAATGTTCGGGAAAAAACAATTATCTCAATTAACTATTTATGATTATGTCGTAGGAATAATAATCGGAAGCATTGCTGCTGATGCCATCATAACTTTAGATGAACACTTTATAAATGGTATGCTTGCCATTTTAATATTTGGTCTTATCGCCTATGGATTATCCATCCTTTCTATCAAAAGTGAGAACATTAACGAACTATTAAATGGCAAACCAACTGTATTGATGGAAAAAGGCGTATTTAATTTTGAAAATTTACGAAAAACCAAGATTCCTATATATAAATTTATAGAACAAGCCAGACTAAAAGGTTACTATGATTTATTTGTTTTAAACTATGCTGTTTTAGAAACCAATGGCGAAATAAGTTTCCTACCTAAAGAACAATATCAACCCACAGCCCCGCTTGATTTTAAAACTGAAGTAAAAAAAGAAGACTAAACAAACTTTTTGTGAGGTATTTAATCATTGATGATATAATTAATTATTCAAAATTAGAATAGTTAGGGAAAGACGAAGAATGGTTAAAAAAAGAATTAGAGAAAAACAACATTCATAAAATTGAAAAAATATTAGTAGCTACTATTGAGAAAATAAAAAAATAAGAATTTATAAAGAACTTATCTAACTACAAAAACTATTGTTATAGAAGGAGCCCAAATGCAAATTATACAGTACAATAAACCCAAATTATTAAGCGAATATGAAATATCTAATCAAATATTTAAACTATATATTGAAAAAACGCTTGACTCTGTTACAGGACTAGATCATTATTTTTTCAAAATTTATACTCGAAATAATAATAAAACTGAGTGTGCAGCATATCTTTATTGCTATTTAAATCAAGATACAGCTGATTATGTCGGTACCTATGTAAAGCAAGGATATCGTGGGCAAGGATTATCATCAATTTTAATGGCTCATTGGATTACTTTTTGTTTAGAACATGGTATTACGAATCTAAAAACAAATAAAAGTCAAAGAAAACCGTTTTTACTATATATTTTAAAAAAATATTCATTTGAAATAGAAAATCCAACTTTATATGATACATCTATAAATACCATATCAATTTTATTACCAGAAACAATCTCGGAGAAATGGCTTCATTTCCGTAATAAAAATGAGCAGAGTACTTTTGAAAAAGGACGAATAGCTCGAGAAGATAACTATATAATAATTCCCGATTTGACTGGAAAATTCATTTTAGATCAAATATTACTTTCAAATATATATCAAATACAAGACGAAAATGAAGCTTATAACAGAGCTAGAAAACGACTTAATCGAAATTAAATGACAAAAAAGCAAAAAAAATACTGAAATCATTTGACTTTTTGCCCTTTTTTACATATAATTTTAATTGGTACATTTTATTTATATAATTTTTTTAGTCGTGGGAAAATTAACTAAGTTATATAATGAAAGGAATTAAATATGAAAACATTTATGCAAAAAAAAGAAACTGTTGAAAGAAATTGGTATGTTATTGATGCTGAAGGTAAAACATTAGGTAGACTTGCTACAAAAGCAGCACACATGTTAAGAGGAAAACATAAAACTACTTATACTCCTCACGTTGACTGTGGAGACTATATCATTATCATTAATGCTGACAAAGTAAAATTAACTGGAAACAAACTTAATGATAAGATGTATTATAACCACAGTGGATATCCAGGTGGACTAAGAGAGAGAACAGCAAAAGAAATGATTGAAAAATATCCAGAAGAAATGATTGAAAGGGCTGTAAAAGGAATGCTTCCTCATAATAGACTAGGAAGAGCAATGGGTAAGAAATTATTTGTGTATCGTGGAACTGACCATAAACACAGCGCTCAAAAGCCTACAGCCATAGAAATTGATTAGGAGGAAACATGAGTAAGAAACAAGAATGGACAGCTACAGGAAGAAGAAAAAGATCAGTAGCTCAAGTTAGAATGACAGGTGGAACAGGAAGCATTACGATAAATGGTGTTGATGTTCATGAGTATATGCCTTATGAAACCTTAGTAATGGACTTAAAGCAACCACTTGTAGCTACAAATAATGAAAATAGATTTGACATTACTGTAACAGTTAAAGGTGGAGGATTCTCAGGTCAAACTGGAGCGATTAGACTAGGAATTACTAGAGCTTTATTAAAGTTTGACGAAAACACTGACCAAACAAGAGAAGATAGCTACAGACATATTCTTAAAAATGCTGGATTTATTACTAGAGATCCACGTGTTAAAGAAAGAAAGAAATATGGTCTTAAAAAAGCTCGTCGTGCTCCACAATTCAGTAAGCGATAATTATATCAAATTAATCTCTATAGACATAATGTTTATGGGGATTTTATTTTGTGATATAATTAAGAAAAGGAAGAGGAAAATATGAGACTAAGTAACGAATGGAAAGATTATGAATGTATAGATGCTGGCTGTGGTGAAAAATTAGAAAGATGGGGTAATATAGTTTTAAGAAGGCCAGATCCTGCTGCTATGTGGCCGATGATCATGACTGATTTATGGAAAAAAACTGACGGTGTTTATCATCGCTCTAAAGATGGGGGAGGCTCTTGGAAATTTGAAAAAAAACTACCTGAGAGTTGGCAAGTAAGTTATAAAGATTTGACTTTTAAAGTAAGTCCGACAAATTTTAAGCATACGGGTCTTTTTCCCGAACAAGCGACCAACTGGGATTTTTTGATGGATAAAATAAAAAAAGCAGATCGCCCCATTAAAGTCTTAAATTTATTTGCTTATACTGGAGCAGCAACCATGGCATGTTCCAAAGCTGGAGCAGTAGAAGTTGTCCATGTCGATGCATCTAAAGGAATCGTTGAATGGGCAAAAGAAAATATGCGATTATGTGGCTTAGAAAATAAAAAAATTCGTTTTATCGTCGATGATTGTTTAAAGTTTGTGGAAAGAGAAATAAGAAGAGGAAATAAATATGATTGTATTATCATGGATCCTCCGAGTTATGGAAGAGGTCCCAGTGGTGAAGTGTGGAAATTAGAAAATAACCTGGGTAATCTTATTAATAAATGTAGTGAATTATTAAGTGATAAACCCTTAGTATTTTTAATTAACGCTTATACAACGGGAATATCTAGCACGGTTTTATATAATATTTTAACATTAACCATTAAAAGAAAATATGGAGGTACCATCGATAGTGGAGAAATAGGTTTACCCATTAGTCAAAATAACTTAGTCCTTCCATGTGGCATATACGGAAGATGGCAAGAATAAAGTTGATAAATCAAAAGTTATCAACTTTTTAAAAGTCTAAAAAAAAGAAATCAGTCGATTTCTTGAGTGTGTAAAAAACTTTGTGTAAAGTTACCTAACTATGGTAATACAGGTTATTAGAGATTGATTGATTCAGTCTCTTTTTGATAATCTAATATTATCATATCT
>CAMNRN010000002.1 GCA_946553095.1 uncultured Mycoplasmatota bacterium
CTTTATATTTTCCCCGGAGGAAAATTTTGAAAACGGGTTCTGGGTTTCTGGACCCCGTGATATTTATTCACCAAACTCGAAAAGAACCTATACATAATATTAATAATCTAATAAGCACTACTTAAAGCGGCTTATAAGATTACAAACTATGGCTCCAAATAATCATTAAGCCCAAATGATTTCATAGTTAGACATATATACCTCCTTAGGTAGTAAAAAATACTAACCAGTAATAAGTATTGTTCTGTTAACATAATCGCATATCGATATAAAATCTTTTCAAGTTCTTAAAAAATATATTAGAAGTATCTTATAAGTCGCTTTAAGTAGTGATTAGATGATTGTATAATATTATAGAAGACTTAGGAAAGGAGTAATAAGTATGGCAAAAGTTAAGTCGGTGAATAGTGAAACTAAAACCAAAAAAATGAGACCAGCCTTAACACCTGAAGCTAGGGAGAATCAGATGATTTATCTTGCTACAGAATTAGCTGAACAACAACTTCGTGATGGAACTGCTTCATCACAAGTTATTACTCACTTTTTAAAACTAGGTTCTACTAAAGAAAAACTTGAACATGAAATATTAGCAGAACAGAAGAAGCTTATTACAGCTAAAACTGAGCAATTAGAATCAGCTAAACGAATTGAAGAGCTTTATGCTAATGCCATAAACGCTATGCGTGAATATGGTGGACATGGAGGATCTGATGAATAAAATTCGTTGTTACTCAGAATTAATAAAGCTAAAAACATTCAAAGAGCGATATGAATATCTAAAGCTTGATGGTAAAGTTGGTGAAGAAACATTTGGATTTGATAGATGGCTTAATCAAGCATTCTATAAATCTAAAGAATGGCAAAGAATCAGAAATGATGTAATTGCTAGAGACTTAGGTTGTGACCTAGGTTGTATAGATCGAGAGATCATAGATGAAATGATACTAATTCATCATATGAATCCTATATCAAAAGAAGATATCATTAATAAAACGGATTTTCTTCTTAATCCAGAATATCTTATAACTACAATCGACAATACACACCGTGCAATACATTACGGTAATGAGGAGATGCTATATCAGCCTCCTATTGAAAGATTTAAAAATGATCAGTGTCCATGGAGACACTAAGAAAAGAGGTTATAATTATGGGAAATAAAAATTACAATAACTACTACAATAATAAACATGAGATGGCTCAGCATAGTCACAATGTTCCGCCTATTGTAGAGGAGACTCCTGTCGAGGAGGTTAAACAAGTCGAAACTGAAATAGAAAAAGTTGAAGATACTATTGTTGAATCTACTGATCCTTCTACAGTTGAAACAACTCCTATTTCTGGTATAAATGAAACTCTTGTTGAAGACGAAAATACTGGTGAAGTAACTGTTGAACCAGTTGAGAATGCTGAAGAACAAATTCGAAATGAAAATGTTTTAGAAGAAACTCCAACAAGTACTCAATCTAATGTTGTAAATGTTAGAGTAAATGCTAACGCATTAAATATCCGTAAGGAACCAAAGAAAGACGCAGACATTGTAACTATTGTTTATAAAGATGAACTTTTAGTTTTACTTGAATCTACATCTATTGATGGATTCTATAGAGTTAAAACTCTTACAGGTATTGAAGGTTATTGTATGGAACAATTTGTTGATTTAGTTTAAGGAGGTGTTTAGGATGGAAGAGAATGTTGAAACTAAAGATCCAATAGTTGAAGAACCAAAAGTGGGAGCTTTAGAAAATAGTATACTTGGTGATATTAAAAGTATGTTAGGACCGACTTATGATGATGAGAGTTTTGATACAGATATAATCATATACATAAATTCAACATTTACAATTCTTAGACAACTTGGTGTTGGACCAAAAGATGGATATCGAATAAAAGATAAAAACAATATTTGGTCTGAATTTGTTAAAGATACAGAAGGCTTAGATGCGGTTAAAACTTACATTTATTTGAAAGTTAAACTTGTATTTGATCCCCCATTAAATGCTTCTTTAGTTGAAGCTTTTAACACTCAAGTTAAAGAGTTGGAATGGAGATTAAATGTATCTGTTGAATCTGATCCGATTGGAGGAGAGAATAATGAATAATGAAGAAGTTATTGCTCACCATGGTGTAAGAGGTCAGAAATGGGGGATTAGAAGATATCAGTATTCTGATGGAAGTCTAACTCCTGCCGGTAGAAGAAGAGCTCAAAAACTCAAAGAAGATTATAAATCTTTAACCGGTAAAAAATTAAAGGGTAAGATACCAAAAGAAAGTCCCGAAGGAAAACCAGTTAAAAAATTGAATGATACTGAGTTATCAGATAGAATTAATAGACTAAGAAAAGAGAAAGAAGCTCTTGCGTTAGAAAAGGATTTATCTAGTAACGGCAGTAAATTTATTAGAACTGTTGGATCACAAGTTATTGCTCCAGCAGCAATTAGTGCTGGTAAAAGTTTGTTAGAAAAGAAACTTATGGAATGGGGTTCATCGGCTTTAGGTTTAAATAAGAAAGAAGTAAAATCTACTTATGAAAAATTAAAAGAAGAAGCCAATATATCCGATCTTAAAAAAAAGATTGCTGATAATAAAAGATGGTTAAACGATGAAGCTGCCGGATTACATGATACAAAGAGGCAGAAAGAATCGAAACAAAATCAAAATAAGAAATCGGAATCGAAAGATAATAATAAAAGTTCGGGTAATAACTCAACCTATAATTTTAATTTCTTCGCAAATGAAAAGAAATATAATGAATATCGAGATGCTGGTAAAAAAGTATATGATGCAGTATATGAAGAAAAATCATCTACAAACATATATGACCAAGCATTATTAAAAGATAAAAGAAAGGGACAAAAGTTATTAGGTTTCTATGGTAGATAGTAATCTATCTAATACCGCTGTACCCAAATATTATGGTGAATTTAGAGACGCTGTAATCCGTGGTGAAACACCAGTTTGTGAAACAATATCTATGGAAATGAATCGAATAGATCAATTGATAGCAAATCCTGGTATATACTACGACTGTAATGCGGTTGAAGGATTTATAAGATATTGCGAAAGAGAATTAACGTTAACAGATGGAGAGGATTTAATACTATTAGATTCTTTCAAACTTTGGGCTGAACAATTACTTGGTTGGTATTATTATGTTGAACGTAGTGTCTATGTTCCATCAGAAGATGGTAGAGCTGGACATTACGAGAATAGACGAATTAAAAAACGTCTTATAAATAAGCAATATTTGATTGTAGCGAGGGGTGCTGCAAAATCACAGTATGAATCTTATGTTCATAACTATTTTTTGAATGTTGATACAACAACAACTCATCAAGTACATACTGCTCCTACAATGAAACAAGCTGAAGAGGTCTTATCACCTATTAGAACTGCTATAACTAGATCTAGAGGTCCGTTGTTTCAATTCCTTACTGAAGGATCAATAAATAACACAACTGGATCTAAAATAAATAGAGTTAAGTTAGCATCTACCAAAAAGGGTATTGAAAATTTCTTAACCGGATCTTTATTAGAAATTAGACCGATGACTATAGACAAATTACAAGGTTTAAATAGCCGAATTAATTCTGTCGATGAATGGTTATCTGGAGATATCAGAGAAGATGTTATAGGTGCGCTGGAACAGGGTGCTTCTAAGAATGATGACTATTTAATATTAGCCGTTAGTTCTGAGGGTACAGTTCGTAATGGACCAGGTGATACAATAAAGATGGAGTTAATGGACATCCTAAAAGGAGAATACGTTAATCCACATGTATCTATATTTTGGTATAAACTTGACAATTTGGATGAAGTTTCTGAACCAGATAAATGGGTCAAGGCTAATCCAAATATTGGTAAAACTGTTAGTTATGAAACATATCAGTTAGATGTTGAAAGAGCCGAAAAGGCCCCAGCAAACAGAAATGATATTTTAGCTAAAAGATTTGGTATACCAATGGAAGGTTATACTTATTTCTTTACTTATGAAGAAACACTTCCTCATAGGAAAAGGGATTACTGGCAAATGCCTTGCGCTCTTGGAGCGGATTTATCACAAGGTGATGACTTCTGTGCATTTACCTTCTTATTTCCACTTCCTAGAATGGCTTTTGGCATAAAAACCAGAAACTATATCAGTGAAAGGACATTAATGAAATTACAGCCAGCAATGAGAATAAAATATGAGCATTTTATCAAAGAAGGTTCTCTAATAGTAATGGATGGCACTGTTCTTGATATGATGCAAGTATATGAAGATCTAGATGAACATATTATCGCTACCGGTTACGATATACGAGCATTTGGATATGACCCATATAATGCGAAAGATTTCGTTGAGAGATGGGAAAGAGAAAATGGTCCATTTGGAATTGAAAAAGTTCCACAAGGTGCCAAAACAGAGTCAGTTCCTTTGGGTGAACTAAAGAAAATGGCTGAAGACAGGTTATTGATCTTCGATGAGGAATTAATGACATTTACTATGGGTAACTGTATAACTCTAGAAGATACTAATGGTAACCGAAAACTTTATAAGAAACGTTACGATCAAAAAATAGACGCTGTTGCAGCTATGATGGATGCGTACATTGCTTATAAGAATAATAGAGATGCGTTTGAATAGGGTTATCCTATCGACAAATTATTAAAGGGAGGATTCAAAATGGAAAATAATTTAGGATCACGTATTAAAAAAGCGTGGAACATATTTCTAAATCCAAACCTCTTTGTTAATTCTACTTCTGGTGGTTCTTATAGTAGACCAGATAGACCTAGATTAAGAAATCTCAATGAACGAACTATAATAACATCTGTTATAACAAAACTTGCAGTTGATGTTAGCACTATAGATATAATGCATTGTAAATTAGATGATAAAGATAGGTATAAAGATGTTCTTAATACTAAATTAAATGAACGTTTAACAATAGATGCAAATATCGATCAAACATCAAGAGCATTTATAAGAGATGTTGTTATGACAATGCTTGATGAAGGATGTGCAGCAATAGTGCCTGTTGACACTACGCTAGATCCTAACGATACGCAATCATATGAAATCGACAGTATGCGTGTCGGTAAGATTGTTGGTTGGTATCCAAAACATGTCATGGTCAGTTTGTACAATGATAAAGTTGGATATAGACAAGACGTTTTAGTGCCTAAAAAGAATACAGCTATTATTGAAAATCCATTATTTCCAGTAATGAATGAATCCAATTCAACTTTAAAAAGACTTACTAGAAAACTAGCGTTACTAGATGTTATAGATGAACAAAGTGGATCTGGTCGATTAGATTTGATTATTCAATTGCCTTACACTGTTAAATCCGAGGCAAGAAGAAGTCAAGCTAATCAAAGAAGAGACGAAATTGAACAACAGTTAAGAGGTACCAAATATGGTATTGCTTATACTGATGGTACTGAAAAGATTACTCAGTTAAATCGTCCTGTTGAAAATAATCTGATGAAACAAATCGAATATTTAACGAGCATGCTTTATAGCCAGTTATGTATTTCGCAGACCGTTTTAGATGGTACGGCAGACGAGAAAACCATGAATAATTATTATACTAGAACCGTTGAACCTATTATTACATCTATTGTTGATGAAATGAATAGGAAGTTCATTAGTAAAACTGCTAGGACTCAAAAACAAAAGATTTTATTCTTTAGAGATCCATTTAAGTTAGTTCCTGTAAGTCAAGTAGCTGAAATAGCTGATAAATTTACAAGAAATGAAATCTTGTCTTCTAATGAGGTTAGACAAGTTATAGGACGTAAACCATCAGACGATCCTAAGGCAGATCAACTTATAAATAGTAATATATCTCAAGCTAAGACTGATGTCCAAGCTAATCAAACTCCTACTGCACCAACTTCTGGTGAGGAATCTGATAAAAAGACTGATACAATTTATGGTAACCTGCCTAAAGAAGAATCAGATACATAATGAAAAGGAGGATTCAAAATGGAATATGATTTTAGTGGATGGGCTACCAAAAATAACATTAAATGTTCCGATGGTAGAACTATTATGCGTGATGCTTTCAAAGATAACGATGGACAAAAAGTTCCATTAGTTTGGAATCACCAACATAATCATCCTGATGAGGTTCTAGGACATGCTTTATTGGAAAATAGAGCAGAAGGTGTTTATGCTTATTGTAAGTTCAATGACACTGAGTCTGGACAAACCGCTAAAAAGCTCGTAGTTAATGGCGATGTAGACCAATTATCTATATATGCGAATAAACTAAAATCTCAAGCTAATAATGTTATCCATGGTTGCATTCGAGAAGTTAGTTTAGTATTAGCTGGAGCAAATCCTGGTGCTTTTATTGATTCTGTAATTAGTCATAGTGAAGACGGAGATGATGAAGAAGAAGGTGTAATTTACACTGATGAAAACATCGAAGTTGAAACTACTAAGGAAGAATCAGAAGAAGATACTGGGGTTGTTGAAACTGATGAAGTTGTTATTGATGATCCAGAAGAGTCTAAAGAATCTGAGGAATCAGAGAAAAAAGATGAATCTGAAGAAGATAAAACCGATTCAGGAAATGATGAATCTGGAGAAGAAGTTAAGCATTCAGATGATAAAACTATCGAAAGTGTGTTTAATACTTTGAATGAGGATCAAAAGAAAGTCGTTAATACCATGACTGGTATTGTTTCTAAAGGTAAAAGTTTAGATGAACAAAGCGATGAATTCAAAACTACTGTAAGTAATATGATGGACTCTTTGAATGATGAACAAAAAGACGTTGTATACGCTTTAGTAGGATCTGCTTCAGAAGTAAAATCTTCTGATAGTGGAAAAGAAAACAAAGATAATGAAGGAGAGGATTCTAATATGAAACATAATGTTTTCGAAAATGAAGAGAAGAATGACACTTTAGTACATTCAGAAATCATAGCTGATGCCCTTGCTGATGCTAAAAAATATGGTTCTATGAGGGATAGCTTTATAGAACATGCTGCTGCTAATAATATCGAAAATATCGATTATTTATTCCCAGAAGCAAAAGAACTTAATACCCCACCAGTAGTTATCAAAGATAACGAAGAATGGGTTGGTGTTATCATGAACTCTGTTAGACGTAGTCCATTCTCAAGAGTAAAAACTACTTTTGCTAAAATGGATGAAACAACTGCCAGAGCTAAAGGTTATATTAAAGGTAACATGAAAGCTAATATTGCTTTATCATTACTTAAACGTATAACTACTCCAACAACTGTATACATCAAAAATACTATGGATAGAGATGATGTTATCGATATCACTGATTTTGATGTAGTTGCTTGGTTAAAAGGAGAAATGAGAGGACAACTTAATAAAGAATTAGCATTAGCTATGTTATTAGGTGATGGTAGAGATGTTTCTGATGATAATAAAATCAACGAACAAAATATCAGACCTATCGTTTCTGATGATAATCTTTATACTATTAAATATGAAGTTAAGAGTGGTAGAGATTATAAAAATACTGCTAATAGTGTATCAGAAAATGATTCATTATCTAAAGGTATTATTCGTGCTGCTATTAAGTCACGTAAAGATTATAAAGGATCAGGTAAACCAACATTCTTCACTACTGAAGATATCTTAACTGATCTATTATTAATCGAAGACCAAAATGGTCGTATTATTTACGATTCTATTGAAAAATTAGCTACTGCTATGAGAGTAAGTAAGATCGTAACTGTTCCAGAAATGGAATCAAGAACTGATATCTATGGTGTTATCGTTAACTTCAACGATTATACTGCAGGTGCAGACAAAGGTGGACATGTTGGTATGTTTGATGATTTCGATATCGATTACAACCAAATGAAATACCTAATGGAAACAAGAATGTCTGGCGCATTAACTGTTCCATATTCAGCTATTGTCCTTAAGAAGGAAACAACTACTTCTAGCAGATCTAGTTCAGGTACCACTGGAGGCGAAGAAACTAATCAACCACAAGGTTAGTAGTGAGAGGGAGTTTCCTCTCTCCCAATAAAAAGTAAAGGAGGAATCAAAATGGCAAAATTTAGCGGTAAAATAGGTTTTATGGTTACTGTTGAAACTGAACCTGGATACTGGGAAGAGACAATTGTTGAAAAACCATATCGAGGAGATGTTACAAGAAATACTAGCCGTATGCAACCTAATTCAAACACTATTGATGATATAACTATAAGTAATAACATTAGTATTGTTGCAGACCCATTTGCTAATGAGAATTTTATGCATATGAAATATGTTACATTTATGAAAAATAAGTGGAAAATTTCTAATGTTGAAATTCAGTATCCAAGAATACTCTTGACTTTAGGAGGTTTGTATAATGAGCAAAAATAAACGATTAGAACTACATCAAAAATTAGTAGATTTATTCGGGAATGATCATGTTTATTATCGACCTCCTGAAAATCTCAAGAGAGAATATCCTTGTATACAATATAAAAAAGACGATATAGAGCTAGAGCACGCTGATAATATCGCCTATCGAAAGACTGATCGATATGTACTAACTATTATCGATAAGAAACCCGATAATCCTGTGATTAATAAATTATTAGATTTACCAATGTGTAGTTTTAATACTCACTATGAATCTAATGGTTTTAATCATGATGTGCTCACAATATATTATTAATAAGGGAGGAATTTTATTATGCCTAAAATAGAATGGGATAAAACTGGCGAAAGATATTACGAAACTGGTGTCAGTAAAGGTGTTCTTTACCCTATGGCTAGTGGTACATATGGTAAAGGTGTTGCTTGGAATGGTTTGACTAACGTTTCTGAATCTCCAGAAGGAGCTGAAGCAACAGCATTATATGCAGATAATATCAAGTATCTTAACTTGTTATCAAATGAGGAGTTTAAAGCTACTATTGAAGCTTATACTTACCCAGATGAATTTGCTGAATGTAATGGTGAGAAGGCTCTTGTTGAAGGAGTTAACGTTGGTCAACAAAAACGTAAAGCATTCGGTTTAAGTTATCAAACTAAAGTTGGTAACGATGTTGATAGTGATCTTGGTTATAAGATTCACTTAGTTTACAATTGTTTAGCTGCTCCAAGTGAGAAAGCTTATGCAACTGTAAACGATAGTCCAGAAGCAATTACTTTCTCTTGGGAAGTTTCAACTACTCCAGTTGAAGTACCAGGTATGAAACCAACTGCATTATTGACTATTGATTCTACCAAAGTTGATGCTGCAAAATTAGTTGAATTAGAGAAAATCCTTTATGGAGATGAAACTAATGAACCTAAATTACCTACACCAGCTGAGGTAGCGGCTCTTTTTAATACAGCCGGATAATATTAATATTAAATTATCTGGTAGAAAACTAGAGAATATTTAAAAGGACTTGTATTATAATCGAACAGGTCCTTTTTTTTTAATTTAAATTTTGAAAGGATGGATACGATTATGTTAAAAAAAACTATTAAATATACTGATTACAATGGAGTTGAAAGAACTGAAGATTTCTTATTCAACTTAACAAAAGCTGAAATTATGGATATGCAAATGGGAACTGCTGGAGGATTAGCTGATATGATAGCATCTCTAGTTAGATCTCAAAACATGCCTGAAATCATAAGAATCTTTAAGAACATTATTCTTAAAGCTTATGGTGAAAAAAGTGCTGATGGTAAGAGATTCGTTAAAACTGGACCTAATGGTGAATCTTTGGGACAACAATTTAGCGAAACTGAAGCATTCTCTATTCTTTATATGGAATTAGCTACAGACTCTAAAGCTGCTGCTAAATTCGTAAATGGTATTATACCTGCAGATATGGAAGTTAGTGAAGCTAAACAAAATGAAGTAATGAAGGAATTATTCGGCGAAAGTGCTCCCGAGGTTGCTTCACAAGAAACAGCTCAAATAACTCAAGCTCCTGTAGAGGAAGTTGTAAATCCTGTAGTAAACAATACACAAAATTAATTATTGGTTAGTTAAAAGGAGGTAAGAGAATGTTAAAGATAACTATACCTGGTAGAGAAATGTTCAATGAGAAAACTCAGGAATTTTTTTATACGAAAGAGTATACTCTTCAATTAGAACATTCTCTTGTGTCTGTTTCAAAATGGGAATCCAAATGGAATAAACCGTTTCTAGGTAAACAAGCAAAAACTATCGAAGAAACAATTGACTATATCCGATGTATGACTATTACACAGAATATTAGTCCCGATGTATATAATAATTTGACTCAAGAGAATATTGATGAGATTAATAAATACATCGATGCTCCTATGACAGCTACAACATTTTCTAATAATAAAGGTAAAATTAATAATGAAGTTATTACTTCTGAATTGATTTACTATTGGATGACAGCACTTAATATTCCAATGGAAGCTCAAAAGTGGCATCTCAATAGATTGTTAACTTTGATCCGAGTATGTAATGTTAAGAGTCAACCTGGTAAGAAAATGTCTAAACGAGAGTTAATGCAACGTAACGCATCACTTAATGCTGCTCGTAGGGCTAAATTAAATTCCAAGGGTTAATGGGTAGAGTAAATTAAGTTAGTTATTACACTAACTTAAAGAAGCATATTATGTCCAGTCACCCCGGATACATAGTGTGTTTCTTTAAATTAATGTAATAAGAAAGAGGCGATGAACGTTGATTACAATAAGACAAAGAGGCGATTTTAAGAATTTAACATCGTTTCTTGAGCGCTCTAAAGAAGCGTTTAACTTGGGCATATTAGATAAATATGGGAGACAAGGTGTCGCCGCTTTAAAGGCATCTACACCAAAAGACACAGGAAAGACGGCTGATTCTTGGTATTATAGAATAAACAGAAATAATGGTACGGTGTCATTATCCTTTCATAATTCTAATGTGAATAAAGGTGTTCCAATAGCAATCATATTACAATATGGTCATGCTACAGGAAATGGGGGATATGTTGAAGGAGTGGATTATATAAATCCAGCTCTACAACCAGTATTCCAAAAACTTGCCGACGAGGCATGGAAGGAGGTTAAGAAATAATGGCTACTACAATAGATCAAAAAGTAGTTGAGATGAAGTTTGATAATAAAGATTTTGAAAGAAATACAAGACAAACAATGTCCACTCTTGATAAACTTAAAGCTAAACTTCATTTTAAAGGTGCTTCTAATGGATTAGAGGAAGTTGGTAAAGCTGCTAGAAAAGTTAATATGAATGGTCTAGCCGATAGTATACAAACTGTAAGTGCTAAATTTAGTGCTATGGAAATTATCGGTACAACAGCGTTGGTTAATATAACTAATAGCGCGGTTAATGCTGGTAAACGAATGGTTTCATCTATAAGTTTCGATCAGATAGCTTCTGGTTGGAATAAGATGGGTCAACAGATGTCATCTATGCAAACTCTAATGAATTCTACAGGTAAAGGTATAGAAGAAATCGAAGGATACTTAGACGAGTTAATGTGGTATTCAGATGAAACTTCATATAGCTTTACTGATATGACAGCTGCATTAGCAAACATGACAGCTACTGGAGGTCAAATAGAGAAGTTAGTACCTATGATTATGGGTATGGCTAATGCTACTGCTTATGCTGGTAAGGGTGCGGCTGAATTTAGTAGAGTTATCTATAACTTAAACCAATCTTATGGTGGTGGATACTTAACTTTAATGGACTGGAAATCTGTTAAGTTGGCAGGAGCAAATTCTAAACAATTAACAGAATCATTAATTCATTGGGGTGAAGCGTTAGGAACTATTAAGAAAGGTCAAGTTTCAATTGCAAATTTTGACGATACTTTAAAAGATAAATGGGTAACAACTCAAGTAATGGAAAAAGCATTTGGAGAATTTGCCGATTTTACTTTAAAGGTTAAGGAAGCAGTTGATTCTGGTAAATATGATACAGCTTCAGAAGCAATTGATGCTTTAGCTGGAGGTTATGAAGGAATAAGTAAGGACGCATTTAAAGCCGCACAAGAAGCAAAAAGTTTTTCGGAAGCGATTGATGCAACCAAAGATGCAGTTTCTTCTAAGTGGATGCAAGTATTTAAAACTATATTTGGTAATTATAATGAACAAAGACAGTTATGGACTGATTTAGCTAATAGTTTATGGGAAATATTTGCTGAACCAGTTGAAAAGCTAAATTCGTATTTACAGAAAGCTTTAGGATTTACCGCTATTAAAGAAGTGTGGGATAAAATTAATAATAATCCTATGATCCAAGCTATTAAAGAAGTAGATGGAGCTATAAAGAAAAGCTCTAGATCATTAGAAGAATATCAAGCTATAGTTAAAAAAGTATGGCGAGGAGATTTCAATAATAGAGGAGATAATCCAGATAGATTTGATTTGCTATCACAAGCTGGATGGGATCCTAGAGTTGTTCAATCGTTGGTTAACAAAACTGATGAAATGGCAGGACACGGAAAAGGTTGGACTGTAATTGACAAATTAACAATTGATGATGTAACAGCTGCAGAACAGAAATATGGTATTCAAGTTGATAAGACAACCATGTCTGTAAAAGAACAGCAAAAAGCTCAAAAAGCTTTAGATAAATTAACAGATGATTATTTAAGAGATACCTGTGATTTAACAGAAACTCAAATAGAATTATATCATGATTTGGTTGCTGCTTCTCGTAAGTATGGAATTTCTATTGATGAAATAATTAAGAAAATGGAAACAACTAATGGTCGCCAACATTTAGAAGGTTCTTGGAGAGAAATAGGTACAATAATTAAAGAAACTTTAGGTGCTATAGGCAAGGCATTTGGAGAAGTATTTCATTTCAATCCAATTAATTTATATTTATCATTAGAAAAATTACATGAAAAATTAATTCATATAAGAGAAGTCTTAATCGGTAAATGGATCGAAAAAGATGGCGAAAAGGTAATGGAATATTCTAAACATTATCAAAATCTTGTTGATACTCTTAAAGGATTTATATCTATACTTAAATTAGCAGGAACGATTGTTGGTGGAGGATTTAAAATTGCTTTAACAATAGTTAATACAATTCTTAAAACTTTCGGTTTAACAGTATTAGATGTAACAGGGGCAATAGGTAATGTTGTAAGTGAACTTGTTGCTTGGATAGAAGAAAATGAATTTATATTAAAAGGTATCCAATGGCTTGTAACAACATTGATGGGCGGTCTAAGTAAATTATGGGATTGGGCTGACGCACAATGGGGTGTAAATAAAGCCGTTAAAGCATTTTTATCAATATTAAAAAGTGGAAAGAACGGTCTTAAAACATGGATCGAAGGTCTTATGGCTGCTGATGATGTTGGAGAATACTTAGCAGATACTTTTGGTAAAATACCAGCAAAAGTAAAAGAATTATGGAATGCATTTAAACAAACCAAAATAGGTCAAGTTATACTTGGTTGGTGGGACGCTATAAAGAAATCTGATTTCGGAAAAGCTATAGCTGGATGGATTAATGATCTTAAAAACCTAGATTTTATTCAGGATTTAAAGAATTATTTTAATTCATTTGATACTGGTTCTATAGGAAAAAATATAATGCTTGGTCTATGGGAAGGTATTAAAAAATATGGTAAGATAGCAGTCGATGGAATTAAGAATTTTGGTTTATGGTTGCTTGAAGGAATAAAGAAGGTATTAGGTATTCATTCACCTTCTGTTGAATTCTTTGAAATTGGTAAGAATATAGTTCTTGGTTTATTCAATGGTATTAAATCTATTATTGGAATGGTTTATACACTAATAACAACGGTTGGCGGAAAGATAATAGAGATAATAAAAGATTTTGATATCGGTTCGGTTTTTGTAGCATTAGTTAGTGCTGGAGCCATATTCGGTTTAGTGAAATTAGCTCAAGCGTTAAACATATTAGCTGGTGGATTACAAAATATAAATGCTGTTATTGGAGAATTTGCTGGTGTATTGAAAGCATTTAAGAGCGTATTAAAAGCATTTAAAGTTAAATTAATAACTTCTGCCATGAAAGATTTTGCAATATCAGTTGCAATATTAACGGCGTCAATCTTTGTGTTAACAAAATTAGATGTAGGTCAAGTTTTTACAGCAATAGGTGCAATAGCTGCTCTTGCTGTAGTAATGGGAGTATTAATTGCTTGTGCTGGAAGATTTGGAAAAGGTGAAGGTCTTAAATTTGGTAAATTAGCATTAACTATATTGGCTGTTGGTGTTGCTATGGGTCTTATGGCTTCAGCTTTAAAGAAAATAGCAAGTATAGAAAACGTATCATGGCAAGCATTAACAATATTTGGCTCTATGTTGTTAACTTTAATAGCAATAGCAATACTATCTGGAAGGAATAGTGCTAAAATATTAGAGTTAAGTGGAACAATGGTCGGCATTGGTGTTGCTATATATTTAATGGCTAAAGCAGTAAAAGGTCTTAAAGATTTATCACGGGGAGAGATAGCTAGAGGTATAATATCCCTTGGTGGATTTATGGTAATGATTGGTATATTAGCTTTATGTACAAAGAAAATATCTAAAAGTCAAAATATAGACAAATTTGCTAATATGCTATTAAAAGTTGGCGTAGCTTTTTATATGATGGCTGTGGTAACTAAGAAATTAGGTAGAATGGATCCTGGCGAATTAAAACAAGGTAAAAATGCTTTGTGGTCATTTGTTGGTATGATTTCCGTTCTTATGGTTGCGACTAGAATGCTTACTGGTAGTAAAAATGTTGCTGCTATAGGCTCTACTCTTGCTGCTGTTGGTGGCGCTATTTTCATGATGGGATTGACTACTAAATTACTTGGTGGTATGGATGTTGGTCAATTAAAAAAAGGCGGAATAGCTGTTACAGCATTTGTTGGTATAATAATTGGACTTATATATGCAATAAAGAAAATAGGCGGAAAAGATATTAACAATATAAATAAGACACTATTAGGTGTTGCCGCTTGTATAGGTGTGATGGCATTAACTACTGCATTGTTAGGTTTAATGGACATTACAAAATTAGCTATAGGAATAGGTGCGGTTGGTATATTAACATCCTTTATAAAAAAACTTATAAAGGCTACAGAAAATGCTAGAAATGTTGGTAAAGGTCTATGGCCTATAGTTACAGCAATAGGCGTATTAGCTTTAGCTGTCGGTATATTATCGCTATTGGATCCTATACGTTTAATCGCTCCAACAATAGCTATGGGATTGCTAATGGGTGTATTCTCTATAATGATCAAAATGGCTAAAGATATAGGTGGTCAAAAAGGCGTATTTAAAAACATCATGATGATGACTATATTAGTTGGATTGATTGGTGGATTAATATTTGCATTATCATTTATTAATATAAAAGATCAATTAGGTGTTGTTGCTTCTATATCATTATTGTTGTTAGCTTTAGCCGGAGCAGTAACAATGCTTGGTAAGGTTAAAATAAACCCAAAAGATTTACTAGTTGGAATTGTTGGTATGGTCGCAATAATTTTAGCATTAATACCTTTATTGGCCGTAGTTGGTGTATTATCATTATTTGGTAATGCTGCGCCTACATTACTTGCTTTATCTGTATTCCTTGGTGCTCTAACTGTTATGCTATTGGGAATAGCTGCTGTCGGTGCAATTTATACTGCTACTGGCGGAATGGCTATGCTTGGTATAGTAGGAGTATATGCCTTAATACCAGCATTAATACAATTAATGACCGGTGTTGTAGCATTAGTAGCACTTTTAAGTATAATACCAAATGCGATGCAAGGTTTCGTTATGTTATCATCAATGTTTGGTGTTTTAACAGCAATGTTATTAGTATTGGCATTAGTTGGTCCTATGGCTTTGGTTGGAGTAACCGCTCTTGGATCATTAATAGGTTTAATGGTCCCATTAATGTTATTCTGTACATTGATTGGAGCTTTGGTTACTTATATACCAGCTCTTGAAGAATTTATGAATAAAGGCCTTGGTCTTTTAATAACACTTGCTGGTGGTCTTGGTCAAATGATCGGAGCGTTTGTTAGTGGAATAATGACACAAATATCTGGTTCACTACCACAAATAGGTAAAGATTTATCACAATTTATGATGAACGTTATGCCATTTGTAATGGGTGCAAAACTAGTTGATGGTAAAGTATTAAAAGGAGTAAGTATTCTTACACTAGCTATACTAGAATTATCTGCAGCTAGTTTAATCCGAGGTATAACAAATTTATTACCATTATGTCCAAGTATGGCTCAAATGGGTAAAGACTTATCGCAATTCATGTCATACGCATTACCATTTATAATGGGGGCTAAGATGATAGATCAAAGTATTGCTACTGGTATAAAAGCCTTGGCAAGTGCTATGTTATCATTAACCGCTGCCGAATTATTGAATGGTCTTGCTGGTTTCTTAGGACAACAAGCATCATTAGATGAGTTTGGTAGACAATTACCTGGTTTAGGAACAGGTCTTGCTGGGTTTGTTAAGGAACTTGGTGAGTTCTCGGAAGCTCAAGTAACTACTGTTGAATGTGCTGGTACAGCTGTTGAAAAATTAGCTGACACAGCTAAGAAATTACCTCCTGAAGGTGGAGTATGGGAAGCTTTAGCTGGCAAAAGTAGCCTAGCTGAATTCTCTAATTCATTACCAAATGTTGCTAAAGGTATTGTTGGGTTTGTCAAAGAACTTGGAGAGTTTAGCGATCCTCAAATAAAAACAACAGAATGTGCTTGTAAAGCTTTAGAAGCATTAGCTGACGTAACTAAAAAATTACCTGAAGAAAAGGGATTCTGGCAAAAATTAGCTGGAGAACAAAGTTTAAAAGCCTTTGCTTATAATTTACCAGAGGTTGCTAAAGGTATTGTCGGATTCGTTAATAAATTAGGAAATTTTGGTGATAAGACAAAATGCGTTGAAGCTGCTGGAAATGTTATTAATGGTTTAGCTGAATTAGCAAAGCAAGATCTTAAAAAGGCTAGTGAAAATCTTCCAGCATTTGGAGACAAAGCTAATCAATTCGGCGATAAATTAAAAACATTTATCGATAAATTTAAAGATGTTAGTGAATCAGATGCTAAGAACACAACCGGAGTAATAGCTATAGTGGCTGAGGCAGCTAAGACTATGATTGAAAAGATTAAATCTACATTTAATGAAAATGCAGATGGGGTTATAACTAGTGTTTCTGATGTAGCTAATAAAGCTGCTGATGCATTAGGTTCAGATAGCGTTTTAAATAAAGTAAAAGACAAAGCTAAAAACTTTGTTCAAGGTTTTGCTAATGGTATAACAGAAAATCAAAATCTAGCAACTTATGCTGCCGAACAACTTTCTAAGAAGGCTTTGATACAGATGGATAAGACCCTTGATGAGCATTCACCTTCTAGAGAAACACACAAACAAGGTGCTTTCTTTGGTGAAGGATTTGTTATGGGTATTAATGAATATCAAAGTAAGGTTTATAAAGTTAGTGAAAATGTTGGTAATGAAGCTAAAAGAGGTCTTTCAGCTGCAGTTGCTAAAATTTCAAATCTTATGGAAACCGACATGGATGTTAATCCTACAATAAGACCAGTTCTTGATCTAAGCGAAATTAGTGATGGCGCTGGTTACATAAATTCTATGTTTGGAAATCCATCATTACAATTAGCATCTAATTTAAATTCTATTAGTTCTGGAATGAAATCAAGAATTCAAAATGGAAATTCAGATGTAGTTTCAGCTATAGATAAATTAGGTAAAAATTTAGGAAATGGTGGTAACACATATAATTTAGGTAATGTATCATATAGTGATGACAGCACTATCGGTAAAGCTGTACAAGAACTTGTAAGAGCGATCGAAGTTGAAAGGAGAGTGTAATATATGGCAATGGAAGGCGATAAATGGCGTGTTCGGAGAGGCGATTGTCTTTGGAATATTGCTAAAACTGTTTACAAAAATCCATATAAATGGACTCTAATTGCTGATTATAATGGTGTAAGTCGTAAAACAGCATTAATATATCCAGGTCAATTATTTACTCTTCCTGGTATAACAGCTGGTACAAATGGAGGAGGAGCGTCTACTCCTGCTCCAACACCAGTATCAAATAAAGTAACTATACAATGGTGGGCCCTTGATGCTGGTACAGATAAAGACATGTTTTGTACTTGGACATTCAACAGAGAACATACCGCTGGATACAATATAGAAGTATGGTATGATACAGGATCTGGCGGATGGCGAAATCAAGTAAAAGATACTAATACGACATTACAACAATATGGTTTTACAGCTAATGCAAGTGCTAAAAAAGTAATGTTGAAAATAAAGCCATACTCAACAACACATAAAGTTGGCAACAATGAAGTCAATTGGTGGACAGATGGACAATGGGTCGAAGTTATTTATGACTTTTCTAATAATCCACCGCTTATTCCATCTACACCAACTGTTGTTTTGGATTCAAATACTGGAAAGTTAACTTGTTCGTTAAGTAATATTTCAGAAGATATTAATGGAAATCAAATAGAATTTGTAGTTTATAAGGATAATACTTATAAATACAAATCTGGTATTGGTAATATTAACGCTGAGACCAGACATGTTAGTTTTACATTCGATGTTGAACCGGGTGGTTCTTATACAGTAAAATGTAGAGCTATTAGAAATGGGAACATCTATAGTAACTGGTCTGATTATACAGATTCTATAAAAACTATTCCTTTAGCACCTACTGCTATTACAGAATTAAGACCACAAGTTATAAGCGAACAGGGTAGTAAACAATATGGGGTTTATATAGAATGGACTCCTGTTGATACTGCTAAAAATTATGAAATTCAATATACTACAGATCCAACTTACTTTGATGTATCAAGTAATGTTGAATCGGTTACTACTGATGAAACTCAAGGTAATAAAATGCTTATTACTGGAATTGAGTTAGGTCATGAGTATTTCTTTAGAGTTAGATCAATAAATGACTCTGGTAATTCTGGATGGACACCAATTAAATCTACAAAATTAGGAAGTAGACCTTCTGCTCCTACAACTTGGTCTAATACTCAGAATTGTATTACAACAGAGATTTTAAGACTTTATTGGACACATAATTCTACAGATGGTTCATTAGAATCACTTGCTAGAATACACTTTACAATAACAAATACTATGCATCCAGAACTTCCACCAAATGAAATAATAAAAACTATTAGAAACGATAGACCCGAAGAAGATAAAGGTAAAACAAGTGTCTTTGAACTAAATCCTCAAGATTCTAGTTGGGGTTTATCTGAAGGTTGTATTATTAAATGGAAGGTTCAAACCGCTGGTGTAGTTGAGGAATATTCCGATTGGTCAATTGAACGCGAAATAAACGTTTATGTTCAACCAGAGGTAGCGGTTGATATAAAAAATCAAAATGGACAATCTATGAATGAAGTTAGTTCGTTTCCTTTCTATATCAACGTTCTTGCCACTCCACCATCTCAAATTCCTATAAGTTATTATGTAGAAATAATAGCTAATCAAGGATATGAAACAGTAGATGATGTTGGTAAACGATTAGTAGTCAATCAAGGAGACAAAGTATATCAAAAATACTTTGATCCTACTGATAGTGCATGGGAGTTTATGTTAGAGATGACTCCTGGAAATATAGATCTTATGAGCGGAATAAGTTATACTGTAAATTGTACAGTAGCAATGAATTCTGGTCTTACAGCATCTAATTCTACAACTTTTGATGTTATATGGAATGATTTATTCTATGAAGTTGGAGCTAATATTATTCTAAATAAAGATACTTTAGAAGCAAGTATTAATCCTTATTGTAATGAATTTTACACAGACGAAGCATCTGGAGAAATTTTACCAAAACTTACAGAAAATTGTACTTTATCAGTTTATAGAAGAGAATATGATGGATCATTTACTTTAATAGCTGAAGGAATAGATAATAGTGAAAATACGTATGTTATCGATCCTCACCCAGCTTTAGACTATGCTCGTTATCGTGTTACAGCTATTAGTAAGGATACTGGATCGATTAGTTTCGGAGACATTAAAGCTGTTAAATTTGGAGAACCATCATTGGTAATTCAATGGGCAGAAGAATGGACTAAATTTGAAACTACAAATGAGGAATTAGAAGAACCAGTTTATGCAGGATCAATGATCAAAATTCCTTATAATGTAGACATATCAGAAAGTGCTAAAATTGATGTCGAGAAAATTGATTATGTTGGACGTCAACATCCTGTTAGTTACTATGGTACGAAAACTAATGAATCATTTACAGGTAATGTGGAAATTCCTAGAGAAGATACTAACCTTATATATGATTTAAGAAGACTTGCTAAGTATGCTGGAGATGTTTACGTACGTGAACCTTCTGGTATTGGTTATTGGGCGACTATTACAGTTTCATTTAGTTTGAAACATAATGCTGTAACAGTTCCAGTAACATTTAATATTACACGTGTGGAAGGAGGAATTTAATATGGTTGATTGGACCAAGTCAATGGAACAAACTTTTGAATATTACGAAGTTGATCCTATATCTTGGAAAGATAAGAAGAGGTTAACCAATATTAAATCCTCTTCTATCACTCGTGATTTAGAGACTGATACTCTTGGATCAGCTACGATAGATGTTACGAATATGGTAGGAGAATCATACATTAGAATTTATCTTGTAACAAATCAAAATGGACAAAAAGAGAAACATCCATTAGGTACATATTTAGTTCAAACACCTCAATCGGATTTTGATGGTAAAGTGAATAGTGTGTCTTTGGATGCTTATACTCCATTGATTGAGTTAAAAGAAAACCCTCCACAATTAGGATATAGTTTACTTGAGGGTGAAAATATAATGGAAAACGCTTATCGTATAACTAAGGAAAATTGTAGATGTCCAGTTATAGAAACTAAGTCGGATAAAACTTTACAAAAAGATTTTGTGTCAAATGCTGATGATAAATATATGACATTCCTGATTGATTTAATAGCTCAAGCTGATTATAAGTTTGATTGTGATGAATTAGGAAGAATATTATATAGACCAAATCAGAAGACAGAAGCTCTTCAACCAGTTCATACATTCGATGATGGAAATAGTTCAATATTATATCCAGATTTAACTTTGAAACACGATATATTCGCTACACCAAATGTAGTTGAAGTATATTGTACTACTGGAGGAGAAGTTCTTTATAGTAGAGTCGAGAATAGAGATATTAATAGTCCTGTTTCTATACAAAATAGAGGAAGAGAAATTATTCAAAGGATAACTAATCCTAATTTACCTGGAGTTACAACCCAGGCGCAAATAGATGAATATGCTCAAAACTTGTTAGAGGAGTTATCCACTTCTACATATACTATTACTTTTAGTCATGGTTATTACCCATGCAGACCTGGCGATTGCATAAGACTTAATTATAAGGCGGCCGGATTAGAAGATATTAAGGCTAAAATTGTTAGCCAAAATATAAAATGTACTCAAGGGGTAGAAGTTAAAACCACTGCTACATTTAGTAAAAAACTTTGGAGTTAGAGAGGAGAGTGAAATATGGCATTATCTCAAGATATTAAAATGCAGTTTGCAAAGACTGTAGTACCAAAAAGAGTATCACAAGAAACAACTGTTGAAGGTACTTTTAAAACTATTAATGGTAAAGAGTATGTTCAATTAGATGGTTCTGATATATTAACGCCAGTTAAAAGTATAGTTTCAGCTGAAATTGGAGATAGAGTTAAAGTTTTAATAAAAGAGCATGAGGCCACAGTAAATGGTAACATCACTTCTCCTTCTGCTCGAAGTAAAGATTTAGATAATATTAAAGATAAAGTTGATGAATACGGTAATACCATCAAACAATTGGATACAAATATTCAACAACAAGAAACTAGCATTATACAAATGCAAACCAATATTAATCAACACGAAGTTACAATAAACCAACATGAGACGACAATACAACAACAAGGTGATAATATTGTTAGTATTAATAATGACTTATTACTTAAAGGTAATGAAATATCAGCAATTAATACTGATTTAGCATTACAAGGTTCCAAAATAGAATCTATGGATGATACTATTAAATCTCATGGAAATAGTATAACTGAATTTAATAACACTATAGTAGAGGTCAATAATAAAGTAGAATCTTATGATAATAGTATTAAAGAAATGGGTAACCAGATAGAACTATTTAATAATAAGATAATCGAACAAAATACTCAAATAACAGCTATAGATACAAAAGTACAATCGTATGATACAACTCTGATTACCATGGGTAGTGATATTTTAATTCTTAATTCTGGTTTTCAAATAGTTGATGGTAAACTCACTGGACTATCAGAAGCTGTTATAGAATCATTAAAAACAGGAAGTTTAAATGCTGAATACGCAACTATAGATTTTTCTAATATTGGTGAAGCAGCAGTAGAAAAGTTATTTACAGAATCTGGTATAATCAAAGATTTAGTTATGTCAGAAGGTCAAGTAACAGGAGAATTAATCGGTGTTGTTATTAAAGGTGATTTAATTGAAGCTAATACAATAAGAGCTGATAGTTTAGTTATTCGTGGTGAAAACGGTTTATATTATCGATTAAATCATACAGGAGAAACTATCGAGGCTCAACAAACAGATCAAAATAGTTTAAATGGACAATTAATAACAGCTAAGACAATAACAGCAAATAAAATAGCTGTAGAAGATTTAGTTGCTTTTGGAGCTACTATTGGAAAATTTATAATAGGTCAAGATGCATTATATTCTGCTGGAAAAGGAAATGTTGACGCCACTACTCCTGGTATATATCTTGGTTCTGATGGACAAATGTGTGTCGGTGATGATAAAAATGCTATTAAGTTTTATAAGGACGAAGAAGGAAACTGGAAACTAGGAATTAGAGCGGACACATTACAATTTGGTGCAGACGGTATATCTGTTGAGATGGCTATGGGTAGTATGACAACTACTATACAAAATAGTGGTGGTTCCAACCTATTACGAAATTCTGTTGGTTATGCTGGATTGGATTTCTGGACTAGATCTAACACTTCAAAAGAAATAACAACATATCAGGATGAATTAATGTCTTTATCTGGTAGTAAATTTATAATTACAGGTAATCAATCAATCTCTCAAAAATATAATACAGAAATTGGTGCATCATATATGATAAGTTGTAAAGTTACTCATAAAAGAGTTGGATCTGGTGGTAATCTGAAAATTGAAATAAAAGACTCATCTAGTACTAAAAATATTGTTGTATACGATTCAAATGAGGTTTTAACTAATTGGACAACAATAGCATTAAATGAACCTTATATAGCTAGTATATTACAACCAGAATTAGTTATAACAGTCGGTGGATCAGATGTGGTAGAGATTACAGACCTAATAATTAGTAATGGTGATTCAAGAGTATGGTCGTCATATTTTGATGAACTTTATGGATCTGGTCACAGATTAGATGGTAAAGGATTGAAATTCTACGATACAAAAACCGATAGAGAATCTAATTATACTATTAGCGGTTTAAACTATATAGTTAAGGATTCTGATGTAGCAGGTATCAATCCAGATAGAATGTATAGTAGAAAATCTGAAGTAACAAATGAACAAGTTATTGGTAAATTAAGAACAGTTGTTCTAGATGCTAATAATATAATCGAATATATATAGGGAGGTGTAAATCAAAATGGCAAGTATATATATGGGTAGATTTAACGGTTTAAATGGAAACAGTAATTATGGTAGTTATAACGTTTATTTCAATTATAATTCTAATGGAACTACATTAACCGATATGTCTATATCATTCGCAGATGCTACTGGTAATGGAAAATACACCACAAATTCTATGTGGCTTGCAGATGTCAGTGTTGCTGGACAAAAACCAGGTTTTGATTCATCTAAACAAAAAGGTTATGTTAATGGTGGAAAAGTATACAACTGGTCTAGAAGTATATATGGTTCTATAAATGCCGGAGGGACTAGTGCTTACATATGGGTAAGAATCTATAGATCTGGTAATACATATACTGATTTGGATTGTACTGTAACTGGTTTAGCCACACCACCTACAGGTGTTTGGTGTAGTGCTAGTGCCGCAAGTGAAACTGGTATTAATCTATCTGGAGGATATTCATCAAATGGTGGTGCTGGTGTAACCGGTACACAATTCCAGTATTATACGGTAGGTGGTAGCTGGACTAATTGTGGTTCATCGTTAACTGGTTTATCAGCTAACACAACTTATTATTTTAGAGTTGGATACACTAATGCTGCTGGTACTAGTTGGTCTGGTGAAACGTCAGCAACTACATATGATTACCCAAAACCAACTTCTTTAAATGATGTAACAATTGGTGGGGCTATAACTACCGAGATATACAATCCACTTAAACGAGCTATAACTATAGGTTTCTATGATAGTGGAGGAACACTATTATTTAGTAGAACATCATCGGCAAATGGATCTCATAGTTATACACCAACAACCGCAGAATACGATAAATTTTATGCGCGTATACCGAATGATAAACGGGGTTCATATTATGTTAAGGTCACATATGGATCTTCTAATAAGACTTACGGAAATAGAACATATTCAATAAAGAATACAGAGAACCCAGTATTTGATAGTTCATATATTATTAATGTAGTTAATACAAAGCACACAGATATAGCTGGTAGTAGTAAATTTATTAGTGGACATAATACCTTATCTGGTTCTATTAAGCCGATGATTCCACAAAAGTCGGCAAATGGTAGTAAGTATAGTTTATCCACATCTGGACAAACTCAAGAAAAAACTTTCTCAACTAGTAATATTCCGTTCACATTTAATGATATAACAAATAATACTTTAAGTATAACAGCCCAGGATTCAAGAGGTTTAACAAAACAAGCATCTGTAACTTTAGATATAGTTGCTTATAATAAACCATCGGTTAGTAGTTATACATTAGTTAGACAGAATGGTACCGGCACTCATGCTATTTGGAATGTTACCGGAGTATATACCAACTGGACTGGGCTAACCAAATCAAATACTATAAAGAAAGTTGAATGGAGATGGAAACCTAATACAACATCTGGAACGTGGTCCAATTGGGCTGATATTACTTCAAGTCTGGCTACGAACGCTAATGGAGTATGGAAAGTTTCAATTATCCCATCACAAACGTTTAATAATGCTTCTGAATTCTTATTGCAATTGAGAGTTACAGATATGTTAGAAACGGTAGAAATGTCAGAAATGACTTTATCTACAGCCAATGCTTTTATATGGAAAGATTTAGCTAATAAAAGAGTTGGTATTAATAAAAAACCTACTGAAGCATTAGATGTCGCTGGTAATATAAAAGGTAGCGGTAATGTCGAAGCACCAAATATCAAAGGCAATGCTTTATATATTAATGGTATTAAAATGCTTTGGTATGAATAAATTCAAAATGGAGGAATTTAAAATGAAAAAAATATTAAATAGAAATGGGGGAGGGGCAAAACTATTAAGTAGCCCTTCTCCTGAAGGAATTCTATATTATAATCACCTCTTAAAATCGGGGGGGGGGGTGCACAGAATAATTTATGTGCCTCTTTTAACGATTTTAGAGGACTCTATACCAAGTTTGGAGGTGAGCGTTATAACTTACGCTTAACCTCTAATGAGGTGTCATATTATGTCTAATCCAAGAATTAATCAAGATTTAATGATTGGCGAAAGCGATGTAACATTAGCGGATATTAATTATACAAGGACCAAACTAAATAATGCTAATTTAAAATTCAAATCGCAAACAAATTATGTTGATGATATGGGACCAGATACAAATTATCAAATACCCTATCCAAATGGAGAACCTATATTTGTAGAACCGTTATTTAAAATGGCTGGTACAGATTTTTCTGGTGGTCATTTCGTAATACCAGGATCATCATTCACATATATTCCATGTAAAGAACAACCAGGAAGTGGTTATACGGGGGTATATGTGTTTTGTTCATCCAATTTATATATATCAATATCAGCCTATTGTCATTGTGGCAATACTATTAAAGGCTTTAGAACATGGTATTTAGACAAATATGACTCTTGAGTTATAACTTAAATTAATGGAATTAAAATGTTCTGATGATTTAAAAAAGTTATTCTTAGATTTTGCTTATCCGATAGGTAGTGTATATATGACCAGAACTAATAACGATCCAAATGAATTATTTGGTGGAACTTGGGTTAGGAATAATAATGCCTATATTTATGCTTGCTCAGGAGATATCACAGATGGATATCAAGGAAATGGTAATATAACTAGACCGTCGTCTGGAAACACGGGGAGTACTATATTAACCATTGATCAAATCCCATCACATACGCATGCTATAAAATCAGGTTACGGCGGTGAAGATAATATAGCTTATGATAGTTATAGATATCAATATTGGGGACATTATTCAAATGGATGGAAAAGTGGTGACTTAGGAACAGGCGCAAATGGCGGCGGAAAGGGTCATACTCATACATTAGGAGATCATACTCATACCATTCCATGGATAGGAGTACATTTTTGGTATAGAACAGCATAAATAATTCAAAATCAAAATGGCTACATTAAAAGCTAGTTCGGATTTACAATCACTAATTAAAAAAATTGTTTTAGATACATATTTTCCAGTTGGAAGTATATATCTTTCAGTTAATAAAACTAATCCTGGATCTACATTTGGTGGAACTTGGGAGTTAGTAACTAATGATTCATATTTACATTGTTATAATCCTAATAATCAATGGTTTGCTAATATAGGTGTGAATAATAAGGGAACTGGTAATCAACAAGGAAGCTTCAATACTAATGATACAGTATTAACGATTGAACAATTACCGCCTCATACACATAATGCGAAACATTTAGCATCATTGCGAGGTAATAGTAATGGTTGGGCTGGTTCTCTTGGTACATTATCTGGAGAAGTCACAGGTCCGATGGGATCTGCAAAGGGACATAGTCATTATCATGTCTTACCCTTTTACATAGTTGCTGTATGGAAAAGAATTAAATAATATAGAATTTACTTAAAAACTTGCCAAAATATATGATACAAAATATCTTAAGTCATATATATACGCAAGAATCGAGGTGGATCACAAGTAATTTATGGTCCACTAAACAAGGAGGCGAAAGGCGTTTAATATCTTATTCGTCTTTACCTCTTGGAAGCTGGTGTTATCTATGAATAGTCTTCATATCAATGAAAATACTGAAATAGGTAACACAGGAATAACTTTAAAAGAGTTATTAAATAAATTAAATGATAAAGCTGAGAATTCAGCGATAACATCTATAAATAACAATATTGAAAATCTAACTACCATTACAAATAGGCTTAATACATATCGTTTTTATTATGGAACTGAACATTCTACAGATTATTGCAATGAAATGATACACAATGGAGTATATTGGTGGGGACCAGAACATGCTAATCGACCAGGTTCACAATATGGAACAATGATCGTGGTTAATTCCACTGGTATTGAATATAATAAAATAAATAACTGGTGTAATCAATTAGCATTTGGAACTGATGGTGTTATATGGTTTAGACAAAGTATAAATGCTGGTCCATTTGGTAATTGGGTTAGAGTTAATTAAAAAGGAGGAACTGAAAAGAATGGATGCTTTTTGGCAATTTCTTAGTGCTGTCATAGTAGCTGGTATGGGTGTTATAACAGTGGTTATACAAACTAGAAATAAAAATAAGTTAGATAATCAAAAAACTTTACTTGATACAGTAAATGCAAATATTGCAGCTATGCGAAAAGAAAGTAAAGATGATGATGAAAAACTTAGTAAAAAGCTAGATACTCACGAACTAACCTCGCTGAAAAGATTCTTAGTAGATGAATTAGCAAAGATTAAAAACGGGGTTTATATCCCTACTGACAATCAGAAATCGTTAATACACGAAGCTAAAAAAGAATACAATGATTTAGGCGGAGATAGTTACGTAGATGAAATGTTTGATGATTTAGTAGAAAAAGGTCTACTTTAATCATAAATTTAATAAAGGAGGTGAAATCAAAATGGAATTCTTTGAAGTAGTAAAAGATTATATTAAACCAGAATTACTAATATTAATCCCAGTATTATATCTCATAGGTATGGGAATTAAAAAGACAGCTTTGAAAGATGAAATTATACCATTCCTATTAGGAACTGTAGCAATCATTCTAAGTGCCTTATATATATTTGCCACTGGTGATATACATACGGCTAAAGAAGTTGCTATGGCTATATTTACGGCTATAACCCAAGGTATATTAGTATCTGGAGCTAGTGTATATTTCAACCAATTATACAAACAAATTAAAAAGTTCGATTAAATGAGGGAGGTGTTCTTAAATGAACGAAAATAGCGAACAAGTTGTAGAAGTTGAATACAACAAAGATCTTGTAGAAGAGTACAAGAAAAATTATATTATGGAAGAGGAAGGAACTGGGGCAGATCCTGATGCTGAACCATTCGATACTCAGACAAATATTAACGAAGTACCTTTAGAGAACATGTTTGATGAAGGTGAAGTTACTGTAGAGGAGGTAGTTGAAGATGATAAGAACAACTAGACCTGGTGCAGGTAATAAATATTTCATAACTAGAAGTGCTGGAGGTTATTCTACGTGTATCGTAGGTAAACCAACCGATGCTTTATGTAACGTATTATCTAACTGTGTTGGATATGCATGTGGCGCAGCCAATGAAGAATTAGGTTTAGGATATGAAAAGTATCATTTAAATTGTAATGCTGAAAACTTTATCGAAAGAGCTATTGCTTCTGGTTTATCAGTATATAAAACTCCTCAAGTTGGAGATATTATTTGTTGGGAAGGTAAAGGAAGTCTAGCAGGACATGTTGGTATAGTTATTGAAGTAATCAATAGTAATTGTATTAAAGTTGCTCAAAGTGGTTATGGTTCATCTAATCCTTTCTATATAACTACTAACTATAACAACAACGGTCGTTGGGGATTAAGTGCTAACTATCCATTCAGAGGGTTTATTAGAATTTTACCAAATCAACCAAAACCTGTACAACCTACTCCAAATCAAACACCAGCACCAAGTACAGACGGAGAAACAGTTTATACTGTAGTTGCTGGTGATACTTTAAGCGGTATTGCTTCAAGATATGGTACTACATATCAAAAGTTAGCAGAATATAATGGTATTGCTAATCCAAATCTTATTATTGTAGGACAAAAGATTAGAATTCCAGGAGCTAACAAACCTACTCCAACACCTACACCAACTCCAAGTAGAGAATTTAAAGTTGGTGATAGAGTTGCTCCAACAAGACTTGTAGACTATAACGGAACTCATTTAAGACAATATGATGATTCATATACTATTTCTGAACTAAAAGGAAATAGAGCAGTTCTTGTAGCTAGAGGTCAAGTATGGGCTGCAATGAGAACTGAGGATTTAAAACACGTATAATTCAAAATGGAAAGCGGAATAAACATTCCCTTTTCTTTTTTCGCTTTGAAAACATAGTGTATTATAGAGAGGTTAGAAGCGAACTTTAGAAAGACAAATTTATAAGATCTGGACGTCTATACTAGGTGATTATAGCAATATAAGTATCTAGAGGTATTAACGCATCCCAGGCCCTTTCTATTTTATTTTCGCGTGGTTTACACGTCTTATTATAGAAGGAAAAGGAGATGTAGATTATGACAAAAATATTTGGAATCATTTGTTTAGGAGGTGTAGGTTTACTATACGGAACTGTATTATCAATGATGTATATATTAAGTTTAGGATACTTAGTTATTACTGAAATTATAGGTACAAAGAAGTTTAATGGTAGATTCAAGAAATTAAACCAACTAATATTTGGTGAATTCAAAGAAACAATCAAAACATTTAAATCTATATTTGAATTAGTCTAACAAAGACTATTCATTTTTACGCGTGAAAAACACTCTGTGTAATGAAGAAAGGATGATGAAATTTATGAGAAATTTTGTATTAGGAGTTATTGCAACGATTGGAGCTTTAGCAGTAGGTAATAAAATCTACGAAAAAGGTTACAATGAAGCAATAGAGGATTCAAAAACTAAAAAAGAATCATCAAAGAAAAAAGAGGAAAAATAGTACTCTTTTATTTTTCGCTTGATAAACATTCTATATTATGAAGCGTTATTACTAATCATAGTTCAAAAGATACTAAAGAAAAGACTGAAGCATAGTCTTTACTTTTTTATTTCGCGTAAAAAACACGCCTTATTATAGAAAGAAGGAGTGTTATTATTATGAAAACAATTAACAAAGATGAAATTAAAATGGATTCAATCAGAAAGGATATTGAAGATAGACACGAAAGTGTAAAGGAAATGATTTCTTGTCTTGATGAATGGAAAGATTCAGAAGAGATTAGAGGATTATTACTTGGACAAATTCGTAAGGCTAATTTTGATATAAAGATGATGGAAGCTAAATTAAAAGTAATGAATGTTATACAAGGTTTCAAAACTAAGGTAACAGCTTAAGTCACGGTCAGCAATGGCTTTGACTTTTAGTTTTTACATAAATTTAAGGAGGTGGATCAAAAATGGAGTATTTTGTTCCTATTATATTTTTTACACTAGGATTCATAATTGGGGGAATCCTAATAAAAATATCTGTAGGAAAAGAACGAGTAACCGGTGTTGTACAGATCGATCACTCGAGTGGGCTATGCAGATTTCGAGTCGAAGATGAGACTTTGTCTGATTTGAAATGCAAAAAAGTAGTATTTAGAGTCGACCATAATGCTATTATTAATGAAGACACAGTATTCAATAATTCGCAAGAAAAACAAGTACTATAATGAGTAAGTAATTAGTTTGATAAGGAGGAAAATTATGAAAAAAACTAGAGAATTACTAATGAATGACTACAATGCAGTAGGTGATTTGTTAAAAGTTGTTCAAAACGAAGATGAAAGGCAGGGTAAACTGTTAAAAGAAAAGGATGATATTCGTAAGGAATTAATTGAATTAGATTCTATCGAAATGCAGGCTAAGATGAAAGAAGCTGAAATTAAGGCAGAAGATAAAAGAGAGAAAATTCGTAATGGAATAACAATTGGAACTTTTGCAGTGACATCCCTAATAAGCATCTGGGCAGTTGTGAAAACATTTAAATTTGATCAGGAAGGCACTGTAACCAGCACATTAGGTCGAGGTATTTTGAGTGGTATTATACCTAAGTTCAAAAAATAACTAGCTCAGAGATTTACAGCATATAACAGGTGCTGTTAGTCTTTCTACGTACGCGGCTCAAACATGAGCTATAATGGAAGGAGAACAATATGCAAAAGAAATCTATTTGGAAATGGGTATTCTTCGGATTAATTGGAGTATTTATATCTGGGTTTATCTATTTAGTATTTAGAAGGAAGTAATTTGTTTCCTTTGATTTTTCGCGTAGAAAACATCGCTTATTATAGAAGGAGATGAAAGTATGATTTTATTATCAATTTTATTATTGACGTTATTATTATTAATTGTGATTGGAGTGGTATTATTTAGCGTATTTGGCGCAGGTGTTATCATTGTATTCGGAGATGTAATAGTTTGTGCAATAATTATTATATGGTTGATCAAAAAACTACTTAAGAAAAGAAAATAGTGTTTACAGACACTATATCTTTTTCTATTAATTTTTAAGAAAGGACTTGTTAAGATGAATAATATTCAATATTTATTAAAGAAACATTCGACTTTAATAATGACTGTTGTTGCATCTGGAGGAGTTATAGCTACTACGGTATTGGCCGTAAAAGCAACCCCTAAAGCTCAAAAATTGCTAAAGCAGGCAGCATTATCTAAAGGCAAACCATTAACGACTATTGAAAAAATTAAATATGGTTGGAAACCATATATTGGTTGTGGTATATCTTGTCTTGCTACACTAGGTTGTATAGCTAGTATAGAATATTTAAACCATCAAAAACAAATCTCACTTATCTCTGCTTATACTATATTGCAAAACTCCTTCGAGCAGTATAGAGGTAATATTAAACAAATTTGTGGAGATGATGTAGATTTGTTAGCTCGACAAGAGATTGTTAGAGCGAGATATGAGGGTATGGATGATCCTCATATGCCGGAGGACGAAGAAATATTGTTCTTTGATTATCAAGGAATGAGGTTCTTTTGGAGTTCATTTCATAATGTAATGACTGCAGAACATAAGCTTCTAGAGTCATTACATGCACGAGGGTATGCTTGTCTTAATGAATATTACGACTATTTAGGTATACCGCGATTAGATTATGGTTATCAACTGGGGTGGGCAGACTATGAGAGCTGTGATCCATACAATGTTCATGAATTAGAATTCAACTACGAACAAACATTTATGGGTAAAGATAAAGACGTACAATGCTTTATTATATCAGCTAGTTTACCCGCAACATTTGATTATATATTATAGGAAAGGAGATATGCAAGTATGAAAAAAGTTCTAAAAAAGATAGATTGGTTTCAAGTTGGTGTATTAGGCTTAGGAATAGCTGCATCTATAGCTAAATCTTTTTATGAAAATAAGAAATTTGACGAAGCTCTTAATAAGAAATTCGACGAAAAGATTGAGAAAAAAGTAGACCAATTAATCAAAGACGGCTTAATTAAGCCTGTAAAAGACATAAGTAAAATAAAATAGGAGGATTGAAATATGAACGAGAAGATTCATAATGCTGTTAAAGCAGCAAAGGGATTCATATCCAAACATAGTCCTGAGATTCTTACTGGTATAGGACTAGCTAGTATGGTAACTTCTACTGTATTTGCAGTTAAAGCTACTCCAAAAGCTTTAGAATTAATACAAAAAGAAGAGTACGAACGTAAGGAAAGATTGAAACCAAAAGATGTACTTCTAACTACTTGGAAAGAGTATATACCTGCTGCATCATTTGGTATAGGGGGATTAATATGTATCATATCTGGATGTAGGATTGGTGCAAAAAGAGGAGCTGCATTAGCAACCGCTTATACTGTGTCCGAACGAGCTTTCAGAACTTATAGAGAAAAAGTTGTTGAAACTATAGGTGAGAAGAAAGAAAAAGATATCAGACAAAAGATAAACCAAGAGGATATAGATAAGAATCCTCCAGTTGAATCTAAAATTGTTATTACTCAAAAAGGTAATACTTTGATTAAAGATGAACATTCTGGTAGATATTTTAGATCTGATTTAGATACTATAAGAAAAGCTGTGAACGAACTCAATAGAGAGATGTTACACAGCAATTATATTTCACTAAATCAATGGTATAGTGCTATTGGACTGGAAATGGTTAAAGATGGTCATAGACTAGGGTGGAATATAGATAGAGGTCTTATCGAATTAGACTTTGGAACATGTCTTGCTGGTGATGAACCATGTATAACTATGGAATACTCAAGACCACCAGAGTATAATTTTGATATGATGTTTTAAAATACGCGTGAAAAACACGTTATTTAATGAAGAAATAAGTTCTTCATGATTATTGATTAAAGGAGGAAATTATTATGGAAAATCAAAATGAAATCATGGAAGTTGTAGAACAAGGAGGTTCTAAGAAAGTACTAAAGAAAGTAGCAATAGTTGCAGCTGGAATTGCAGCTGGTGTTGCTGGAGTAGTTCTTTGGAAGAAAAGAAAAGCGAAACAACAAATTGAAGAAATTGAGATTTCCGAAGATTCTAACGAATCAGAAGAAAACTAATCTTTGTTAGAGGAGTGACTCATGTTGCTCCTTTGACTTTTTATATTTTTAAGAAAGGAAAATAGTTATGAGTAAAATAGACCCAAGTCAATCTATGGAAAATTTTGATTACAAATCTAACTCAAATAAGTCTAAGACTGAAGCAGTTAAGCAAGCCGAAGAAAAAAGAGTGGAAAAGGTTGTAACTGGTAAAGTGGTTACAAAGAAAAAAAGTGGATTCTCTAAATTTGCTGGTGAGTTTATATCCGAAGATGCTAAGAATATTAAATCTTATGTTATCGGAGATGTATTAATTCCAGCATTTAAGAAAGCTATATCTGATATAATAACTGATGGCATTGATATGATATTATATGGAGGAAATGGTCGAAGTCGTTCCGGAAGATCTAATGCTGATAGAGTATCATATAGAAGTTATTATGATGATCGTAGACCATCTGATAGATTAACCACTAGTAGATATAGTAGTAATAGTTATTCATATGATGATATTATTCTTGATTCTAGAGGAGAAGCTGAAGAAGTTTTGGCTAGAATGGATGAATTAATGGATACATACGGATTAGTTAGAGTTGCCGACTTGAAGGATTTAGTTGGTATAACAGGTAGTTACACTGATAATAAATACGGTTGGACAAACATTCGTAATGCAGAAATAGTTCATGTACGTGATGGTTGGATGATCAAAATGCCTAGAGCAGTAGCTATAGATTAATAAAGGAGGAGTATAATAATGGAATTATTAGATAAAGCAACTAGATTATTTTACGCTAGTAAAGCTACAATAGTAAAACATAGTCCTGAAATCTTAATGGTTGCAGGCATAGCTGGTACTGTTGCTACTACAGTAATAGCTTGTAAACAAACTTTAAAAGTAGACAAAATAATGAAAGAGCATAAAGAAAAAGTGGATGCTGTTCATACTTGTATAGAAGAAAAAAGAGCAGATTACACTGAACAAGATGCTCAAAAAGATTTAACTATAACTTATACCCAAACCGGAGTTCAATTAGTTAAATTATATGCCCCAGCAATAGGATTAGGTGTATTATCTATTACAGCAATCGTGTCTGGTCATAAAATATTAAAGAAAAGAAATGTCGCACTTGCAGCTGCTTATGCAATTGTTGATAAAAGTTTCAAGTCATATCGTTCTAATGTTGTAGAAAGATTTGGAGCACAAGTTGATGATGAGTTAAGACATAATATTAAGGCTCAAAAAATGAAAACTAGGAATGAAGATGGAAAATCTGTTAATGAAGAAGTACAACTTATTGATGGAGATCTATCTCAATTAGAATGTAGTGATTATGCTAGATTCTTTGACTCTAGTTGTCAAGGTCATACAAAAGATCCAGAGTATAATTTAATGTACTTACGTCAACAACAATCTTATTGTAATGAGATACTAAAATCACGAGGATATCTATTCTTGAATGAAGTATATAAAATACTTGATATACCTCAAACTAAAGCGGGTCAAATAGTTGGATGGGTATACAATAAGGATGAAAACAAAGTCGACGGTGATAATTATGTTGACTTTGGAATTTACAACACAAAATATGAACCTAGTAGAAGGTTTGTAAATGGTTGTGAATACAATATACTTTTGGACTTTAATGTAGATGGTCCAATTTTAGATAAAATAGGATTCGGTAGAATCTAATAAGGAGGATATATGAAAAATTTATTTATATTTTTAGCTGGTGGCGCAGTTGGAGCCGTTGTCACAGCAAAATTAGTTGAGAAATACTACAGACAAATAGCAGATGAAGAAATTGCTGATGTAGTTGAACATTTCAAGAATAAAGAAAAAGAATTAAAAAAATTAGAAGAAGAAAAAGTTGAGGATACTAATAAAACCGAAAAGAAAAATACGAAAAAGAATGAAAAGAAACAAGCCGCTAAAATAATTAACTCAGAAAATTATGGTGAGGCTAGTGTTGAAGAGGTTGAAGAAAAACTAATAAATACTCCAATAGAGAGTGTAACGGGAATCGAAATCATAGACCCAATTGAATTTGGTGAAGAAGAGGGTTTTGATAGTAAAACTTGGATGTACTGGAACGATAATGTACTCACGAATGAATTTGATGAGATCGTAGAACCAGATGATATTGTAGAATTTATTGGTGATGCTTTAACACATTTCGGTGATATTGAACAGGATTCTGTATATGTTAGAAATAGAGCTAACAACACAGACTATGAAATCTTAAAATCAGAAAAAGAATTTTATGCATAATAGGAGATAAAACATAATGTCATATAGTGATCAAATTACCAACGAGTACTTTGATTGGATGTATAATTATGTTTGTGAAGGTAGAGCTCATAAAGAAATATCATACAGAAAACTGTTTGTTTATTTACATGATACAGAATTTACGTATTCTATTGAAAGAGATGAAAATAGAGCATATGATGGAATATGTTTAAGAAAACGTTTTGCACATACAAAACCAGAAGAAGATTACAACTATATTCTTGATATTTTGGATGGTCCATGCTCAGTATTGGAAATGATGATAGCATTAGCTATTCGTTTCGAAGAAGAGATTATGGATAATCCACAATATGGTTGTAGGACTCAACAATGGTTTTGGTCTATGTTAAAAAACATGGGACTTAATCTTATGACAGATGCTGTATTTGATAGAAGATATACTGAACAAGCTGTAAATATTATGTTAAATCGCGAATACGAACGAAACGGACGTGGAGGCTTGTTTTATATACCAAATTGTAAAGACGATTTACGTAGATTCGAAATATGGACTCAACTTTGTTGGTTTTCAAATGCATTTTTAAGTGATTTTTAGTTAATTGAAAAAGGAAGATGTAAATTATGACAAAATTAGATAATACACGTATCGATGGTTGCATCCCTTGGCTTAAGAAAGAAATGGATAAAAACGATCTATTTATATTTAGAGTCATAGATGAAGACCATATAGGGGCTTTCTTTAAAAATGACCCTGACCATTGTTTTTGTGTGTTTTATGTCAAAGTTGTACAGCGTATTATTGATGAGGAGTTTGAATCGGAAGGAGGGTAAGTAAGATGCCAGATTTCTTGATCATATCCATTCGACCTACTAAGGCCGGAGTTGATATAACGCCTACGTTCCGATTATATCCAAAGTCTCAAGATCTTATGATAAGAGGAGGAGACTTTTATGCGGTATGGATCGAGGAACGTGGATTGTGGTCTACAAATGAAGACGATGCGTTAAATTTAATCGATCTACAACTGGCAAAGGCTTACGAAGAGTATAAATCCGAACATCCAGATGTAAGAGCTAATGTTCAATATACTTGGGATTCAAGCTCAGGGTCAATAGACCGTTGGCATAAATATTGTCAAAAACAAAAGAGAGATTCTTTTGAAATGCTAGACGAGACTATTATATTTGCTAACACTCAAACAGATAAGAAAAATTATGCTAGTAAGAAACTTCCTTATTCTTTAGAACAGGGTAATATAGATGCTTATGATAAACTCATAGGAACTTTATACTCTGCAAAAGAAAGGCATAAAATTGAATGGGCTATAGGGTCGATAATACAAGGTGACTCTAAATTCATACAAAAATTCTTAGTGTTTTATGGTGCTGCAGGTACAGGTAAGTCAACAATATTAAATATTATACAGAAATTATTTGAGGGATACTATTCAGTATTTGATGCAAAAGCTTTGGGCTCTGCTAGTAATAGCTTTGCACTTGAAGCTTTTAAAGGTAATCCTCTTGTTGCAATTCAACACGATGGTGATTTATCAAGGATTGAAGATAATACTAGATTAAATAGTCTAGTTTCTCATGAATTGATGACTGTAAATGAGAAATTCAAGTCAACTTATGCAAATAGGTTCAAATGTTTCTTATTTATGGGTACAAACAAACCAGTTAAGATTACGGACGGTAAGTCTGGTCTTATAAGACGTTTAATTGATGTACATCCATCTGGTGATAAATTACCAGCAAGAGAGTATAAAGATACTGTAAAGAAAGTAGACTTTGAATTGGGGGCAATAGCATGGCATTGCAGAGAGGTATATTTAAAGGACCCTGATGCATATGACGATTATATTCCTACTGCTATGTTAGGAGCATCAAATGACTTTTATAACTTTGTTATTGATGCATATCATGTGTTTAAAAAACAGAATGGTACAACATTAAAAGCAGCTTGGGAAATGTATAAAACTTATTGTGATGATGCAAAGGTTGGGTATCCTTTGTCTCAAAGAGCATTTAAGGAGGAATTGAAAAATTACTTTATAGAGTATAGTGATCGATTTAATCTTGACGATGGAACAAGAGTTAGAAGTTATTATGAAGGATTCAAGACCAGTATCTTTGAACAAGAAGATAAGAAAGAAGAACCTCCTTCTACTACAGATATTGATATTTTTGCCGATTTCAAAGAGCAGGATTCGATATTTGATAGAGAATGTAAAGATTGTCTAGCTCAATATGCTTCAACAAAAGAGACTCCTAGTAAAAAATGGGAGACTGTCAAGACTACATTAAAAGATTTAGACACATCAAGAACTCATTATGTTGCATTACCAGAAAATCATATAGTTATAGATTTTGATATAAAAGATGATACTGGTAAAAAATCTTTCGAAAAGAATCTGGAAGCAGCTTTAAAATTTCCGGCTACGTACGCTGAACTCTCTAAAAGTGGAGAAGGTATACATCTTCATTATATTTACAAAGGAGATGTAACTAAACTTAGTAGGGTTTATGCAGATAGTGTAGAAATAAAGGTGTTTACAGGCAAAAGTTCTTTACGTAGACGATTAACTAAATGTAATAGTTTACCTATAAAGAGCATAAGCTCTGGATTACCTACGAAAGGAGAAAAGAAAATGGTAAGTTCGGATGTTATAAAGAGCGAAAAAGGGCTCAGACGAATGATTGAACGAAACATGCAGAAAGAGTTTCACCCAGGCACAAAACCTAGTATTGATTTTATTAATAAAATATTAGAGGATGCATATGAGGGTGGAATGAAATATGACTTGAGTGATATGAAAAACGAAGTCTATGCTTTTGCTATGAATAGTACAAATCAAGCAGAATATTGTGTTGCTTTAGTTAAGCAAATGCATTTCAAGTCTGATGAAGCTTCTTCTCCAGTTGATACAAAAGAGGATACTATAGTATTTTATGATATAGAAGTATTTCCCAATTTGTTCTTGGTTAATTGGAAAAAAATGGGAGAAGAAAATAAGGTTGTTAGGATGATTAATCCTACATCTGAAGAAATAGAAGAACTACTAAAGTATAAATTAGTTGGTTTTAACTGTAGAAGATACGATAATCATATTATATATGCTAGATTAATGGGATATAGTAATGAGCAATTATATAACCTATCTCAGAGAATTATTAACGGAGAACGTAACGCATTCTTTGGTGAAGCATATAATTTATCATATACTGATATTTATGACTTCGCTTCTGCAGGAAATAAGAAATCTCTTAAGAAATTAGAGATTGAGATGGGTATACATCATCAAGAATTAGGTTTACCATGGGATCAACCAGTACCAGAGGACAAATGGGAACAAGTAGCAGAATATTGTGATAATGACGTTATTGCAACAGAAGCAGCTTGGTCTTATTTAAAATCTGACTGGACAGCTAGAGAAATTCTTGCAGATTTAGCTGGTTTAACGGTTAATGATACTACTAATACACTTACTACTAGATTTATATTTGGAAGTAATAAAACTCCACAAGGAGAATTCTGTTATAGGAATATGGCAGAACCAGTATTTGAATTAGATCCTGAAGTAGAACAATTCTTAAAAGAAGCTTGTCCAGCTATGATGTCTCAGAAACATGGAGAAGCTAAAAGTTTGCTTCCATATTTCCCAGGATATACTTTTGAAGGTGGAAAATCTATCTACAAAGGCGAAGAAGTTGGAGAAGGTGGATATGTATATGCTGAACCAGGTATGCATTATAATGTAGCATTACTTGATATAGCATCAATGCATCCACACAGTCTAATCGGAGAGTGTTTCTTTGGACCACATTTCACCAGACGATTTAAAGAAATCGTTGACGGACGTGTTACAATTAAACATGAAGATTGGGACGAAGTTAATAAAATGCTTGATGGAAAACTTACCAAATATGTTAATGAAGTTAAAGCTGGAAAGATGAAATCTAAGGATTTGGCTAACGCATTAAAGACAGCTATTAACTCAGTATATGGTTTGACATCAGCAAACTTTGATAATCCATTTAGAGATATTAGAAATAAAGATAACATTGTTGCAAAACGTGGTGCTTTATTTATGATTGATTTAAAGGAAGAAGTACAAAAGAGAGGATTCACTGTTGCACATATTAAGACGGATTCTATCAAAATACCTAATGCCACTCCAGAGATTATACAATTTGTTATGGACTTTGGACAAAAGTATGGTTATACTTTCGAACATGAGGCTACATACGATAGGATGTGCTTAGTTAACGACGCAGTTTATATTTGTAGATATGACGATGGTCATTGGGATGCAACGGGTGCACAATTCGCCGTTCCATATGTATTCAAGACATTATTTAGCAAAGAGTCAATAGAATTTGACGATAAAGTGGAAACCAAGTCTGTTACTTCTGCATTGTATCTAGATATGAACGAGAGTTTACCTGATGTTTCTTTAGAGGAAAAAGAATTAGCCAAACTTGAAAGTTCATTTAGAAAAGGATCAATGGATGAAGCAGAGTACAATACTAGGAAAGAAGGATTCAATTTGGCTATTGCTAAAGGTCATGATTATCAGTTTGTTGGAAAAGTTGGTGCATTCTGTCCAATAAAACCTGGATGTGGTGGAGGATTATTAGTACGTGAAAAAGACGGAAAATATTATGCTGCTACTGGTAGTAAAGGTTATAGATGGCTTGAATCTGAAATTGTACGAAATAATCCAGATATTATTGATGAACAATATTATAAAGATTTAGTTAATGATGCTGTTGATACAATATCTCAATATGGAGACTTTGAGATGTTTGTTAGTGATATAAAGGAGGAGAATTAAATGAATAATATATCATTTTATTTAACTACTTTTACTCTAGGTATGGTGGGTTACTTCGGTGTTAAAACCGGAGAACTTGTTTGGGGTAAGGTAGTAGAACCTAAACTAGTTTCAAAGAAATAATTTATATTTGTAAAAAATAATAGGAGGAAAGAAAAATTATGCAAATTAGATTTAGAGGAGACATCTTAGAAATTGAAGATGCTCGAATTATTTATCGCAACTTTGAAGGAGTTGCTAGTAAATTTAACCGTGAAGGAGATAGAAACTTTGCAGTTATTATTCCAAATGAAGAGATAAAAGACCAACTAATAGAAGCTGGATGGAATGTTAAGGTTAAACCACCTCGTGATGAGGATGAAGGACCATTTATGTTCTTACCAGTTAAGGTTAAGTTTAATAACAGAGGACCTTCTGCTTATATTAGATCAGGTGAGAATGTTACGCGACTTAATGAAGAAACAATCGCTATGCTTGATGAAGTGGATATCCAAAGTGTAAGTTGTGATGTGCGTCCATATGATTGGGATGTTAATGGAAAACAAGGTCGTACTGCATATTTGCAAGCAATTGATGTTATACAAAGTATAGATAGATTTGGTGATAGATATGCACAAGAAGGTAAAATTTAGTCAGATAGTAGCTCAACTTTTAGAGCTGCTTTCGATATGGCTAAGAAGCTGGGGTATAAATGCTATCATGGTAGCGCTTATATGCTGGTGTTTTAATATTAATTGTACACTAAAATTGTGTACTGGAATTTGGCTAATATTTCTACTCATAAACATGAGTGTGAAAATTAGATATAGAAAGTAACAGATAAGGAGGAAATTAAAATGAAAGAAAAAATGTTACAAGTAAAAGAATATGTTATTGCTCATAAAAAGCAAATTATTATTGGGGCTGGGGTTTTAGCAATTGCTGCTATTAGTGCTAAACCTATTATTAAAAAGCTTAAGGCTGTAGAAGTATCTGATGATACTCTTGAAGAAATCACAGGTGGAGCTATCGAAGAAGTAACATCTACAGAGGAGGCTTAACATGGAAGAAGTAAGAGAAGAAAACATGGTTTATGCTGCTAAAACAGCTGAAGATTATGTAAAAGCTTTAAATAACACAAATGGTATATCTTTGGATATGACTATTGAAATGATGGAATCTACTGATTATAAAGTTAGATTTATCGCTGAATACGTACAAAATAAAATACGTTATAACAGTTTACATCAAATGCTAGTTAAGTTAGATGCTGGAACTTTGGAATTTACTCCAGATTGTCCTGCACAAATACTTAGAAACCAAAAAGCATTTATGGGAAATTATCTTAATCAATTAGAAATTAGAGCCGAAATAGAAAAGATACCTTTACCTCATATGTAATACGCGTTTTAAACATGTCGTATAATGAGGAGATGATATTATGGAAACATTGATTGACGTTGATGAAGCAATTAAAAATGTTAAAAAAGAAAAGGAAATGACAGAAGCTGATTTACAAGCTTTTATTAAAACATGTAAATGTTTAGTAAATGAGAGTAAATTAGAAGAAGGAGTATTTGATATTTTTGAAACATATACAAAAGCTATCAGAGACTTAAACAATGAACTTAATGTATTATTTAAATACAAAGGTTGGGCTACTTGTAGAGATGAGCAGACAAGGCTTAAAAACAAGTAGTCTTGCTCTTTATATTTTTGAAAGGACTCTAAAATATGAAAAAAAGTGAAGTATTAGAACTTAGCAAGTCTAAGGCGAAAGAATTATTTAAGGAATTAAAAAAATCGGGGGATTTGGATATTTTAAATGAGGAAATAGAAGTTATTGGACTAAAGGAATATGAACATAAATTTAGAATTATGATAATGTATACAAAGTTAAAGAATATCTATATAGAATTCATTATGCCAAAAAAGTCCGGACGATTGACTCACACTATATATAAAAAGATTGATATTAAATAAAAAGGAGTAAAACATGAATCTCGAAGATTTTAAAGATATGTCCAAACGAATGGTAGTGGAATATTATAATAGATATGTTCATAACGTAGAACCCGACTATGAAGGGATAAAAATAGATAAAAATTATGTTAAAATAATTGAGGAGAACTTACAAAGTAATGGTATTATAGAGTTAGTTCTTCAAGTATCTATTGATATTTGGATTGAATACCATGTGGAGTACAATCCTAAAGCTAAGAATCAAATAAGTTCATTCGTCACTTTAAGTTAGGAGGTGTAACATGAGTGCTAGATACAATGAATATATTCATGAGCATCAGAATGCAGTAAAGATGGCCTTTGATTGGTTATTAAAAAATACTTCTGGAATAACATCTGAAGATGTATGGAATAAAGCTTCTGAGTTAATAGATAAACATGATATGTCAAAATATTCTGAAGATGAATACCAAGCTTATGATCAATATTTTTATGGCAATAAATCATATCAGGCAACTGTAGATTTTGAACAAGCATGGAATTTACATATTCATAGAAATCCTCACCACTGGCAATATTGGGTATTAATACATGATGATCCAAATAAACCATACACATATTTACCTATGCCATCTGAGTATATTATTGAAATGATATGTGATTGGTGGAGTTTCTCTTGGAGAAATGGAAATCTATATGAAATTTATTCTTGGTATGAAGAACATAAAACAACAATGAAACTTAATGTGGGAACTCGAGAAACTGTAGAAATGATTCTTGAGACTATAAAAAATATTTTAATAAAAACCTATCATAAAGACATCGAAGAAATGATGGGTGATAATCATGAAGAAAATTAATAAAGAGGCTACACCTTTCTTATTTGACTATCAAATGGAAGCTGTCGAAAATATGAAAGATGGATGTATACTAAATGGTGGAGTTGGTTCTGGTAAATCTAGAACCTCTCTATACTATTATTTTAAATCTCAAGGTGGAAAAATAGAACCAGGAAAGTATACACCAATGAAAGAAAAACCTCTTGATCTTTACATTATTACAACTGCGAGAAAAAGAGACACTCTTGAATGGGAAGGTGAATTGGTGCCATTCATGATGACATCTTTTGCTGATCATACTCATCTATATAATCATACTGTGGTAATAGATAGTTGGAATAATATTAAAAAATATCAAGATGTTAAAAATACATTCTTTATATTTGACGAGCAAAGAGTTGTTGGATATGGGGCTTGGACAAAGGCATTCCTAAAAATAGCTAAAGCTAATAGATGGATATTGTTATCGGCCACACCAGGAGACTCTTGGTCAGATTATATCCCTGTATTTATTGCAAATGGATTCTATAAAAATAAATCCGAATTTAATAGAGAACATGTTGTATTCTCAAGATTCACAAAGTATCCTAAGATTGATCGATATGTTAATACAAAACGATTAATTAGACAAAGAAATGATATTCTTATTAATATGGATACTAATAGAACTTTTGTTGAACATCATAATGAAATTTATTGTCCATTTGATAGGGAAAAGTATAAAGAGGCTATGAAAAATCGATGGGATCCATTTAAAAATCTACCTATGCAACAAGCAAGTGATTTGTGTTATGTATTGCGTAGAATTGTCAATGAATCTGAGATGAGAGTTGTAGCATTATTAGAGATTCTCGAAAAAGTAGATAGGGCTATTATATTTTATAATTTTGACTACGAACGAGAAATTCTATTAAATCTTGATGTAAGCTATACTATAACTGAATGGAATGGTCATAAACATCAGGAAATTCCAGACTGTGATAGATGGTTATATTTAGTACAGTATGCAGCTGGTAATGAAGGTTGGAACTGTATTAAGACAGATACCATTATATTTTACAGTCAAACTTACTCTTATAAGACATTAAAACAAGCCTGTGGGAGGATAAAAAGATTAAATACCCCCTACAATGATTTGTATTATTATCATCTTAAGAGTAATAGTAATATTGATTTAGCGATAAGTAGATCGTTAAAAAATAAGAAAAACTTTAATGAAGGAAACTTCGTTAAATGGAATTAAAAGGAGAAGAATATACAATTATATGAAAAAAATCATTAAGATAATAAAAATATTATTAATAGTAATGGTTTATGTAATTATGTTTTGGGGGTTAATTAAATGGATATCTTATCCGTTTACACATAAGACAGAACCTAAGTGTGAATGCGCATGCAACTGTGAATATACAGAACCTGTGATCAAGGAAGAGGTTCAAGAGACTGCTGTTGTAGTTGAAGAACCTCAACCTATTCCAGAGGAAACAAAAAAGGAGCCTCCCTCGAAAAAAGAAAGCAAGCCTGTAATTAAAGAAGTAAAAACAGCTAGCAAAGATACATACAAGGCGTTTGCATATGATTTAGTTATTAATGAGTATTTATGGTCAGAATCTGATTATCAAGCATTAGTTAAGCTTTGGACAAGAGAATCTGACTGGAATCCAAACGCAGTTAATAAATCAAGTGGAGCTTGTAATATACCTCAGGCTTTACCTTGTAGTAAAATTTCTAATATGTATGGAGATAATAGTTGGGATAGTGGAATTAAATGGGGCCTTGTCTACATTAAAAATAGATACGGAACACCTACAAAAGCATGGCAACATTTTCAAAACAAAAATTGGTACTAATTGTATATAGAAAGATTTGATATTTATGGGCAAGTATAAAGATCATGCTATAGATGCAATAAGATATGCTCACGGTCAATTGGGCTTTCTAGAAAATTGCTATGGTGGCGATGAAAAAGTTATCCAAAGTGAAATAAAAATACATAATAAATATTTAAGTATATTGGAAGGAGATAATTATGGAAAAAGAAAGAGTAAGTTTCGAACTAAGGCAAGACGACGTAATGGAATCTATAGCCTTATATGTAAGAGACGACAAAATAAATAGAGCTTTGAATGAATTGAGAAGAGTTGATAAATCAAACTTAGCAATTATTCAAGACACTATAAAAATATTAGAAGAAGGATTTGTAGTTTCAAATAAGGAATTTGTAGATAAGTCATTTGCTGATTTAGCGACACCTTTAACTCCGGATCCAAAAATTCATACGGCCGGATTATGTCAACCTATTGGGGAACCAGCTATACCTAATACAATAAAAGAAGGAAAAGTTGTACTCCCTAAAATTGAAATTGCTTGTACAGATGAAGACTTGATTAAAAGTATGCAAGGAAATATGTTTAAAGGTGGTATGTTTTAATGAAATTAGAAAATGGATTATATAATGCATTATTTGGAGAGAATGAGCATGCCGATCAGTTACTTGATATCTTAGATCTTGATAGATCAATGTTCGGACGTTATAGAGATTGTTTTCCTAATGATATCGGTACCAAGATTATAGTTCTAACCAGATGTGGTGGAGATAATCGAAATGAATATGAAATAGTATTTGATACTATGAGAAAACATCCACAATATTTAGGTGATTATGACGATCCTACAGATGAGACTTATTGTTATTTTGAGTTTCAGGTTCCAGTTTTATATTTACCACAGACCAGACCTCTATCTACTGGAAAGAGACCATTGACAGTTGGTGAAAAAATGGAGCAGGAGATGAAACTATTAAATAATAATGATCCTGGAGCTTTAGCAAGGGCCGAAAAGATTGCTAAGTCTATGCAAAAACAAATAGACGCTCAACCAAATGGTGGTGTTATATTTGTGGGTGATCCAGATTGGAAATATAATAATGAATAAACAAATGAAAGCTTTCTGTGATAAAAAAAGAAAGATCCAGAATATTATGAAGTAATACAAAAATATAAGATCGACATGACTCCCATAAATATTTTATTAGGACCTAATGGAACTGGAAAGACAATGTCCTTACGAACTATTGAGGAAGAATGTAAAGATAAAGGATTGGTAGTATGTAGATTTTACACAGAGGGTTTTAATCCTGTAAATGATAGATATTTTAGGTCTGAAAGATTAATTACAGCTTTTCATTCAGAAGGAGAACATTTAAAGGAATCTATAGAATTTTGGTTTGGGGATTATGTTATAAAGGAATTATTATCTCACGAAAAAGATGTTTATATTTTGATTGACCAAATTGATAGCGGTATGTCTATAGATAAGATGTTAGGTTTTGTAAATAATATGTTATTTATTCTAAACGAGGAGAAGAAAAAACATCCTAATAGAAAAATAAGATTTGTGTTTACTAGTAATAGTTATGAGTTTATTGATATTTTCAAAAATGATACATTTGTATCTATATATTGGGTTCCTACCAAGTCTATAATAAAGGTCGGAACTTATGAAAAATTTAGGGAAAGATATTTAGAATATTATTCTTATATGCATAAGGAGGAATAAAAATGGATTCTAAAGAACATATAGTGGAATTTGATAAATATTGTGAACACTGTATTTATAAAGACCACCCAGACGATGTAACACCTTGTCACGAATGTTTAACAGAACCGGTTAATACTGATTCAAGAAAACCTGTATTTTTTGAAGGAACTAAAGAGTTTAAAAGAAAAGAAAAATGCAGAAACGAACGATTAAGGTTAGAGTCTAAAAGTCGAATGAAGACTATAAATTTAAACAAAGTTAAATAAAAAATGATATTTTAAGGTATATATGTTAAGGAGAAATAAATATGAATCAATTAAATAATGATATGAGGGGATTTAAAAGAAGAGCGGTTGGAAAAAAGGAAGAGTTTAATGAGGAATTATTATATGAACTGTATAAGGAGAAACCGTTTGATAATTCTCAAGAATTCAGGGGGTTCATATTTAGACAGCATGGTGTTTATGCTAGTACTAATCTAATCACTAGAATTACAAACTATCAAATTAGAAAATATGGTTGCATAAAATCTAGTGGTACAAGTCTAATTCCTATTATATTAGGGGGTAGAAAATCTTCTAATAGAAGACACAAAGAAAAGATTAATAGACAGAACAATAATAAAACAAAAAGTTTCTTAAAAAGAACTGATAGGAGGAAATATAATGATGGGATTAAGAGATATGATGACACAAAGAAAAGCCAAAAAGAATTCTAATGAGCCTGAAAGAAATCCTTATTTTATGCATGATTATTGTATAATAAAAAATAAGGTAACTCATCAAGACATAGGAGGCAAGAAGGGATATTTTGACCGATCATTAACTATAGATGATATTTTAGAACAATATAGAGGCATGCAAAATATTGCAGTTCTTAATTTTGTATCTAGAAGACCTGACTTATTTGATGAAAGTCAACCACAATATAGAATGGATAAATCAAAAGCTAGAGATTTAAAATATCATTATGTCAAAGTTTGGAATACAAATACTATGATATATCCAGAATATTCATATCTAGGATATGTAATAGCTTCTGACGAAATTAAAAAGACTGTGAAGGTGAAAAGAAATGACTAAATTGCCTGAAAGACCGGCCACTAAAACATATAATAAACTTGGTAATGGGCTTATGAATGTGCCAGGTTGTAAATATGTTATAGAGTCTTATATTGGTGAGTACAAACGTTTAAATCAAAGTATAATGTTTAATCATAACGATGATAGAGAACGCGAATATTATCGATCTACTGTTCATCCAATATTGTTTTTAAGAAAAAGAGAGTATTTTGATGAAAAAGGTAAATTGATATTTTTGGAGGATCATAAACATGAAACGAGAGATTCCTAGAATACAACCAGTTTATAACTGTGTTAAAGTTAGAGAAAATTATAGAGATTCTAAAGGAAACCTTTATTGGTGTTGGTTTAATCCTAAAGATAAACAAATAGCAGAAGGTATGAGATTAAAAATTCATGCTTATGATATGAAATTAGTTAGTAGAATTTATTATAATAGTGAAAATAAAACTATATTTACGGAGGTATTTTAATGTTAAATGGATGGGATGTATTAGCCATATTTGTAATAGGATTTATGGTTTATACAATTATTAAACAAATTTGTCTTGCTGTAGTATCAGCTAAAGCTGTCAAACAAGCTGGTATATTTGGTAAGACACAAGAAGAGATTCTTGATCAAGTTGACAGTATTGTAGCAAAAGCTATAAAAGATTCTCAAATCGCTATATTTAAGAAAGTTGGAGAATTAGATGAAAAATCTGAAGAAAAAATTGTTAAATTAGTAGATGAAGAGAGTAAAAAAATAGGACTTGTTGTAAAAGCTATCAAGAAAGATGTTGAGGCTATGCAAGAAGTTAAAAAACAAGTAGAAGATATGGGGGAGGCCTTTGGAAAACTTGGAACAACGGTTCTAGGTGAAGGTACGGACGAACCCAAGAAAACTACTAGAAAAAGAAAGATTAAAAAAGATACTGATATTCTTGATGAAACAGTTAAATCTTTTGATAAATTGAGTAAAAAGACACCGGTGAAAAAAACTTCAAAAAGTAAGAAAAAATCGGATGATAAATAAAGATCTTAGTATAATAGTTACAAATCATAATAGATGTCCTATGTTAAATTATGTTCTTGATACATTAATTGAAACAAATATGTATTCTAATGTTGAGTTAATATTAATTGACGATTGTTCAGAACAACCAATACAAAAATTAGAATATTATAAAGGTTTTATTAAATATTATAGAAATGATAAAAACATGGGGATCGGATATACACGACAAAAAGGATTAGAATTAGCTTCTGGGGAATATATAGTTTACATAGATGCAGATAATATACCTACAGAAAATTATATTAATATTATTTTAGACTGGATAGGATCTAAAAAAGATATTTATAACTTTTATGGGATGTCTTATCCTGATCGTGATATATTTGATTTGAAAGCATCTTGTGTTTGTAATGTGTACAGACGAAAATTTTTATTAGATAACAACATTAAATTTTCAAATGAACGTAACGGAGAAGATTTATATTTTTATGATGAAATTATTAAACATAATCCAAAAATAGAAGAGAAGAGATATATAATGTTTTATTATAATAAAATAATAAATAGTTTATCACATGCCGGTTATATTCATGAACTATAGGAGGAAAAATGAATTATAGTATTGGAGCAATTATTTGCTTTATATTAGTTGGGGCTTTAGCTTTAGTTGGATTAATATTATTATATTGGAATCCAAGTAAGAAAAAGGATAAGGGTCCTAGAATCACTAAAGTAGAAAGTGATTTTACTAAAACTATAAAGAATAAAAAGAAAAAGTAATTTGGAGGTATTTATATTTATGAAATGCGATTTAAGTTCAGATGCGCTGAAGGGAATATCAGATGGTATGAAAAAACCTGCAAATAGTGCAATTGAGATAGTAGAGTCTACAAGATTTTATGCTGATGGTAAAGTTATAGCTAAAGTTGATACTACCACTAAAGTTTTATACGAAACTAAAGGTAGTGTTGATTTAATAACTTTATTAGAATGGTTAGCTTCGGGTAAAGTTTTACCAAGAAAGATTGTATATGATGATATAATATATACAAATGTAACTAGAACTGGTATGGCTTTGTTATATTATAATGATGAAACAGAACAAAATTTTAAAGACACACTATTTCAAAGAAAACCAGGAGAGACAGATATTGATATTCTTAACAGAGAAATAAGAGTGATAGAATGGTGAAGAAAACTAAAACTCAAATTTATCAAGCAGGTAGGGCTAGTGGTAAAACTAGCCTTCAACTTGAGATCTATGACATATGTCACAAGTATATTTGGGTAAAAAGGTGGCTCCTTGTAGTATCTATATTATGGTTTTTAACGAGTGTTTGGTCTTTTATGGAGAGTAATACGATAAATAGGCTAAAACGCGAAAATGAAGGCTTAAAACGCCAAATAGAGGTATGTTACGAGCAAAAAGACCGTTTAGACAACGATGTTAGGTCTTGTTTAGAATTTGAACAAAATATAGACAAGTATTGTACTTGTAAGGAGGATATATATGAGAATAATGATTAGTCAGCCAATGGCTGGTGTTTCTGACGAGGAATTAAGAATGAAATTTAATGCTTTAAGTAAGGAGTTTGCTAAACTACACATTGATGTAGTTGATAATATTTGGCAAGATGCTCCTACAGAGGGTAATTATTATACAGAACCTCTATTCTATTTAGCTAAAAGTATTAACGCTATGGGACAAGTGGATGCTGTATATTTTTCACCAGGATGGCAAAATGCTAGAGGTTGTTGCATAGAGCATAAAATTTGTGAATTATATGGTATAACAATCTTAGATGGTGATTTCTTAGATCAAATTAAATACAAAAAATAATAATTGAATAAAAAGAATGAAAGGATTTATAAAATGAATTACAAAGATAAACAAAAAATTGTAGATGATAATTTAAGTGAATTCAGGAGGGTTTGTAAATGCGGGAGACATTGTATAGTAGCTCCTAGGGGTAAAGACGAGTATGTTGTTTGTACTTGGTGTGGAGGTAGACTATATCGCGACCCTGAGATGCAAAAGATATGGGATGCTAAGTGTGAGAAAGAAGAATTTAGATTTAGGTTTGCTCAATTCTTGAAAACGAGAAATGCAGACGCATAGGAGAAAGTAATGAATATAAGTAATGTTAAGACAAGAGTCTTTAAAGATAATAACAAATATTTTAAATTCTCTAAAAGAGAGGACATTAGAATATATTCAGTGGGGTTTACTAAATCTCGTGATATTAGGGTTTATTATAAAACGGTTGCGGGAGACACGAAAAAAGTTATTAAGAAGAATAAAAAGCATGGGTTAGCTAGTAGTGTACTTTGTGTATAGGGAGGAATTATATTTATGAATTGGTTAGATATTATAATGATATTTGTTGTTATAGCATGTTTCATCTGTGGACTTGTATGGATGATATTTGCTATTAAAGAAGATCAAACAGGAATTGGGGTATTCGGATTTTTTATTGCTTTAGGTTTATCTATATTTATAGGGGCTTGTACTTGGTTAAGTACTGATTTTAAATCTGGTCAGACTGTTGGAGAAATTACTAGTGTTGATAAGAATTTATTTGGTACTACTGCTGTTTATATTAAGACTACTGCTAATCAAGAAGAGGAGTATTGTGTTGAGTCCGATAACCTAGCCAAAGAAGCTAGCGAGTTAGTTGGAAAGAAAGTTAAAATCACTTATGGGAAGAGATTGGGATTCTATTCTACTGGAAAATGCGATGATGCTCCGATAGATTCTATAACAGTTATTGAAGAATGATAAAGATTACTGGATATAGTACATGGATGCCGGAAGACTTTGAGATTAAATCTGTAGAGAACCCCGGTTATGGTACGGACGAAAAAACAATAATTTTAAAGGGTATTGCGATTCTTGCATATCCTTTTGTTTTATTCTGGTTTAAATGCTTTTTTGACTGGATTATTATCGATAAAAAATGGTAAAAATCTGGCCATTTTTGGTCAAAAAAAGTGGGCTTTGGTCAAATCCAAAGTGGGCAGAGCTGTTTTTTGAGTATAACCTAAAGGTTATATGGTCAAAAAAAGTGGGCTTTTGGTCAAGTTTTTTTGAAAAGTGGCCAGCCGGAAACCCGCATAAATAAAGGGATTGCGCCGTTTTTGCCCACTTTCCCACTTTTTTCTTTAACCGGACAGTTTTTTTAGAAAATATAACATATAGGTTATAAATTCAAAAAAAATAAGAGTTTGGCAAATAAAAGTGGGCTTTTGACCAAAACTTCAAATTTTTGTTAAAAAGGTGATAAATATGAGAGAATCAAATATTAGGCCTTTAACGAGGCAAGAACAGCTAGAATGGCTAGTTCCATTCCTAGAAGGGCAAATTAAAAGTTTGGAGCAAGATTTATATTTAGCAAGACAAGAACTTGAAGAAGAAAAGAAAAAGAATGAGGGAAAGAAATTGGTGTTAACAAAGAAGGAAGAGAATTATGGA
>CAMNRN010000003.1 GCA_946553095.1 uncultured Mycoplasmatota bacterium
AAATATATATTGTGTTATGCATAAATAATCACCTGTAATTATTATAAAAAAAGATAATTAGATTAGCAAGAAACTTGTATTTTTTTAAATATTCCTTTATAATGCAATTAAGGTGGTAAAATGAAGATACTTGTGACAGGGTGTTGTGGTTATATTGGAAGTCATACTTTGGTGGAATTATTAAATAACGGGTATGAAGTAGTGGGATTGGATAATTTTAGTAATAGTAAGAAAGATGTTTTGGATAAAATAGAGAAAATTACGGGAAAACAGATCGTGTTTTATGAATGTGATATGTTAGATAAAGATAATTTAAGAAAGATCTTTCAGGAAAATAAAATTGAAATGGTTATCGATTTTGCTGCATATAAGGCGGTTGGAGAAAGTGTAGAAAAACCTATTTCTTATTATATTAATAATGTAAGTAGTGTTTTGATGTTACTTGATGTAATGAAAAGTTTTGGGGTTAAAAATTTGATATTTAGTAGTAGTGCAACTGTTTATGGAATGGCGGAGGAAGTTCCTTTAAAAGAGACTTCGTTTGTTGGAGGAACTACTAATCCATATGGAACTAGTAAATTATTTGTCGAAAAGATATTGATGGATTTATATAATTCAGATAATGATTGGAATATATGTATATTTAGATACTTTAATCCGATTGGAGCTCATTCTAGTGGTTTAATAGGAGAAAATCCAAATGGAGTTCCAGCAAATTTGATGCCTTATATTGTAAAGGTTGCAAAAAAAGAACTCGAATGTTTAAATATATTTGGTGATGATTATGATACTGTTGATGGAACTGGTGTGAGAGATTATATCCATATTATGGATTTGGCTCTGGCGCATATTTTGGGAGTGAAAAAACTTTGTGAGGTTAAGTCAGGTCTTCATATATATAACTTAGGAACTGGTAAGGGAATTAGCGTTTTGGAACTTGTCAATGCTTTTAAAAAAGTTAATAATGTCGATATTCCTTATAAAATTGCGCCAAGGAGAGCTGGAGATATTGCCGAGTGCTATGCATCTATAAGAAAGGCTAGAGAAGAACTGGGGTTTATTCCTAAAAGAGGTATTGATGATATGTGTTTTGATGCTTATAATTATGTTTTAAAGGAAAATGAAAATGAAAAAAATTAAAGTAATGAGTATATTTGGGACAAGACCTGAGGCGATAAAAATGGCTCCTTTGGTTAAAGAATTGGAAAAAAGAAAGGAAATTAAGTCAATTGTTTGTGTTACAGCGCAACATAGAGAAATGCTCGACCAAGTGTTAGAAACTTTTCAAATCAAGCCAGATTATGATTTAGATATTATGAAGCAAGGTCAAAGTTTGGGTGAGATTACTGTAAGAGCTTTAAAGGGACTAGAAGAAGTTATTAAAAAAGAAAAACCAAAGATGGTTTTGGTCCATGGCGATACAACAACTACTTTTGTGGGCGCTTTGGCAGCATTTTATAACCAAGCGGCAATAGGGCATGTGGAAGCAGGTCTTAGGACTTGGGATAAGTATTCTCCTTATCCTGAGGAAATGAATAGGCAAATGGTGGATAGATTAGCTGATCTTTATTTTGCTCCAACTGATTTAAGTAAAGAGAATTTAATTAAAGAAAATATCGATTCGTCAAAGATTATTGTGACAGGAAATACGGCGATTGATGCGATGGCTACCACGGTTTGTGATGATTACCAACATCCGGAGCTCGATTGGATAAAAGATAATGAAAAAATGATTTTATTGACGGCTCATCGGAGAGAAAATTTGGGAGATCCAATGCGAAGTATTTTTAAAGGAATTAAGAGAATTATCGATGAATTTAGTGATGTTAAAGTAATTTATCCGATTCATATGAACCCTTTGGTGAGAAGTGTGGCTAAAGAAGTTTTTGATGGTTGTGATAGAATTAAGTTAATTGAACCCCTGGAAGTGTTTGATTTTCATAATTTTCAAAATAAAGCTTATATAATTTTAACAGATAGTGGGGGTATTCAAGAGGAGGCTCCAAGTCTTGGAAAACCAGTTTTGGTACTTCGCGATACAACGGAAAGACCAGAAGGGATTGCCGCGGGGACTTTAAAATTGGTAGGAACTGATGAAGATGTTATTTATGAAGAGACAAAGCGTCTTTTATTAGATAATACTTTGTATGAGAAAATGAGTAAGGCTTGTAATCCTTATGGAGATGGACAGGCAAGTAAGTATATCGTTGATGCAATTTTAGAATATTGTTCAAAATAATTAGATTTGAACAATATTTTTTTTAATGAATGATATTTTAGGGGTTGAAATGTTCAAAAAGATGCGATATAATTTGTTTGTGAACATAAAGTTCGTTAGGAAAGGAAATACAAAAATGAAAAAAATATTGTTGTTATTAATGGGGGCTTTTTTACTTACGGGTTGTGGTTCAGATAGAGAAAAAGTGGTTATTTATTCTTCGATGGAGGAGGAGAGGAATCAAGCTTTAAAAGAACAGTTAGAAGAAAAGTTTGAGCTTTATGATGTCGTCGTGCAGGCTGTGGCAACAGGAAATAGTGCGGCTAAAATAAAGAATGAAGGATCAAATATTGAAGCTGATATTGTTTTAGATTTAGAAACAGCTCATATGGCTAATTTAGAGGATAATTTTGCTCTTTTGTCTGATTTTGATACTAGTATGTTCTTAGATGGGATCAATAATTCAGAAAATTATTTTACGTGGGTTAAGTATACGATGAATTTGATTATCGATAATAAATATTTTAAAGAACATAATTTGAGTATTCCAGAGACTTATGAGGATTTATTAAAAAAAGAATATAAGGGTCTTATTGCAATGCCTGATCCTAAGACATCGGGAACAGGGTATGGTTTTTTCTTAAATGCAGTAAACATAATGGGAGAAGATAAAGCGATAGAATATTTTAATAAATTAAAAAATAATATGCGAGAATTTACGACATCTGGTTCAGGACCTACTAATCTTTTAAAGCAAGGTGAAATTGCGATTGCGATGGGAATGACTAATCAAGGTGTGGAAGCAATTAATGCTGGTTATGATTACACAATTGTTGAACTTAAAACAGGTTCTCCTTATAATACTACTAGTTTTGGAATTATAAAAGGACATGAAGATAAGGCTGGAGTAAAAGAAGTTTTTGAATGGATTTTAACTGATTTTAGTCGTTATGATAAAGAACATTTTATGCCAGATCAAGTATTAAAGAATCAGAAAATTAGTGTTAAAAATTATCCTCTTGATTTAACTTATGCTGATATGATGGGAATTGATGATATGAAAGTTAAAGAACATTTGACAAAAATGTGGGGAAAAGTAAATGGATAGTTTAGAAATTAAAAATTTATCTAAACGTTATGGAAAAAAGATGGTTCTAAAAAATATTAATTTTGAAGTCAAAAATGGCGAGTTTTTATCTATTTTAGGGCCTTCAGGGTGTGGGAAGACTACACTACTTAGAATATTAATTGGAATTGAAGATATAACGGAAGGTTCTATTTATAAAGACAAAAAGGATATTACGAAATTAGATCCTTCAAAAAGAGGAATGGGGATAGTTTTTCAAAACTATGCTTTATTTCCGAATATGAATGTTTTAGAAAATGTAAGTTATGCGTTAAAAATAAAATTAAAGAATAAAGAAAAAGCTAAGCGTGAAGCAATAAAAATGTTAGAAATGTTGAATATGAAAGAGCATTTGCATAAATATCCTCATGAGATTTCGGGTGGACAACAACAAAGAGTGGCGATGGCTAGGACGCTTGTTTTAAATCCTGATATTATTTTATTTGATGAGGCGATGAGTGCTCTTGATGCTGACAATCGATTGAAACTTCGAGGAGAATTAAAAAATATTCAAAAAAAGACAAAAACAACAATGATTTATATTACACATGATCAAGAAGAAGCATTTTCGCTTTCAGATCGAGTAATGGTTATGAATGATGGAGAAATTGTTCAAATTGATAAGCCGAGTGTTATTTTTAGAAATCCAGCAAATCAATATGTGAAGAATTTTGTAACTGATCATTTAGTTGATAAAGTTAGTTCAATTCAAAAATGTATAGGAACAGATATTTGATGAAAAAGAAGTTTGGTAAATTAAATGTATTTTTGTTGATTTTTTTAGGAATTACTGTATTGTATCCACTTCTGATGATGATAGGTCATATAAATGTTTCTGATATCGGAAAACTTGTTGGATCGGTCGGGTTTCAAGAAGCGCTTAAAAATTCTTTGTTTGTAGGAGTGATTGCCACATTAATAAGTGTTATAGTGGCTTATTTGCTTGCTTATAGCATCAATAGAACAAATATAAAACATCGCGCTGTATTAAAACTTTGTATTACAGTGCCAATGCTTATTCCTTCTATTTCACATGGTTTAGGGTTGATTAATCTATTTGGAGCTAGGGGAATTATCTCGAGTTTGTTTGGTTTTAATATTGTCGGAAGCCTCGGTATAATTGTCGGTTCAGTGCTTTATTCTTTTCCAATTGCTTTTCTAATAATTGATGACGGTTTTAAATATGTTGATACAAATTTATATGAAAGTGCACGTGTGCTCGGACTTAATTTTCATCAAACATTTTTTAAAGTAACGTTTACTTATTTGAAAAAGCCCCTTTTTTCAGCTGTTTTTGCTGTTTTTACGATGATATTTACGGATTATGGAGTTCCACTTTCTGTTGGGGGAATGTATACGACACTTCCTGTGTTCTTATATAAAGAAGTTATAGGCTTACTTAATTATTCAACAGGGACGATTGTGGGATTGTTTCTTTTAATACCAGCTTTTATTTCTTTTATGGTTGATACTTTTATGCGAGATTATGCTAGTACTTCAGCATCGGGAAGGGAATTGGTTTTAAAAGAAAATAAGGTACGAGATGTCATTTTTAAAATATATACTTATGTAATTATCTTAAGTGTATTTGTTATTATAGGATCGTTTGTCTATTATGCAGTAATGGATAATGTGTTGTTAAATCCTGTGTTGTCAATGAAACATTTTAATTATGTAATCAGTAATGATGTTGGTGGATATCTATTTAATTCATTGGTGATTTCTGGGGGAGTGGCTATCTTTGGAACGCTGATAACTTATTTTGTAGCTTATGTTACGGGGCGAGTTCGTGGAAAGATGGCCAGGATTATTCATATTTTGACAATTATTACTTTAGCTGTTCCCGGGATGGTTTTAGGACTTGCTTATTCGATTAGTTTTAGTGGGACATTTATCTATAATACGTTTTTATTGCTGATAATTGTTAATATTATTCATTTTATAGCTAGTCCATATTTGATGGCTTATAATGCTTTGCAAAAAGTTAATATGAATTATGAAATCGTTGCTAAAACTTGTAATGTGGGATTGTTGCGAATTATAAAAGATGTGATTATTCCTTGTACTAAACTAACTATTCGAGAAATGTTTGCATATTTTTTTGTTAATTCGATGATTACAATATCTGCTGTAGCATTTTTGTATAATACTAAGAATATGCCATTATCAATTCTTATTAATACTTATGAGGGAAATATGATGCTCGGTGAAGCTGCAATTATTTCTTTAATTATTTTAATGTTTAATGTTATAATTAAATTAGTGATATATTTAATAAATAGAAGAGAAGATAGGAGAAAATATAATGAAGTTACTTATGAATCATTTTGATTGTTTAGTTGTTATAGAAAGAGAGAAGAAAAAGTTGTCACAAAGAGATATTGCTAAGTTTACAAATCTTTCTTTAGGGAGTGTTAATACAGTTATTAATGAGTTATTAGAAGCTAATCTTATTGATGAAAATAATATGATTACTTCAAAGGGTTTGGAAGCTTTGGAACCATATAGGGTTAAAAGAGCAATTTTTTTAGCGGCCGGTTTTGGTTCTAGGTTAGTTCCTATTACGCTTAATACACCTAAGCCTTTGGTTTTAGTAAATGGAAAAAGAATTATTGAAACTTTACTTGAGGCAGTAGTGAGATCTGAAATACCAGAGATCATTGTTGTTACGGGTTATTTAGGAGAACAGTTTGAGATATTAAAGAAAAAGTATCCTGATATAATATTTGTTAATAATAATAAGTATAATGAAGCAAATAATATTTCTAGTGCTTATTTAGTAAGAGATAAAATGTGTAATGCTTATGTTTTAGAGTCTGATCTCGTTTTGTCTAATCCTAATTTGATAAGAAAATATGAGTATTGTAGTAATTTTTTGGGAATACCAACAAAAAGATCTGATGACTGGTGTTTTGAAACGAAAAATGGCCATATTGTTAAAGAAAAAATTGGTGGAGTTAATTGTCATCAAATGGTTGGGATTTCTTATTATAATGAAGAAGATGGAAATAAGTTAAGTAAAGATATTGAAGAAGTTTTTAATAGTCCTGGAGGAAGAGAAAAATATTGGGAACAAGTACAGTTAGTGGAGAGAAAAAACAATTATAAAATTGCTGTACGGGAATGTAGTTTTGATGATATAATTGAAATAGATACGTTTAATGAGTTAAAAGCAATTGATAAAACGTATGATATGTGAAGTATCTTTAAATAATGTTTTTTATAGTGGTGATTTTGAATGAGAGATTATTTAATAAAAATAAAAGAAGATAAGAAAAAATTTTTATTAATATTTATAATATTTATTATAACTCTTTTTATCCCTTATTTCGAAGAAGATTGGATGTGGAGTGTTGAAGGTTTTAATAATATTTTTAAAAATGGGATGATTGTTGGAAATTTCTTTACAATAACTCTTACATTTAATAAATTAACTCAAGCGGTTGTTATGACCTTATCTCTGTATTTTTTGATAAGAGAGATTTGTAATTTATTAAAATGTGATAAAAATATTGTTCTTTTTTTAATTTTTACTATTCCTTTGAGCGTTTGTAAATCTAGTCTTTTTTGGATTACGGGTTTTGCCAATTATGTAATAGCATCTTGTTTTCTCATTTTTTGTTTGAAGTATTTAAATAAAGTGGAGGAAAAAGATAAGTTTTCTATTTTTTCTTTTCTTTTTTGTGGACTATTATTTTTTATATCTTCTTTGGTTAATATTTATTTAAGTATTTTTTTGCTGTTAATAGCAGTTATGGGGAATCTGTTTTTAATTTTTAGAAAAAAAAGAATTCATTATAAGTTGCTCGGGTCTTTACTTGGCGTTTTAATAGCTTTTAGTGTAATTACTTTAAAGACTGGTGGGAGTTTGTTTTTGGATAGGTCTTTGTGGCTTAGTTCTTTTTTGAGTCGATTTATAGATGTTAGCAAAAATACTTTTTTTATAGATTATATTTTAATTATAGGGATAGTTTTAAGTTTGTTTTTATATTATAAAAATAATTGTAAAGAAAATAAATTAATAAATTTTTTGTTTGTTTTACAACTGTTTTATTTGTTTTATATAATTTGTTGTCGAGCGTTTTCTAATTGGAATATTATTGGTCGAGCAACAGAGTATTTTAATTTTATTTTATGTATGATTTTCTTATTAGTTTTATTAATTCAGCTTTTTATCTTTTTTAGGAAAAAGAAGGAATTTACGAATATACTATTTTGGATTATTGGTCTAGGCGTTCTTTTAATTGCTATTACATGGTTAAAGACGATAGAAAAAGGAAGTTACTTTATTATATATTTGTGGTTAATAATACTCTTATTGTATATGTTAGATTTAAGTAAATGGCATGCATTTAAGGAAATAAATATTATTTTAAATGTGTTTTTGATTTTCTTTGCGGGATTTGTTCTTACAATATATGGATATGTTTATTTTGTGAATTATAAATTTGAAGAATATGTTTTGCATTTTCAGGAAACTCATCAATTTTTGAATTATCCGATTTTGCCTTATCAAAATTTTTTACGCGATAATATTGTGCCGACAAATTATGAGGCGTATTATAAAAAGAAAATGGGGTTAAGAGAAGATTTAATATTTTCACAAATGCCTTATTCGAAATGGAAGAAATTTGTCATTTCAAGTTCTTCTTTTAAAAATTCAGATACGAATTTTCGTGGGCAGTTTATCGTAGTTCCATCTTATGATGGCAGCAATCAAAATACTCATCCTTGTGTAATTTATTCTGAGGAGAAATTACATGGATATCATTATTGGATGGCTTATACACCATGGCCTAATAATCAAAATAAATATGAAAATCCATCTTTAGCTGTGAGTAATGATGGAATAAACTTTTTTGTTCCTTCAGAGATTAAGAACCCAATTTCAGGAGAGACAGGAGATAAGTATAGCTATTATTCTGATCCTTATTTGTTTTATGATGAAGATCATTTTGAACTTTGGTATCGCTATAATCCTTATATTTATAAAGGAACAGTTGGGACTGAGGCTAATAATTTGATTTTGCGCAAAACCAGTCTAGATGGAATTAATTGGAGTACGCATGATGTTATTTTGAATAAAGAAGATAATCAAGCTTATATGAGTATAAGTGTTGTTCATGAAAATGGTAAATATAAAATTTGGTATGTAAATTATAATTCTTTCATGTATTATAGAGAATCAAAAGATTTGAAAAAATGGTCTGTTCCAGTTTTAGTACAATTTGAAGATTTCGATAAAACAATTTGGCATGCTGAAGTAAAAAAAATAAATGATTCTTATGAATTGTTATTGTTTCATAATTCAGGAAAAGGAAACCTTTATCACTCTTATAGCAAAGATGGAATTCATTTTAAAAATACTAAAGAAATAGATACTTCTTATTTGCCTAAAGATGGAAAAAATAGAATTTATAAAAGTTCATTTGTATATCAAAATGGAAAGGTTAATCTATATATTCCATATAATTTTTGGGATAAATCTTCAGAATGGTTTATTTATTTTAAACAATTAAAAGCAGAAGAGTTTAAATGAGATTAAAAATCTTTGATTTCTGGTAAATTATTGGTATAATAGTTTTATAGGAGATAGAATATGAAATTGGAAGTTAATGGTTTTAATGTTTTTAGCATTGTTTTGGTTTGCTTTATTTCCAGTGCAATATTTATATTTATTGTAAAAAAGATTGCTTTACATATAAATGCTATAGATATTCCAAATAAACGGAAAGTTCATAAAAAACCGATTCCTCGTCTAGGTGGTTTGGGAATCTTTTTGGCTTTTTTGTTAGGATATATTTTGTATGGCTCAGTTACTACGCAAATGATTAGTGTCTTAATAGGTGGTTTTGTGATTATATTAACAGGAATTGTTGATGATATAAACCCTATTAAGGCTAGATATAAATTAATTTGTCAAATAATTTCGGCGGTAGTAGTAGTTTATTATGGTGGTTTATATTTTACTAATATAACTCTTTTTGGGTATGCTTTTTATTTTCCAGAGTGGCTTAATATGATTTTATCAACTTTTTTTATTGTAGCTTTAGTTAATGCAATTAATTTGATTGACGGTTTAGATGGTTTGGCAGCTGGTGTTAGTTCGATTTATTTTTTAACTATTGCAATTTTAGGATACTTTCTTAATCAATTGGGGGGTATTGATATTATCTTATCGCTGATTATGCTCGGAAGTACTTTAGGCTTTTTGTTTCATAATTTTCCACCAGCAAAAATATTTATGGGAGACACTGGCAGTTTGTTTTTAGGATTTATGATAGCTGTAATAGCTCTTTTAGGTTATAAAGTGGCAACAGTTACTTCGGTTATCATTCCTCTTATAATTTTGTTTGTACCTATTTTTGATACAATTTTAGCTATTATACGAAGAGTTTTGAAACGGGAATCTATCGGAACGCCAGATAAAGAACACTTGCATCATCAATTACTTAAAATGACGGCGTCACCAACAAAAACGATTTTAATTATTTATTTTATTAATTCTATATTTTCTACAATTTCAATTTTGTTTGCATTAGGTAATGGTGAACTAGCGATTGTTTTGTATATTGTTGTAATGATTTTTTTCCTATTTTTGGTATTAAAAACAAACATATTATTTGATCATAATAAAAAGGATAGAATTTCTAAATAGTAATTTTATTTGATAAATTAAAAGGAGAGTTGTATATGAGAAAGGTTATAGTTCCAGTTGGTTATATGGGATCAGGTTCATCTGCGGTAACTGATTTTCTAAGTGAGTTTGAAAATGTTAATAATGATTATGGTGAATTTGAATATGTCTTTTTGCATTGCCCAGATGGGGTTTTTGATTTAGAGGATAAACTGTTAATAGGAAATAATGCAATTAGAAGTGATGAGGCTATTCATAATTTTTTACGTGTGATGAAGCAATTATATGATAAAAAATATTGGTGGGTCGGAAATTACAAAATGAAAGTAGGGGAAGAGTTTTATCGTAGAACTGAGAGATATGTTCAAGAATTAACTGATTTTACTTTTCAAAATTATTGGTATTATCAAGAAAATACTAATATACGGATGTTTTTTCAATTGATTATTAGAAAAGTAGTTTATTTATTAAGTTTTAAAAAAATTCGCTTGAAGAAGCCTTTGCTTTATGAAAAAATGATATTGAGCTATCCTTCAAAAGATAAATTCTATCGAATAACAAATAATTATATTACTGATGTATTAAATATGATTGGTAATGCTAATGAAGATTTGTTGCTTGATCAGTTATTATTGCCTTATAATTTATTTAGAATGAAGAATTATTTTAATGATAATATTAAAGTTATCGTTGTAGAAAGAGACCCGCGAGATGTATTTTTGTTAAATAAGTATCAATGGCAAAAAAAATTAGATGGTGTTCCTTTTTCTTTAGATGTAAAAGAATTTTGCAAGCAATATCGTTTAATGAGAGAGATGGAAAAAGAAGCAAACAATAAAAATATTTATCGAATTAATTTTGAAGATTTAGTTTATAAATATGAAGATACGGCAAAAGGAATAATTGATTTTTTAGAATATAAAGATAGAAATCATTTAATAAAAAAAGAAAGATTTAATCCAGATGTATCGATTAAAAATACGCAAATTTTTATGGATCCTAAATACAAAGAGGAAAGGGAATATATTGAAGATAATTTAAAAGAATATCTTTATTCTTTTCCAAATATAGAAAGATAAAGGTAAAATTTATGAAAAAGCTAAAAAGTTTTATTTTACAAAATGTGGATTTACAAATCATTTTTTTTGTATTGTTAATTCCTTTTATTGATATTTATGATTTTTTTATTGGAGGAAAAATTGAATTATTTAACTTTTCAGTAATTGAGTTGGTTAAAATTGCAATTTTATGTTATTTGTTGATTTTAGTTTTATTAACAAAAAAAGATAAAATTTATAAAATAATAAAGAAATATAAGTTTTTATTAGTTTTAACTGTTTTTTTATATATTTTATTTTTGATAGGACATTTTTATGCTATTTATTCTTGGGATTTTTCTTTAATTAAAGGGGCAGAAAAAAGTTTTTTAGTAGAATTTTATTATATTGTAAGGACTTATGGTGTATGTTTACTTTTGTTTTTTATTATGATGTTATCAGATATTTCTGCTGAAAAAATTATTAAACTTATTTCGCTTATAACTTTTATTGTATGCTTAATAATTGTTTTGTCTAATGTAACCAAATTAGGATATATTGCTTATAGTTCATATTTAGATAAACCAAAACAAATTGGGGGGAGCATTTTTAACTGGCTATCTAGTATTACCGTATATAACGCTGATCAATTTACTACGAAGGGTTTCTTCTTTTCGGCTAATCAGCTTTCAATTGTGATTTTTGCAGGGGTTCTTATTTCAGCTCTTTATCTTGTAAAAAACAAAAAAGCATATTTGTATGTCACTTTTGTTATTAAGTTATTAGGAGCTTTGATGTTATCGACTAAAGTATGTAGTGTCGGAATGTTTTTAATATTATTATTGTTTATTTTTGGTACTTTATTTTTTAATATCATAAATAGAAAAAGTATTTCATGGGGAAAAATTGGTTATTTTTCTTTGTTGTTAGTTTTATATTTTTTCTTATTCAGAATAGCTCCAATTAATTATAAATTAAATATCTTTGTAATTAATAGTAAGAATAATGATTTTGTGTCTGATGGATTAATTGTTAATTTAAATCCATCAAAAGATGATGATTCAGATGAAGATATAAGTGTATATGATTTAGCAATGAGAAATGATTTAACGGATGAAGAAGAAAAGTTGTTAGTTGAGCAAGTTGTAAAGTTTAGGGGTTATTTGGGGATAGATCCATCTTTTTTAGAGATTTATCCAGTAGCAGAAAATATTGATTTTTGGAAAAGAATGCTAGTTCTTCCGATTAATCATCGATTAGACTTTAGATTATTCAAGAATTATTTATATAATGATGTTATAGAAAAGAATAATAATTTAAGTGTAAATCATTTGTTTGGAATTGGATATGTGTCTAATCTACCATATATGGAAGAAGATTTTGTGGCACAAAAAGCATGGTTTGGAATTATGGGGGTTTTATCTTTGATTGGTCCTTTTATAGTTTCTTTTTTCTGGTCTCTTTGGTATTTCTTTCGAAATTTTAAAAAGAACTTTGTTGATGAGAATGTTTATGTAGGTGGGACTATTTTATGCTTGTTTGTAATCTCTTTTTTAGCGGGACATTTATTTGGTAATTTATTTCCAATGATGATTTTGATCTTACTTTTAAAATGTTTTGCAGAGTTAAATGGAGAAAGGAAAAAACATGAAAAAAAGTGTCACTAGTAATATTATTTATAATATGTTATTTCAATTTTTCACAACTTTTTTGCCAATTATTACTACACCTTATTTATCAAGAACTTTAGGTGTAAATCAAAGTGGAGTTTTTTCTTTTGTAGAAACAATTGTAACAATGTTTACCATATTTGGGTCAATTGGGACTTCACTTTATGGTTGTCGAAAAGTAGCCTATGTTCGGGATGATAAGGAAAAGTTGTCACAAACAACTTATGAAATATTTTTACTTAAATTGGTTCTTTTAATCCCAATTTGTGTTATTTATATTATTTTCTTTTGTTTAACAGGGGAATATAGAATTTATTTTTGGATAAATATGTTTACCGTTATTGGTTCAATGATAGAGATTAGTTGGTTTTTTAATGGGGTAGAAGATTTTAAATTAGTTACGATTCGAAATTTTATAGTTAAAATTGTTTTTATTATTTGTTTATTTATATTTATTAAAAAACCAGAAGATTTAGGAAAATATGTAGCACTTGTTTGTGTAAGTAATTTCTTGGGAAATGTTTCAATGTGGTTTTGTTTAAAAGAATATTTGTATCCATTTAAGAGTTTAGGAAAATTACATCCTTTTAAACATTTGAAAGAATCTTTTGTTCTATTCATTCCTCAGTCAGCTAACTATGTTTACTCTTTATCAGATAAGGCAATGTTAGGTTATTTGACTCCCACTTTAGATAATGTTGGAATTTATGATTATTCTTATCGAATTGTTAAAATGATAGTCAGTGTTTTGCAATCTATTGGTTATGTCATTTTATCGCGAATTGCAAATCTTTCTTCTAAAAATAATAAGGATGAAATTGGAAAATATATTAATAAATCAATATATTTTACGTTTTTTTTAGGATTTCCGATGATGTTTGGGTTAATAGGAATTGCTAATATATTTGTGCCTTTATATTTAGGTGACGAGTTTTTGGAAGTTTCTAAAGTACTTCTTATTATAAGTCCTTTGGTGTTATTAACTTCATTTAATAGTGTTTTGGGAGTACAGTTGTTATTAGCTGTGAAAATGGATAAGCAATATACTATAGCAACTGTAATTGGAGCAATCATTAATATCTCATTAAATTTTTTGCTAATTCCTTGGTGGGGAATATATGGGGCCTGTATAACTTCACTTATATCAGAAATTATAGTGTTGATTTTTCAGCTTTATTTTGCTAAGGAGTATGTTTCTTTGAAAAAAGTTTTATGGGAAAATCGTAAAGTTATTTTTTCTTCAGTTATAATGTTTATATTTTGTAAGTGTATAGGTTATATGAATGCTCATGTCGTTATCGTTTTATTGTGTCAAATGGCTATTTCGGTTGTAGTCTATTTTGGCTTAATATTTTTACTCAAAGATAAATTGTTTAGAGAAATTTTAAACAAAATATTAGCAATATTAAATATTGAGTATAAGTTTAAGGAGAAGGTATAATGCGAAAAAAAAGATTATTATTTATTATATGGTCATTTTCATATGGTGGAGGTGCTGAAAGAGTTTTAGCTGATTTAGTAAATCATTTAGATAAAGATAAATATGATATTTTTATTTTGGAATATTGGTTTGCTAATAAAAAAATAATGGAAGTAAATGAAAATATTCATGTGTTGCCTCCAGTTATTGATGCGACAAAGGCTAGTAAAGTAGAAATGATAGTAAAAAAGTTTTTGCTTGAGCATTTTCCAAAAGTTTTGAGAAAAAAGTATTTGCCTAAAGAGAGTTTTGATTATGAAATTAGTTTTAATTGCATGATACCAACTTTTTTGTTAAGTAAAAATGGTAAAACTATTGCTTGGAATCATGGAGACGTTTATGATTTAAATTTAAGAGATAGAAAATTACAAAATGGTAGTTTTAAAAATGTTAATAGAATTGTAGCTATATCAAATAATACTTATCGCTCTTTGGTAGAACTTTTTCCTCATTATAAAGAAAAAACAATGGTTATTCCAAATGCTTATGATTTTGATGGGATATACAAAAATTGTCATGATGAAATTGAGTTAAAGAAAACTAAATTTACAGCTATTTTCGCAGGAAGATTAGATAAAAATAAGAATCCTTTGTTTTTGGTAAATGTAGCTCGAATTTTGAAAGAAAACGGAAATAATTTTGAATTTTGGTTCATTGGTCAAGGGGATTTAAAGGAAGACATTCTACAAAAAATAAAAGAATATGAATTGGAAGATTATGTAAAACTTTTGGGATTTAAAAATAATCCATATCCATATTTTAATGCAAGTGATATAGTAGTTTTATCTTCAAAATCTGAGGGTTTTCCATCAGTTCTGGCAGAAGGACTTATTTTACGAAAGCCATTTGTTTCAACTTTGGTTGGCGGAGTTGAAGAACTTTCTCAGGAAGGAAACAATGGTTATGTGGCTCAAACAGAAGAAGAATATGCTTCAAAAGTAGAGTTGTTAATAAATGATAAAAAACTTTATACGCAAATGAGTAAGAATGGAAAAGAATATATATCTTCTTACACTTTTGATAAACAAATCAAAGCTTTAGAGAATTTATTTAAAGAAATAGATGATGAAGAGTTAAAATAAAAAAGTGGAATAGCTTTTTTTTGGAATTTTATTCGATAAGTTCATTTTCCTTGTTTTGTAAAGCTTGTTCATGCTATAATGAAGAAAAGTAAGTAAAGGATGGAATTTATGGATTTAATTACTGTTGTTGTGCCTGTTTATAATGTAGAAAAATATTTAGAAAGAAATTTGAATAGTTTAGTGAATCAAACTTATAAAAATGTAGAAATTTTAGTTATTAATGATGGAACATTAGATAATTCTCAAGATATAATTGATAGATTTGTGAAGAAGTACTCTAGGATTGTAAAGAGTTTTATTAAGAAAAATGGGGGAATTAGTGATACAAGAAATTTTGGAATTGACCAAGCTAAGGGAAAGTTTATTGCGTTTATTGATAGTGATGATTATGTGGAGATAGATTTTTTGGAAAAGTTGTATAACAGTATCATTAGTACAGAAAGTGATATCGCGGTTAGTAATATTATTGATGAATATGAAAATACTGGAAAGTCTAGCGTTTATAAGAATTATGTACCTGAGGTATTATGTAGTTTAAAAGAAGATAAGAAACAATTATTTAATAGAATGTCTGTTTGGAATAAACTTTTTAAAAAAGAATTATTTGATGATATGTCATTGCGTTTTTCTAAGGGAAAGATTTATGAAGATACAAGATTGGTTCCAAAACTTTTTGTTAAGGCAAAGAAGATTTCATATGTTGATGATGCTTTATATCATTATATAATACGTAGTGGTTCTTTAATGACTAGTTCTGATTTGCAAAAAAATTTAGATATAATGGATGCTTTTGATGATATAATTAATTTTTTTAAAAAAGAAAAATTATATCATCAGTTTAAGGCTGAGATAGAATATTTGGCGATTGAACATATTGTTGTGGCTACTTTACTTAGGGTTGTCAAATCATCAGAAAAAAAAGATATTGAAAAAAATGTCAACATATATATTGATTATATGAATAATAATTTTTCTGATTATAATCAAAATCCATATTTAATTCGTTTGTCAAAGTATCGAAAAGTGGCTTTAAAACTTATACAAAAAAGACATTTTAAAATTTTGAGATTAATGCTTGATGTAAGAGGGTAGAAATGGAACAAATTACTTTTTTGAATTTGCATTTGGGATATGGTGGAATTGAAACTGCGACGATTAATACGGTGAATGCATTATCTAAATACTATGATGTGAAAATTGTATCGTTTTATAATTTAGAAGAAAATCAAGCGAGTTTAATAAATAAAAAGGTTAAAATCAAATATTTATATGAAGGAGGCCCAAATAAAAATCTATTTATAAAGGCTTTAAAAGATAAAAAAATTTTAAAAGTTTTTAAAGAAGGAATAAAGGCTTTTAAAATATTAGTATTAAAAAAAAGTCTTATAAAAAAAGAAATTAAAAATAGTAAGAGTAAAATTTTAGTTTCTACGAGATGGGATTTTAGTATACTTTTATCTAAATATAAGCCCAAGAATTCAATTGCTATTGCCCAGGAACATCATCATCATAATAACCAAAAAAAATATTTAAATGTCTTAAGAAAAAAGTATAAAAATATTGATTATTTATTTGCTTTAACAACTTCTTTAGCTGAAGATTATAAAAATATTATTTCTAGTAGCAAACCTCAAGTTTTAGTTGTTCCTAATATGTTAGGTTTTCTACCAACTTCTAAGAGTGACTTAAAAGGTCAAAATATTATAAGTGTAGGAAGATTACATGAAGGAAAAAAAGTTGATGACTTGATAAGAATTAGTTCTAAGTTAAAAAATTTAGGGAAGTTTTATATTATTGGTGATGGTGATGAGTATGATTCTTTAAATAAATTAGTAAAAGAGCTAAATTTAGAAGAAAAAATAGAGTTTTTAGGATATAAAACTCATCAAGAAATAGAAAAATATTTTTTAGATTCATCTTTGTTTGTTATGGCTTCAGTTTCTGAGGGGTTGCCAATGGTTTTATTAGAAGCAATGAGTTATGGAATACCTTGCGTTGCTTATGAAGTTTTAAGTGGTGTTAGTGATATTATTGATAATAATAAAAATGGTTTTATTATAAAAGATAGAAATGAACAGGAATTTGTAAAAGCTGTTGATTATTTGCTATTAAATAATGGGGTAAGAAAAGAATTTAAAAAAGAAGCATTAGAAAAATCGTTGGATTATAGTGAAGAAAATATTATAAAAATATGGCAAAAAGTATTAGTGAATCATTTATAGAGAGGATTATTTATGAAAAAATTATTTGCGAAGACATACAATAAATCAAAAAAAGAATATGTAAAGTTATTGGAAGATTGTTTAAAAGAATCGAAAAAAAAGTTTGTAGTTACAGCTAATCCTGAAGCTTTTATGCTAGCAATGAATGATGAGGCTTATTCTAAAATGTTAATGGATACAATGACCGATATTGTGCCAGATGGAATTGGCTTAGTTAAAGCTGGTCAAATGTTGGACTTTGCGTTTGAAGAGAGAATTCCCGGGGTTGATCTTGCAGAGGAGTTATTATTGTTATCTAATGTGTATCACAAAAAAGTATTTTTATTTGGTTCTAAAAAAGAAGTTATTGAAAAAATGAGAGACGTTATTTTAGAAAAATATCCTAATTGCATTATTTGTGGTTTATATGACGGCTATGTTGATGATAAAGAAGCTGTGTTTAAAGAGATGGCAAAACAGCAACCAGATGTCGTATTGGTTGCTTTGGGAATGCCACTTCAAGAGCAATTAATTTATAAATGTTTGAATTTATTTAAAAAAGGAATTTTTGTAGGAGTAGGTGGTTCTTTTGATGTATTAAGTGGGATGAAGAAAAGAGCTCCTAAGATATTTATCAAATTAAATTTAGAATGGTTATATAGAATTGCTTGTGAACCAAAAAGATTGAAAAGATTTTATGATAATAATGTCAAATTTATTTTTAAGATTCGCAAATATAAAAAAATGGAGGCTAAGAAAAAGTGAAAAATTATTTGAAAGAAAATCAGTTTTTTGTTTGGACTTTTATAGGATTCTTTTTACTTTCTCTTCTTTTTCCTTTTAGTGGTGATGATATCCAATGGGGATTGATTGATTTTTCTATTGATATGTTTAAAGATTTTTCTACAAATGCTAATTTAAATGGTAGATATTTGGGAAACTTTTTTGTCGTTATAATGACAAAAAATATTTTTATTCGGGGATTTATTATGTCTTTGGTTATGACATTAATTGTTAAGATTATAAAAAGAAAAGTGAAGGTTTATCCCCTGGTGATAGTTCTTTTGCTACTTTTGATGCCTAAGTATGTTTTTTCACAATGCATAGTTTGGACTAGTGGTTTTACTAATTATGTTATTTCTAGTCTATTTTTGCTAATATCTTTACTATTATTAGAAAAGAATATGCAATTTGAAAATAGTAAAGTAATGATTATTTTAAATTTTGTCGTTTTATTTTTATCTTCTTTGTTTGTAGAAAATTTAACTGTTTTTTTATTCTTGTTAACTATTGTTTTAAATATAATTTATTTTTGTACTCATAAAAGAATTAATATGGCTGGTATAATGGCTTTTTTAGGAAGTCTGCTAGGAATGGTGGTAATGTTTTCTCATCCTGCTTATCATCAGGTTTTGGCAGGTGATGATGGATATCGTTCTTTAAGTGGGAGTTTTGGAGAAATCTTTACTCGTATGTTTGAAAATTTTAAAGATATTATCTATAAATATACTGTTTTTGAAAACTTAATTATTGTCTTTTTAATAACAATATTGTTATTTATTTATTTTTATAAGAATAAAAATAAATATAATAAAATAATATCTAATATTATTAATATTATTAATTTATATATGTTAGCATTTTCTTTTTATGTTATTTTGAGTCATTTTAATAATGGTTGGAATGTTTTTCTTTCTTATTCAGAGATTTTTAATATTATTCTAACAATTATTTTTGCGTTGTTTTTAATTATAGATACTATATTACTTTTTAGAAAATCAAAAAATTTTATGTATTTTATATCCATTTTACTGTGCATTTGTGGACTAGTAGCTCCACTTATGGTAGTTTGGCCTATTGGACCTAGAAATTTTTTTATGATATATATGTTAGAAGTCGTTTATATTCTTTTTGTTATAAAAGAATTAAATATTTCACTTATTAGTTATAAACCTTTGTTATTGATTTTTGTAGGAGTTTTGGCTTTATATTATGTATCAATTTATGGGTATATTTTTCTTGTCAATCAAAGAAGAGAAAATTATATTAAAGAGCAAATAACTGATAGTCAAATAACTAATATTGTTGTTCCTAGGTTGCCTTATACTGATTATGTATGGTGTGGTGATTTTGATAATGATTATTTAATGCATTTATATAAAATAAAGAATAATATTGATTTAGGCATTGTTATAGAATTTGTTGATTATCCTGCTTGGAAAGTCGGAATTTGACTATGATTAAATAATTCTTTTATGCTTCAAAATTTACTTTATAAGAAATTTATGCTATGATTATTTAAAGGAAGTATTATATGAAAAAAATATGGGATTTATATAAACGCTATGAAGAAATAATAAATTATATTATTGTCGGAGGTTGTACGACAGTGGTGAGTCTGGGAGTTAGATGGGGCCTGTTATTTACAATTTTAAGGGCTTCGAATGCTTTAGAGTTGCAGATTGCTAATTTGATTTCTTGGATAGCTGCTGTTACTTTTGCTTATGTTACAAATCGAATTTTTGTTTTTAAAAGTAAAGATACTAATCATTTAAAAGAAGCTGGAAAATTTGTGGGATCGAGAGTTTTCACCTTGCTATTAGATATGTTTGTTATGTGGTTTTTTATTACTTTTTTAAAGATGGATAGTAAAGTTTGGGTTATTACTTGGACAATGGTAAGTCAAGTACTTGTAACGGTTTTAAACTACATCATAAGTAAGTTTTTAGTTTTTGTAAAGAAGAGTGATTAAAATGGAAGATAAAAAAGATTTAATTTCTTTAGTTGTACCTTGTTATAATGAAGAAGATACTGTAGAGCTTTTTGTTAAAGCTATTGAAGATTTGCATAAAGAAATGGATTATGTCGATTTTGAAATATTATTAGTCGATGATGGAAGTAAGGATAGAACATTAGAAATATTACGCCGGTTAGGAAAAGAAAAAAGTTATGTAAAATACCTTTCTTTTGCTAAAAATTTTGGTAAAGAATATGCGATGATTGCTGGTTTTGATCATGCTAAGGGAGATTTTGTGGCAGCGATTGATGCCGATTTACAACATCCGCCGATTTTATTAAAAGAAATGTATGAAATTGTAAAGGCTGGAGAGTATGATTGTGCAGCTGCTAAGAGTGTAAAAAGACAAAATTATTCTTTTATTCGTAAGTTTTTAACAAATACATATTATAAAATTATTAATTCTATCACGGAAGTGGAAATGCCTAGAAGTGCGACAGATTATCGTCTTATGAATCGCAAAATGCTTGATGAAATGAAAAAAGTTAGAGAGCATAATCGTTATTTGAAAGGTATCTTTGAGATTGTCGGTTTTCGAACGAAGTGGATTGAGTATGAAGATAATGAAAGAGTAGCTGGAACGACAAAATGGAACTTAAAGAAGTTGTTTAAATATGCGATGACAGGAATTATTTCTTTTTCGCAATTTCCTTTGATGTTTTTACTTTATTTAGGATTGTTTTTAGCATTTATTACTTTTTTGTTAGTTTTATTGATGATTATTTTTGCAATTGGAAAATTTGATGTTAATTATATGTTTTGGGGATTTTTCACTATTGTTATGCTTATCTGTTCCATAACGCTTTGTTCAAATGGTGTTTTAGGTCTTTATATTGCTCAGATTCAAACAGAAAGTAAAAATAGACCTCTTTATAGTATTAAGGAAGATAATTTAGAAAATAAGTAGGATTTTATATTTTAGAGTCGTGCTTTTTTTCTTATTGTGGTAAAATATACTTAAAGAGAGTTGATGATGATGAATTATAAGAGATTGGGCTTAGGTGTAGGTATTGTTATTGTTTTAGTATTTATTGGAGGTTTTATTTGGTTTAATAAGAAAAATGAAGATGATATTTTATCCTCTTGGGGTAATACTTATTATATGTATTTAGATAGTAAAGAAAAGGAAAATGTTTTGCCAGATGAAGCAAGTGATGCTTTTGTAAAATTTTATCAAATTAATGATACTGATCCTTTGATGGTAATAAATTATAAAATGAATGAAGAAAATTATAATTTAATTTATTTTATTAAAGATGAAAAAGTAAATGAAATAAAATTTGAAGAGTCAACTAATATTGATTTATTCTTTAATACGGAAAAAGATTCCTATGATTATTATCTTTCGGTTAATGGTGAAGAAGAATCTTATATGATGCTAGAAGATTATATAAATTCTAGTATAGAAGCAGAAAATGATGAGATTCTGTTTGAGCCTATGTATACTTTTTCTGCTCTAGATAAAATAGAGGCTATTGTTGATGGGGATAATTTGGTCTTAAAAAAACGTGATGAAATATTTATTAGAATTGATGAACAAAATGAAGGTTTTTCGTATGTAAATGGTTTGGGTGGAAAAAATTTAAAAAAGCTTATTAAAAAGTCGGTTGATGATAGTCTCGTGATAAACGATATTTTAACAGAAGATATTTTAGAAAGTATTGAGGTTAGAAGAAAAGAAATCTTGGAATTAAAAGATAAAATAGTTAGTGAAAATAATAAATTATCAATGGATGAAGTTTTTAACATGTTAAAAGGTGTTTGGTTTTGTGAAGTAAATAGTGATTCATTTTTTGGTTATACATTAGAAATAAAAATACGTAATAATAAAAAATATTTGATATGGGGATATTTTGCATCTGAGGCATTTTTAATGGGGGAAATAAAGGATATTAAATATGTTAAAGATGATGTTTATGAATTTACAGTTGGTGAAGAAAAAGTTGAAATTGATATAAAAAATAGAGATAATAAAAAAATAGTTTTAAATGATGATACTTATAAATATATTGCTAAAAATGTTGAAAAAGCATATGAAATTATTTTAAAGTAGGTTGATGGAAGAATGAAACGGGAACAAAAAGTTTTAGTTGTTAGTGCGGTTATAAATGTACTGGTTTTTACTTTGAAAATTATAGGAGGATTAGTTTTTTCTTCTATGACTTTAATTATGGATGGAATTTATACGATTAGTGATTTTGTGACTGATATTTTAGCAATTATTGGATCTAAGATAGGGAGGAAAAGAGCTAATAAAAAACATCCTTTTGGTTATGGACGGTTTGAATATATTATGCAAGGTTTAATCGGTGTAATTATTTTTATGGTGGGATGTGGACTTTTGATTTATAGTTTTTTTATAGAATATCAAAAACCTAATCTTACAATTTTGTTTGTGCTTTTGTTAGTTATTTTATTTAAAGGTTTAAGTAGTAATTATTTATTTGCTAGTGGAAAGAAAATTTCAAGTGTTATTCTGATAAATTCTGCCAAAGAATCATTCTTGGATGTTTTATCTTCTTTATTTATTGTCTTTGTTGTTATATTTGGGCAATGGTTTTCTTGGCTTGATTTTGTGGGAAGCATTTGTATTTCGTTAATGATTGTTATTGAAGGTATTTCGATTGTTTTTGATAATGTTGTGCTCTTAATTGGAGAAGATGATAATAATAAGGAAATAAAAAGTGAAATAAAGAAATTAATAGGAAAAGATAAAGATTTAGTATATGCTGATTCTTTCTTGATTAAAAATGGGAGCTATTACCAAGTGGAAATTGAAATGGGAGTGAATGCTTCAATGTCTGTTAGAGAATTGTTACGAAAAGAATTGCGCATTAGAAAAGCTTTAAAAAATAAAAATAAAACAATTAAATTTATTTCTTTTAATATTAGAAAAGGATAAATGTAGAGAGAAATTTGTCAAGCGATGTCGAAGGGCTTGCAATAGGAAAAAATATCTATATAATAGCATCTTGTGTTACCAACTGGGGCGCCTACTTTAAATACGAGTAATTTAAACAACTTGAGTATTCAGGGGGTTTTAATGAAAGTAGGTGAAGTTATGAAAAAAGATAATATTCTTTTAGTAATAATAATCTTATTGATTGTTGTAATATTACGATTAATATAGAAAAACGACGCTAACCTTTTTTGGTTGAGCGTTGAAACTTAGTAGGCGCTTTCCAACTGGTAGCACTTACATTTTTATTATAGCAAATTTTAGAATAAATACAATATATTTTTGGAAAATTATAGATTATTTCAGATTTTGTAGTATAATTATCACATAAAGAAAGGACGATTACTTTGTTAAAACTAAAAAATATAAAAAAAGATTATGAAACTGGAACAGAGAGAGTTAAAGCATTAAAAGGTATAAGTTTGGAATTTCGTGATAGCGAATTCGTTTCTATTTTAGGCCAATCTGGATGTGGAAAAACTACACTTTTGAACATTATTGGGGGATTAGATAATTATACTTCGGGAAATTTAATTATTAGTGGAAAATCAACAAAAGATTTTAAGGATCGTGATTGGGATACTTATAGAAATCATCGTGTAGGATTTGTTTTCCAAAGCTATAATTTAATTCCTCATCAAACAGTCTTCTCAAATGTGGAACTGGCACTAACTTTATCGGGGGTATCGAAACAAGAACGAAGAAAAAGAGTTAGAGATGCTTTAAAACAAGTGGGACTTTTAGATCAAGCTAATAAAAAACCTAATCAAATGAGTGGGGGACAAATGCAAAGAGTTGCTATTGCAAGAGCTTTAGTTAATGATCCTGAGATATTGCTTGCAGATGAACCAACAGGAGCACTTGATTCTAAAACAAGTAGTCAAGTTATGGATATTTTAAAGGATATTTCTAAAGATCGTTTGATAATTATGGTTACTCATAATGCTGAATTAGCAAAAGAATATTCTTCAAGAATTATTACATTAAAAGATGGTCTTATTACTGATGATACAAATCCATTTGATTCTGAAAAAGAAAAAATAGAAGAAAATGTTGTTGAACAAAAGAAAAAGAATAAGAAAACATCGATGTCTTTTAAAACTGCTTTGTCACTTTCTTTGAACAATTTGCTTACTAAAAAGGGAAGAACTTTACTGACATCTTTTGCGGGATCAATTGGAATTATTGGAATTGCGCTTATTCTTTCTTTATCACATGGTGTACAAGAATATATCAATGGTGTTGAAGAAGAAACTTTGTCTAGTTATCCTTTAGTTATTCAAGATAATGCGATTGAAATGGATGATTTTCTGTCTATGATGATGGGAACTAGTGAAAAAAAAGAACATGATGATGATAAAATTTATTCGAATAATGTTATGAGTGGTATTTTAAATACGATGACTGCCAAGACAAATAGTAATAATTTAAAAAGTTTTAAAGAATATATCGAGTCAACTGATGAAATTCTTCTATATACTTCAGCAATTGGTTATGGTTATGATTTAAATTTGCAAATTTATAAAGATAGTTCTTCAGAAGTTTATCAAGTAAATCCAAGCACAGTTTTAGATAGTGTCGGTATGGGAAGTGGAGATATGTCTAGTTTCTTCATGTCAACAGATTCTTTTAGTGAGTTATTTGATAATCAAGATCTTAATGAGTCAATGTTTGATTTAGTGGCAGGGTCTTGGCCTAAAAACCATAATGAAATTGTTTTAATTGTAGATGAAAATAATGAAATTATTGATTATACTTTATATACATTAGGGTTATTAGATGCTAGTGAACTTAAAAATATTTATCGAAAAATTATGAATGGCGAAGAGTTTGAAATTAAAGAAGTTAGTTATACGATTGATGAGCTTTTGAAATTAAAATTTAAATTACTTCTTAATACAGATTATTATGAAAAAGAAAATGGACTTTGGATAGATAAGAGAAATGATAAAGAATATATGTTAAAAAAACTTGCTGATGCTGAGGATATTGTTGTCAGTGGAATTATCAAACCGAGTGAAGAGTCTATTGTAACAGCTTCTGGTGGGGCTTTATATACGAAAGAATTAGTCAGTCATGTTATAAATAGAATTAATGAATCTGAGATTGTTAAAGATCAAAAGAAAAATACAGATATTAATGTTTTAACAGGACTTAAATTTAGTGAAAAACAAGAATTTAGTATTGAAGATTTGACTCCTAAGCAACAAGCCTATTTGGCTGGTTTATCACCAGAAGAATTGACCCAAGTAATTGAGACTTATACTAAACAAGCTGGGGCGACAATTAATGATGTTTTAAGAGATTTAGGTAGTATGGATTTAGAAAATCCTTCTTCAATTTATCTTTATCCTAAGGATTTTGATAGTAAAGAAGAAATTACTAATTTAATAAATCAGTATAATACTAAAGAACAAGATGCTGGTAGAGATGAAAATGTTATTAATTTTAATGATGTTGTCGGTTCAATGATGAGTGGTGTTTCTACTATTGTCAATGTAATTAGTTATGTGCTTATGGCTTTTGTAGCAATTAGTTTAATTGTATCTAGTATCATGATTGGTATTATTACTTATATTTCAGTACTTGAAAGAACAAAGGAAATTGGTATTTTAAGAGCAATTGGGGCTAGTAAAAAAGATATTTCTCGGGTATTTAATGCAGAGACTATCATTGTCGGATTTACATCAGGAGCGATGGGAATTATTGTAACTATTCTTCTTAATATTCCTATTAATGTTGTAATTAAAAATTTGGCTAATATTTCAAATGCTTCTGTTTTACCTTGGAATGGAGCGATAATTCTTATTCTTATTAGTGTTCTTTTGACATCAATTGCTGGTTTAATGCCTGCTAAAGTAGCAAGTAAGAAAGATCCTGTTGTGGCTCTTAGAACTGAATAAAATTATGCCTAAGGCATAGTTTTTTGTTTGGCAAAAAAAGTATAAAAGTTGCATATTTGTGAAAACTAGTACTAGTTAATTGACAGGTGGTTATATAACTAGTATAATTGGTTTATGGTAGTTTGAAAGTAGGTAAAACAATGGAGAATAAAAAGAAAAACATGTTATTGGTTATAACGCTATTTACATTGATAATCCTAGTATTTGGTGCAACATATGCTTATTTTGTGGCTCAAACGGGGAATGCTCAAAGTGCTAATATTAATGTGACAGCAAATACGACAGATAGTTTGATGTTTTCGGTAGGAAAAGATTTAAGCTTAAATGTAACTCAAGAAAATTTTGGTGAAGGAGCAGGTAATGTAAGTGATGCCACAACAGCTAAAGCAACACTAATAGCTAATAATAAAACAAATGCTGCAAGTTATAATTATTATCTCTATTTATTTGTTGGGAAAAATGAGTTTGTATATACAACAGAAGAAAGAACACCAGAAATATTATTGCAAGTAACCAGACCAGATGGAACAGTACTTACAAGTCTAGAAGGATTAAATTATGTAACAGTAGGGGATACATCGGGATTTGATATTACAACTAGAAAAGGATTAGTAACAATTGCAAATAGCAAACTAATTGAAGTGTTAGAAAGTAATACTGAGCATAAAACAGAAGAAGAATGGCAAGTAGGAATAGCGTTTGTGAATCTAGATAGTAATCAACAAGAAAATACAGGAAAACAATTTAATGCCCAGTTAAAGATACAACAAGAAGAGTTAATATATAATATAGGTTCGGTATGTAAAGGTCAAAATATGGCAGAATGTATTAAAGAAAATTATGAATTAGATAGTTCAATTTATTATCATAGCGAAATACTAGCTAACGGAGCAGGAGATAATTCATATAGATATGCAGGAGCTCATGATACAGTAAAAAACTTTGTATGCTTTGGAACAGATGCAGAGACCTGCCCAAATGATAACTTATATAGAATAATTGGTGTATTTGATAATGGGGTTAAATTAATCAAATATGATTATGCGACAAAAGAACAACTAGGAACAGGAGGAGATTATTCTCAGGAAACAGATCCAAGTACAACATATTACAAAGGAAGTCAAAGTAAGATAAGTACATATTATTGGAATAATGTAAATACTAGCAATTCAAAAGCAAACTGGAATGAAAGTAGACTAAATACAGTTAATTTGAATGGAACATACTTAAATAATCTGGGAAGTGTATGGACAAACAAAATAGCAACAACAACATGGAATGTGGGAGGAATGAGTGCAGCTAATGGAAGAGAAAAGGATGCCAAGACAGCATATGACTATGAAGTAGGTGCAAACAAAACAAATAAAACATACGAAGCAAAGATAGGATTAATGTATTTAAGTGATTACTATTATGGAGCATTACCAAACCATTGGACAAAACCAGGATGTGATAATACAAGTGGAGGAGAAACAAGAGATTATAGAATAGCTGTGAATGAAAACTGGATGTATATGGGGTATGTTGAATGGACAATATCGCCGTCTACGGACACTACGAATTATGCGTTCGGTGTGAGTACGACTGGGCTTGTGAGCAACGGCATCGTGTTCAGCGTCGGTGCGGTTCGTCCTACATTTAATTTAGTTCCAAGTGTGGAACTAGCAAGTGGAACAGGTACCAAGGCAGATCCTTACAGAATTTCGTGATAATTGAAGGCTAAGTTTGGTCTTTTTTTGGTGGAAAGGAATTTAGTCTCTAGCACTTATGGTTGACAAGTGCTAATGATGGTGATATACTTAAGATGTTGATGGGAAATCAACATAAACATTTATAACATAAATGGAGTATGAAAGGAAGATGATGATTTATGTTACCTAGTAGAATGTTTTTTGATGATATGTTTAATGATATGAGTTACGATAATAAAACTCGTTGTGATATTTATGAAGTTGATAGTCAAATTTTTATAGAAATGGATGCACCGGGTTATAAGAAAAGTGATATAAAAGTCGAATGTAATAAGGGAAATATTACGATAAAACTAGAAAAAGAAACGAAAGATGAACAAAATAGAAAATATTTGCATCGCGAGAGAAAAGTCTTTGGAAAAATTGAAAGAACATTTCATATTGAAGATATGGATGAGGAGTCTATTACGGCTGAATTTAAAGATGGTATTTTGGTGATTACCATTAATAAGCAAGATGAAAATAAGAATAAAAAACTAATTGAGATTAAGTAGTATTTGCTAGATTATGAAAAGATAATCTAGTTTTTTTATTTAATTTTGTGATAAACTATGTGGGAGTGGTATTTATGGATTTTTTAAAACAAGTTGGAAATATTTTGATAACGGAAAAAGAACTTGATATCTTAAAAAAATATCAAATTAATGTTAATGAACATTCTATGATTGATGAAGTTTTGCTTTTAATTGATCGTTTTCTTGCGGATTCTTATGATTTGAGTGATGAAGAGTATGAAGAATTAGATTATGTAGCGTCATGTTTAAATGAACGTAAATATTATTTAGGAAGTCCAAAATGAAAAGATGTTCTTGGGTTAATTTAAATAATCAACTTTATGTTAAATATCATGATGATGAATGGGGAATTCCTAAATTTGATGACAATGTTTTGTTTGAGTTTTTGGTTTTAGAAATGTTTCAGGCTGGTTTGTCATGGGAAATTATTCTTAATAAAAGGGAGAGTTTTCGCAAATCTTTTGATGATTTTCAGATTGATAAAATTATTTCTTATGATGAAGATAAAGTATTAAAGTTGATGCAAGATAAAAGTATTATTAGAAATAAAAGAAAGATACAGGCAATGATAAAGAATGCTTCTGTTTTTAAAAGTATTCAAGAAGAATTTGGAAGTTTTGCTAATTATATTTGGTCTTATACAAATGGGGAAATAGTTAAAAGTAATGTGGTTAGATCTACTAGTCCTTTATCGGATGAGATATCTTGTGATTTACAAAAAAGAGGTATGTCATTTGTGGGAAGTACCATTATATATTCTTATTTGCAAGCAATTGGGATAATTAATGATCATGATATTGATTGTTTTAAGTGTTGTAAAGTGTAATGAGGTGTTTTATAATATGGCTCGTGAAAAGGAGTAGCATTTAAAATGAAACGAGTTAATGGATATATAGATGTAGGTAGTCTTTTTAATATTTCTTGTCTTGATTTATATAATTATCGAAGAGTAATTAAAGAATTGTTGAAAAATAAAGATGTGGAAGTTTATAAAACAAAATATGGAAAGTTGAATTTTTCTTTTTTTGTTGATGGTGTTAAATATTATTTTAAATATGATAGTTTAATCAATAGTTATAGTGAACTTGTGATGGAAGAAATTGGTCTTCTTTTAAAAATACCATGTGTTTCCTATGATTTGGCGATAGTTGGTAATGTTAAGGGAGTTTTATCACGATCTTTTGAAAAAGATGATGGCGTTATTTTATTAGGACTAGATTTAGTAAAAGAATATTATGGTAATAGGGGAGACGTTTTTAGTATTTCTTTAAATAGTGGAAGTGATACGACGAATTTCGAGATATATAATAATTTGGAAGCAATTTGGGAAATGCTAGAAAGTCGATATAAAAATCATCCAGATCGAGATAAAGTAGTGACATATTTGATGGGCTCTTTAGTTAGGTATTTGCTATTTGCATTTTTAACAGGGCAATCAGATCAACATCTTGGTAATTGGGGGATTATTGAGTATGATGATGGAAGAATAGAATTTTTGCCTTTTTATGACAATGAAAGATTTATGTCTTCTTCTCCAGCGGTCCTAACTTTACGCTTTTTCGTAAGTCGTGATATTACTTATGTCAATAAATATAATCTTTTTCTTTCGGGAACATTAAAAGATAATTTTGACTATTTTCAAAAAGTTAGTTGCTTGGAGTATACGTTAGTGCTTCAGGAAGCTTTAGGTTTATTAAGTGATGAAAGTTTGAAATATATTATAGATAGAATTGAAAAAAAGACCCAGGCGAAGATGCCAAATGATATACAAAATGATTTGTTTTCGAGGTTTAAAGAACATCGGAAATTTTTAGAAATTATTTTAAATGATAAATCACGAGTTAGAAAAAGATTTTAACTCTTTTTATTTTGTTGTTTTTTAGGTATAATTAAAGTGGAAATGATTATGGATAGAACTTGGCATAATAAATCTTGTTTTATCTTTTTTAAAATTATAGGAAGTGAATAAAATGAATGAAGAGATTATAAAAAAAGTCAGTGAGAAGTTGAATTTTAAGGATTTTCAAATTAAGAATGTTGTGCAAATGCTTAGTGAAGGTGCAACAATACCTTTTATGGCGAGATATCGAAAAGAAATTACAGGAAATCTTAATGAAGAGGAACTTCGAAGTATTGAAACAGAATATAATTATGCTGTTAATTTAAATGCTCGAAAAGAAGATGTTAAACGATTAATTCAAGAAAAAGGAATGCTTACACTTGATATCGCTAAAGCTATAGATGAGGCAGAAAAATTAAGTGAAGTGGAAGATATTTATTTGCCATTTAAAGAAAAACGGAAAACGAAAGGAACCGAGGCAATTAAATTGGGACTAGAGCCTTTGGCAAAGCTCATTATGACTTTTCCTAATAAAACAGCTTCAGAATTAGCTAAACCTTTTTTAACTGATCAAGTAAAAACTGTAGATGAAGCAATAACAAATGCTGGTTATATTATTGCAGATATTATAAGTGATAATCCTAAATATCGTAAATGGTGTAGAAATCATTATTATTATAATGGGTTAGTTAAGGGAAAATTGAAAAAGGGAGCAGAAGATATAAACAAAGTATATGAGATTTATTATGATTTTGAATCTAAGATTACAGAAATGCGTCCTCATCGAACTTTGGCTATAAATCGAGCTGAGAAAGAAAAAGTTATAACTTATAGTTTAAGTGTTGATTCTAAAAAGATTTTAGAGTATTTGAACAGAGAAGTTATCAAAAAAAGTGACTTTCCTTTGAAAGAAAAAGTTCTAGAATTTATTTTAGATGCTTGGAAAAGGCTTATGGAACCAAGTTTAGAAAGAGATATTAAAGCAGAACTTTATGATAAAGCCAGTCAATTTGGTATTCAGGAGTTTGGAAATAATTTGGAAAATCTTCTTCTTACACCACCGATTAAAGAAAGGGTAGTCTTAGGCTTTGATCCAGCTTTTCGGACAGGTTGTAAATTAGCGGTATTATCTCATGTTGGTGAGGTTTTAGAAATTGGCGTGATTTATCCTCATGAACCTAAAAATCAAGTAGCTGAGGCTGAGAAAATAATGCTCGACTTGATTAAAAAATATGATGTTAAAATTATTGCGATTGGAAATGGGACAGCATCTAGAGAAAGTGAAACTTTTGTATCAAATCTTATTAAAAATAATAATTTGGATGTTAAGTTTGTAATTGTTAGTGAAGCAGGAGCAAGTGTTTATTCAGCTAGTCCTTTAGCTAAAAAAGAATTTCCAGATTATTCAGTTGAACAAAGAAGTGCGGTTAGTATTGGTCGAAGATTGCAAGACTCTTTATCAGAATTAGTTAAAATTGATCCTAAAAGTATTGGTGTTGGATTATATCAACATGATTTAAAACAAAAAGAACTTGATGAAGAATTAGGGTTTGTTGTAAGTAAGATTGTTAATAAAATTGGCGTTAATTTAAATAATGCTAGTGAGAGTATTTTGAACTATGTTTCGGGGTTGAATAAAAAAGTTATAAAAAATATTCTTGATTATAAGAAAAAGTATGGTTCTTTTAAAAATCGAAAAGAACTTAAAAAAACGGGAATGGATGATTTTACCTTTTTGCAATGTGCTGGTTTCCTTCGCGTTTTTGGCGAGTTTCCTCTTGATAAGACTAATATTCATCCAGAAGATTATGAATTAGTAACAAAAATTTTGAGTGATTATGATCTCGATATAAATACGGTAGGTACACTAGTTATGCAAAATAAATTAGATTCTGTAAATAGTGAGGAAGTTATAAAAAAATATGATATTTCTAGAGAAAAATGGGAACTAATCAAAACTAATTTGGTTAATGGTGTGATTGATCCGCGTGATGATGTTAAGCAAATGGTTTTGCGAAGTGATGTTCTATCAATCGATGATTTAGAATTGGGAATGTCTTTGGAAGGTACAGTTCGTAATGTGACTTCTTTTGGGGCTTTTGTAGATATCGGGCTTCATGATGATGGTTTAGTTCATATTTCAAAAATGAGTAAAGGTTTTGTTAAACATCCAAGCGAAATATTAAAAGTTGGAGATATTATTAACGTTTTTATTTGTGGAATAGATAAGGATAAAGGTCGGGTTAATTTATCTTTGATAGAGGAGTAGATGATGAAATTAATTTTAAGAATAATTGTTATTGTTATTTCGATTGTTTTGGCGGTGGTGTTATTATTAATTTTAATTAATTTAACTTTTTTCAAAGAGTATTATAAAACTGAGTTTATGGATTCGGATGGAATACCTTTGACAAAATATGTTTATCATATGAATTCTAGCACGGATTTTAAAGGGAACTTTATGACATTTGTTTCTTATCAAGATTTACAAAATATTAAAGATAATTATGTTGATAAATTGGAATCTTGTTATGGAAAATATTATTATGATGATAAGAATCATGTTACTTTACTTAATTATAAAATAAATGATCAGGGAATGTATAGAACTTTAAATATATAATATCAATATGATAATTATTGTAGTAATGATTATAAATTAGAAGATGATTGGATTAATGTTTATAGAGAGAAAAGTAAACTTGAGGAGTCATCAATTACGGTTACAAATACAGTTTTATTGATGTTAGAGTTGGAAAGCGCTGAAAAGGTAGAAAATCCTATTATTGATGATTCATATGAAAGTAAATCTACTATTAGTTTGTTGTGTTCACAAAAAGGAGCAAATAAATATACTTTGGAAATTAAAGACTTTAGTGAAAATGAAGTTGTAGTTGTAAAAACATTAAATAATCAAAAGAAATTTATCGTTTATAAGTTAGAAAATGCCTTTCTTTATTTGAGAAATTTAATGTAGATTAGAGAATGTTTCTTTAATAATTTGACCACTTATGATAAAATATCATTGGTGGTTTTTATGTTAAATATAAAAAACTTAACAGTATCTGTACAAGAAAAAACAGTGTTAAAGGATTTTGATTTACAAATTGTTGATGGGGAAATTCATGTAATAATGGGGCCTAATGGAGTAGGGAAAAGTACTCTTTGTAAAGTATTAATGAAAGATCCTCTCTATGAAATTGTAACTGGAGAGGTTTGGTGGAATGAAAAAAATTTGGCAAAATTAAGTCCAACTGAAATTGCTCGAGAAAAAGTTTATTTGCTTAATCAAAGTCCAATGGCGATTGAAGGTGTTTCTACAGCAGAAATGCTTAGAATGGCTTTGTCAGAAAATTCACAGGATAGAATTGATATATTTGCATTTAATAAAAAATTAGAAGAAATATGTAAGAGTTTAGATCTTCCAAATAATTTTGTACATAGAGAAATTAATGTCGGAATGAGCGGAGGAGAAAGAAAGAAAAATGAACTTTTACAAATGTGGGTTTTAGAGCCAAAGTTAATTTTACTCGATGAGATTGATTCTGGTCTTGATGTTGATGCTTTGAAAATAGTAGCAAAGTCTTTTTTAGAATATTGTGAAAAGTTTCATCCAACGGTGATCGTGATTACTCATCATCAACATTTGTTAGATTATATTAAACCTGATAAAGTTCATGTTTTGCAAAATGGAAAAATTGTTCAAAGTGGGGATTTGACTTTAGCAAAGAGAATTGAAAATGAAGGTTTTTCTAAGCCATTTGATATAAGTGGGATAAAAGAAAATGAATAAAATACAGGTAGATGTAGAAGAATTTGTTGTAAGGGATGTAGAAGCGGTTTTAGACATATTAACTTCCAAGGTATGTTTTTATGTGTATGGGCATAATGTAGTGAAATTAAATATTTTACATGAGGTTTGTTTGGATATATTTTTATATGATGATAGTAGTTTAGAAATAAAAACAATGCAACAGGGAAAAAAGGGAGATTATAAAATAAATATTAAGCAATATAATAGAACAAATTTTGTTTATAAAGAGGGAATTGATAGTGAATTTGCTAGTCAGTTAGTTATAGAAAATGTTATTTTGGGAAATGATAATAAGAGTGAAATAGTAGTTAGAAGTGTGCAAAAAAAGGCTAAGATAGGCTTATATATTGCAGCTCATGTAAATAAAGGAACAAAGAATAATGAGATTGTTGAAGATGTAAAAGGAATTAATCATGGAGGAAAAATATTAATAGAACCAAATATGATGATTAATTCAAGTGAAGTTATGGCTAATCATTTTGTTACAATAGGAACGATTCCAAGTAGTGATTTATTTTACTTAGAAAGCAAAGGACTTAGCCAAGCGAGGGCTGAACAACTTATTTTGGAAGGATTTTTAAAAGAAATCTGGAAATAGAGGAGGTGATAATATGAATAGAGAAGATTTTCCAATGCTTGATAAGGATATTATATATTTTGATAATGGGGCAACAACTTTGAAACCTTATTCGGTTATTGATAAAATGATGGAATATTATAAAGAGTATAGTGCTAATGCTCATCGTGGTGATTGTGATATTTCTTATAAAGTTGATTTAGAATATGAAAATGCTCGAGATGAAGTTCAAAAATTTATTAATGCTAAATATAAAGAAGAAATAATTTTTACATCAGGAGCAACAGAGTCACTTAATATGATTGCTAATGGTTTTTTTAAAAATATTGTTGAGGAAGGCGATGAAATTTTAATAACAACTAGTGAACATGCATCAAATGTTTTGCCTTGGTTTCGTTTAGCTAATAATTATGGGTGTGTCATAAAGTATATTCCTTTAGATGATTTTTTACATGTGACTTTAGAAAATGTCAAGAAAACTGTGACACCTAAAACTAAGATTATTGCCATTTCGGGAGTGACTAATGTTGTTGGGGATGTAAGACCTTTAAAAGAGATCGCGAAGTTTGCTCATAGCGAGGATATATTTGTTGTCGTCGATGGAGCGCAAAGCGTTCCCCATATTAAAACGGATGTAGAGGATCTAGATATCGATTTTTTGGCTTTTTCAGGGCATAAGATGTTAGGTCCGACAGGGGTTGGTGTTTTGTATGGAAAAAAAGAGTTACTTGAAGATATGGAACCAGTTAATTTAGGTGGGGGAATGAATGAATCTTTTGATAATGAAAGAGAAATTTATTTGAAAGATTTGCCAACGAGATTAGAAGCTGGTACACCTAATATTGCGGGAGTTATCGGCTTAGGTGAGGCTATTCGGTATTTGCAAAATGTGGGAATGGATGTAATTCATGAAAGAGAAGTTCATTTACGAAATTATATGATTGAACAATTAGTGAAAATTCCTCATATTGATATTATAAATTTGGAAGCTGATAGTGGGATTGTTTCTTTTAATGTTGATGGAATTTTTAGTCAAGATGTGGCTTATTATTTAAATAAATATGATATTTGTGTAAGAGCTGGGAATCATTGTGCTAAAATATTAAAGAATGCGACGGGGGTTACAAATACTATTCGTGTTAGTTTATATTTTTATAATACAGAAAATGAAATTGATGAATTTGTTGAACTTTTAAAAAATAAAGATAAAATAATGAAAGAGATGTTGTAAGTGGATAAAGAATTAAAAAGAGAAATTATTATGGAACATTATAGTCATCCCAAAAATAGAAAAAGAATGGATGATGGGGATTATATTAAATTTAATACAAGTAATAGTTCTTGTATTGATAATTTAGATATTTATTTAAAGCTTAATGGGAATAAAATAGAAGATATAACATTTGATGGGGAAGCGTGTGCAATAAGTATCTCTTCAACGAGTATTATGATTAATAATTTGATCGGTATGACTGTTTTGGAAGCCTTGGATTATATAAAAAATTTTCGGGCAATGATTAATGAAGAGAATTATGATCGAGATTTGTTAAAAGAAGCTTTAGTTTATGACGATATTTACAAGCAAGGAAATAGAAAAAATTGTGCATTGTTGCCTTATCTTGGGGTAGAAACGACTTTGAATGATTATAAAGAGTATTGATATTCTCTTTTTTTCTTGATACAATAATTTTAGAAGGAAGTAGGAAGTATGAAAAGATTGGTGAAACTTTGGGGAATGATTTTGGTAATGTTATTTTGCACAACAGGGTGCTATGATTATCAAGTTAAAATGAGTATTAATGATGATAAAAGCGTTGCTTTAGAAATGGGTCTTAGTTTAGATATAACAGATTATGCTGATGAACTAGGAATTACTGATAGTAGTGATATTGATTTTACGGAGTATACAGGTATTGATAAGACTTCTATTAATAGTTTAGAAAAAAGAGGATTTAAAGTTAAGGAAGAGGCTAATGGATATAAATATTCTATTTCTATTAGCAAAGAATATGAAAATATAGATGATATTTCGAGTGAAACAGCTGTTAAGGTTGATTTAGATAAAATTATAGATTCTCGTTTTAAAGAAATTTATTATCAAGTTGATAAGAGTTCTCTTAAAAATAAATATATTGGAGATTTTATCTTTGATTTGACAATGACTGATGATACAGAAGGGTTAGAAGATTATGAGGATTTAATGAATTTTCAATATGTTCTTAAAGTTGGTCAAAATGTTAAAGTAAGTGATGATAATAATGCTAGTAATGTTAATGATGATAAAACTGAATATATTTGGGATTTAAAAGTTGGAGAAAAAAATGAAGTTAATTATTCTTTTTCTTTAGCTAATCCGACGACTACTTATTTAATCTTTGGGTGTGTAGCTGTTCTAATTATTTTGGCTTTAGTTGGTTTTATAGCAATAAAAAAAGCGAATAATGATAAGAAAGAGAGTAAATAAAAGTGCGTGATTTGAAAGTAGCTTTGGGGAGTAAGTGGCAACATTTTAAAGGTGATGTCGTGATGGTGGAGTCAATAGTAAAACATACTGAGACTTTAGAAGAAATTATTATTTATGAACATAAAGATCAATTGTGGGGAAGACCTATTTCCAGTTTTTTGTCAGATGAAGATGTTAGCAAAAGAGAAGATAATAAGACTGGTCAAAAATATCGTTTTGAGCAAATAATTTAAAAAAATCTTGACAGAAATGTTGAGATTTTTTTTAATGGGGATGTAAAAATTATTGTATAAATAATGGATTATGTTATAATAATTTTAAGGACAAAGGTAGATTATTTCTTAGTAAAGAAAGGATTGGTAGAGTATGATTGATATAAAATTAATAAGAGAAAATAGTGAATTAGTAAAAGAAAATATTAGAAAAAAGTTTCAAGATGATAAACTAGGTTTAGTAGATGAAGTATTTCTTTTTGATGAAACATATCGGGCTTATAAAAAAGAAGCAGATGATTTAAGAGGGAAACGAAATGCTTTAAGTGCTAAAATTGGGGAATTGATGAGAGAACAAAAAAAAGATGAAGTTGCAAAGATTAAAGATGAAGTTGTAATTATTAATGAAAAAATAGCTGAACTTGAGAAAAAAGAAGAAACTTTGGATAAAGAAATTAAAGATAGAATGATGGTTATTCCTAATATTATTGATTCTTCAGTGCCAATTGGTAAAGATGATTCTGAGAATGTGGAAATTGAAAAGTTTGGTGATCCTGTAGTTTTTGATTATGAAATTCCTTATCATGCAGATGTTTGTGAAGCGTTAATGGGACTTGATAAAGAAGCGGCAGGGAGAACTAGTGGAAATGGTTTTTATTATTTAGTAGGGGATATTGCAAGATTACATAGTGCAGTTTTATCTTATGCTAGAGATTTTATGATAGATAAAGGCTTTACATATTGTGTTCCTCCGTTTATGATTCATAGCGATGTTGTTAATGGAGTAATGTCTTTTGAAGAAATGGATGCTATGATGTATAAAATTGAAGGTGAAGATTTGTTTTTAATCGGAACAAGTGAACATTCAATGATCGGTCGTTTTCAAGGTCAAATTATTGAAGAAGATAAATTGCCAATTGCTATGACTAGCTATTCTCCTTGTTTTAGAAAAGAAGTTGGAGCTCATGGAATTGAAGAACGTGGTCTTTATCGTGTGCATCAATTTGAAAAACAAGAAATGGTTGTACTTTGTAAACATGAAGAAGCAATGGATTGGTATAATAAAATGTGGAGTTATACCGTAGAATTTTTTAGAAGTCTAGATGTTCCTGTTCGGACACTTGAATGTTGTAGTGGTGATTTAGCAGATTTAAAAGTTAAATCTTGTGATATCGAAGCATGGAGTCCTAGACAACAAAAGTATTTTGAAGTCGGTTCTTGTTCAATTTTAGGAGATGCACAGGCTAGGAGATTAGGTATTAGATATAAGGGGGATGAAAATCGTTACGTTACAACCTTGAATAATACTGTGGTTGCATCACCAAGAGGATTGATTGCTGTGATTGAAAATAATTATCAAGAGGATGGATCAGTTTTAATTCCAAAAGCATTACAACCTTATATGGGTGGAAAGAATAAAATAACTGTAAAATAATAACAGATATCTTAAAGATTCTAAATTATTTTGGGCCCTTAGAATATTTTAATGGTTCTTTTTTTGCTTTTTTTGACAAGTTTTGTCGAAGCGTGTCGAATCGCTTGCAAGTGTTTTTTTTCGTGGTAGAATTGTTCTTGAAAGCGGGTTTTGGTAAAATTTAATATCCTGTCTATATATTAAAAGAATACAATTTTTAAGTTAAAACTTCCAATCTACAACTTTATATCCACACTACCAACTAAAATACCGCTTTCACAATTTTTAGAGGTATGTTAAAATAAGGAATGTTAGGAAGTGTTATTATGAATTTGCCTGATTTATGTGTAGCAAGGGATCGAAAAAAAGTTGATATAAATTATATAAATTTAGATTTTGATATAAAACCTATTTTTAAAGGAAAAAAATATTTTCTTAGAACTTATGGATGTCAAATGAATGTTCATGATTCTGAGGAAATTAAATATTATTTAGAAGCTTTAGGGTTTCAGCAAGGAAATTGTTTGGAAGATGCTGATATTGTCGTTTTGAATACTTGTGCAATTAGAGAAAATGCTAAAGATAAAGTAATCGGTTATTTGGGAAGATGTAAACATCTGAAAAAAGAAAAAAAAGATTTGATTATTTGTTTATGTGGGTGTTTGACCGAGTTGCCAAATGAAGTTATGTCTTTTAAGAAAAATCATTCTTATGTTGATATAATTATTGGAACACATAATATTTATGAACTTCCTAAGTTGATAGCGGAAACTAAAGGATTTCAAAATATTGAAGTTTATTCTAATAGTGATAAAGTTTATGAAAATATAAAATATAAAAGAGATTCTAAGATATCTGCATGGATTAATATCGCTTATGGTTGTGATAAATTTTGCACATATTGTATTGTTCCTATGACACGAGGTAGGGAACGGAGTCGAAAAATTGAACAAATTTTGGAGGAAGTTGCTTATTTAAAAAAGGAAGGATTTCAGGAGATTACTTTATTAGGGCAGAATGTCAATGCTTATGGAAATGATTTAAATCTGGGGTATGACTTTGCAACTCTTTTGGAGAAAGTGGCTTTAATAGGAATTCCTAGAGTTCGTTTTGTGACTAGTCATCCTTGGAATTTTACGGATCGAATGATTGACGTTATTGCTAAATATGATAATATTATGCCTTATATTCATTTGCCTCTTCAGTCAGGGAGCGATGAAATTTTAAGAAAAATGAATCGGCGATATAGTCGGCTTCAATATAAAGAACTATTTGATATGATTAAGAATAAAATAAAAAATGTAGCAGTTACAACTGATATAATTGTTGGGTTTCCTGGAGAAACAGAAGAAGATTTTCAACAAACTTTAGAGTTAGTGCAATATTGTATGTTTGATGGCGCTTATACTTTTATCTTTTCACCTAGAGAAGGGACGTTAGCTGCAAATTTTGAAGATGAGATTTCCTTAGAAGAAAAAGAAGATCGATTAAAAAGATTAAATGAAGTTGTTAATAAATATTCACTTTTGAATAATCAAAAATATGTTGGTCAAGAAGTGATGGTTTTGGTTACAGGAGAAAGTGAAAAGGGAAAAGATAAAGTTTGCGGATATACTGAGACATTTAAGTTAGTAAATCTAATTGGTGATCAAAGTTTGATTGGGAAAATAGTAAAAGTAAAGATTATTGATGCTAAAAGTTTTAGTTTAGATGGGGAAGTCGTTAAAGAGGCTTTAATTGCATAAAAAGAAAGCTCAAAATTTTAAGCTTTCTTTTCTTTTAATTTATTCTAGTGATTGAAACAGAAGCGGAATATAGATCATTTGGTACAAGTTCAATGTTTACTGGAGAAGAGTTTATGAATCTGTAAGTTGATCCTTTTTGAGCATTAAATATAGCGTTTCCGACAATGCTACCTGTTTCATTGAAGAATAGACGATTGTGAGTAGATGAATGAGCAATAAGTTCATCAGTTGGCCAGTATCTATGCAGTTCAATACCAAGTGGAGCACATGTTCTTGTAAGCGTATTATTATTGCGGACATTTACCCACCAGTTTATGATGTATTGTCCATCGTTAGGGATTGTAAATTCACCATTGGCAGGATTGTATGTTATACCATTGTTTAAATTGGTGGTGTTAAAACGAATGACATTATTACTTGGTATTTGTAATTCTGATTCATCATGTATCATAGCTGCTTCATTAAATGATGGTCCAGTTGGTCCGGTTGCTCCTGCTGGTCCTGTTGCCCCTTGAGGTCCAGTTGGTCCTGTGATGCCCGGTGTTCCTTGAGGCCCGGTTGGTCCAGTTGGTCCTGTTGCTCCTGCTGGTCCTGTTGCCCCTTGTGGTCCAGTTGGTCCGGTTGCTCCTGCTGGTCCTGTTGCCCCTTGAGGTCCAGTTGGTCCTGTGATGCCCGGTGTTCCTTGAGGCCCGGTTGGTCCAGTTGGTCCTGTTTGTCCCGTAGGTCCAGGACATCCTTTCAAATATTTAATTAGATTGCATAAACAATCTTTATTATTATTGAGAAAAATTTCTTCCATGAGATTTTTCCCTCCTTTCATTTATAAGTTATGTTCTAAATAAAAAGATGCATGGATTAAATACCTATTTTTTATGCACTTTTTAGAAAATTTGGAATAAATATATGATATTTATCTATTTTAGGTTACATATTTTATAATACTGCTTGAATTAAATTCGAAGTTGCCAAGATATGATCATCTGGTTTTATGGATTTAGAGTTCAGTTTTTTTATTTTACACTTAAAAATCAAGTATTGCTAATAATCTTAAAGATTGATTTAATTAAAATGATAAGGAGTGATTTGTATAAAAAGTGATGAGTTAAATGTGAAATTAACCCCATTTGGAGTGCTATTATGGTTGGTTGATTTAGCAAATAAGCAATTTCCTGATGCTACAATTTCTATTTCATATGCACATCCTGTTTCTAGTGATGACGGAACTGCTGAAGAAGAAGTTACAATTGGATTAGATAGCTTAATGTACTTTAAATGTTATACAAATAAAGAATTAAAATTTATTCATCTAAAATGTGCTAATGGATATTCAATTTATGCTGATTTTAGTTATAATCTAAAACCTTTAGAAGTGACTGGTACTGAAGAGTTTGTTAATACAATAATGAAATTTCCTCTTCTTACATTAGAAGAATTTTTCAAAATTGAACACAATTATAACGAACAAAGTAGTCGCATTTATTTACATAATTGGAAATTAGAAGAACAAGATTCTTTATTTGATTTTTCTTCTTTAATATTATGAGAAAAATTACATTGTTTCATGGATTTTGCTGATAAAGAAAAATATTCATTCTTGGTATCAACTGAAGAAACTAATGGTAGATTAGTTCAACTTTCTTCTGATAGTTTAGAATCTCAAAGTTTAATGGACATAGTTCTTAAAAAAGATGAAAAGAATTGGATATTTTATCATGAAATTTCTGGCTGTGTTTTTATTTATGATGAAGAAAATGCGTTTAGAATTTCCCATTTATTAAACGATTTTGAATTTGAAAAAAAGTAGATTGTCAAAGTGATAATCTTTTTTTGTTAATTACTTACTTTATAAAAAGATGCATGGATAAAATATCTATTTTTTTATGTACTTTTTAGAAAATTTGAAATAAATATATGATTTAGGTTACAGATTTTATAATACTACTTGAAATGAGATGTTTTTTTTGATATTATAATGGTGTCTTTTGATAAATGGCGATGTAGCTCAGTTGGCTAGAGCATCCGGTTCATACCCGGCAGGTCGAGAGTTCGAATCTCCCCGTCGCTACCAATTTGATGATTAACAAACCAAGGTAAATACTGGGTTTGTTTTATTTTGAGATTTTTTAAGATCATTGATTTCATATGAATTTTCTAAAGTTCATGGACATGATAATTATTTAAAATTTAATAATTTTGAGATACTAAGTACTTTAGCAAATACAGGAATACCAAAAATTTTCATGCTTTTATCCTGATTAGTATAGAAATAATGTTGAAATGAATTAATATATTTGGTAGAATGGGGATTATAGTTAGATATAAGAGGTATTTTATGAAGAAGTTTTTTTTGATTATTGGGATAGTTTTATTATTAAGTGGATGTGGAAATAAGAATAATCAATTAGATAAGATATTAGAAGAAAATAATTATGTTGTGATGGATGTAAGAACGAAAGAAGAGTATGATGAAGGACATGTAGTTGGTGCTTTAAATATTTCTTATGATTTAATAGATGATACATTGTCTTTGGATAAAAGTAAAACAATATTAGTGTATTGTAAAAGTGGACATAGAAGTAAAATTGCTTATGATAAACTAATAAGTCTTGGATATGCTGTTTATGATATGGGAGCGTATAATACGATTTCTATGCCTAAGGAATAGAAAGTTTTAGTAAATGAATGTAAAGTTTTAGAAAATAGGAGATAATTTGCGTATCTTTTTTCTTTTTGTGTTAAAATTTTTTTAGAGGTATTAAAGTTGATGCAAATTATTATTTTCCTTTTAAATTTGATTTTTATTTTAGTAATTTATAAAAAGTATTTTCATTTTAAATGGATTTTTTTAGGGATTCTGCCCAATTTGTTTTTGTTTTTTTCGAATTGTTATTCTTTGCTTTTTGTTTCTTTTTATGGATTATTCTTGTATTTATTTTTCTTATTTAAAAATAAGAAGTATTTATTAGGTTGTAGTTTCTTTTTGGTGTATTGTTTTTTGATGGTGTTTATTCTCAGTGCTTTTGTTAAACAGGAAATGAAAGGAAGTATTCTTGATGATGATTATCCTAAAGTTGATGCTATTTTAGTTTTGGGAGCAAAGGTTTATCCAGATAGGCCTAGTCCGATTTTAAAAGATCGACTTGATAAAGCAGTAGAAATTTATAAATTGGGAGTAGCTTTAAAGATTATAGTTAGTGGAGACCATGGAACAAAGAGTTATGATGAGGTCAATGTGATGAAGGAATATTTAATAAATAGTGGAGTAAAAAGTGAAGATATATTTATGGATCATGCTGGTTTTTCTACTTATGATAGTGTTGTTAGAGCACAAAAGATTTTTGGGGTTAAAAGTATGGTTATTGTGACACAAAAGTACCATTTATATCGTGCTTTATATATTGCTCGGGAATTTAATATAGATTCATTTGGAGTAAGTAGTGATATTCATCATTATGAAGGGGCTTTAGGACGCGAATTAAGAGAAGTATTAGCTCGGGATAAAGATGTTTTAAAATGTTTTTTTAAACCTAAACCTAAATATTTAGGCGAGATTGTTCCCGTTTCGGGAAATGGGGATTTAACAAATGATAAATAGTCACTTAATTGTAAGATTATTTGTGTTATATTAAAGTTGTAATTGAATGAAGGGATTTAGATGAATATACTCATTTTAACAGGAAAATTTGGGATGGGGCATTTTAGTGCTGCTAAGGCAATAGAAGAGAAAATTTTAAGTGAACATCCAGATTTTAATGTTACTGTAATTGATTTATTAGAATATATGTTTCCTAGGTTTGGGAAAATGGCTTATAGAATGTTTAATTTTTTGGTAAATAAATGTCCTCTTATATATAATGTTTTTGGAGGATTAGCGGCAAGGGGAAATAATGCTCCTTTTAAAAAAATAATTGCTCGAAAAGTTAATTGCCTTTTAAAAAAGCATTGTACTGATGTTGTTATTTCAACATTGCCTTTGTGTTCTCAATATGTTGCTACATATAAAAAAATCTATCATAGTAATATTATTCTTAATACATTTATTACTGATGTTTCTATTCATGATGAATGGATTAATAAGTATACTGATCTATATTTTGTTCCAAGCGGTAAAACAAAAGATTATTTATTGAGTAGAAAAGTTGATAAAGATAAGATAGTAGTTTCTGGGATTCCTATTAAAGCAAGTTTTATAGCTAAAAGCAAGTATTTAAAAGAAAAGAGAGTACTTATCATGGGTGGTGGATTAGGTCTTATTCCTTCCGTTGATGTGTTTTTAGACGTTTTATCACATTTGAAAAATGTTAAAGTTACACTAATAGTGGGAAAAAATGAAAAGATGTTTCATAAATATAATCATAAATATCAAAATGTTCTAGTTATTGGATTTACAAATGAAGTAGCTAAATATATGAAAGATGCTGATTTAATTATAACTAAAGCTGGAGGTATTACTTTATTTGAGGCAATTCAAAGTGAAACTCCACTTTTAATTATAACGCCTTTTTTAAATCAGGAAATTGGGAATGCTAAGTATATACAGGAAAAAGGAATTGGGAAAGTTATTTGGCATAAAAGCGATGATTTATTCGTGGATGTTATTCGTTTTCTAAAAGATGAAACTGTTCTTAAAGAGATTCGTCATAATATGCGGATTATTAAAGCTAAAATGGATAAAAGGTCTTATTTGGTTAATGCTTTAGGAGGTTTTTAAATGGTAATTATAATAGTTTTATTATTAGTTTATTTTTTCTTGCCAACATTATATTTTAAATTTAAGTATTTTATAAATAGAAGCAAAAAAGGGAATGTAATATATCTTACTTTTGATGATGGACCTAGTGTATATACTGAGAAATTACTTAATCTTTTAAAAAAATACCAAGTTAAAGCTTCTTTTTTTTGTGTAGGACAATTTGCTTTAAAATATCCAGAGATTATAGAAGAAATGAAGAATGATGGACATTTAATTGGTCTTCATTCCTTAAGTCATAAAAATTATTTATTAATGAGAAGCAATAAAACAAAACAAGATTTTTTTGAAAGTCTGATTATTATGCATAATTTAGGGGTGAAAGTAAATTATTTTCGTCCACCTTGGGGGCATCTTTCATGGTGGGGGTGGATGTTTATCATAAAATATCAGTTGAAACCTATATTTTGGCATGTTATGGCATCAGACTGGAAAGATATTTCTGTTTCGCAAATTAAAGAAAATCTTTTGAAAAAAATAAGAGGGGGAGATATTATTTGTTTGCATGATGGCAGAGGTACTAATGAGGCTCCAGCTAGGACTATTGAAGCATTAGAAGAAGTGATTCCTTTGTTAAAGAAGAAAGGGTATGTTTTTGAAAGGGTTGATTTCTTTGAAAAATAAATATGTTAAAGTAATTTGTTCATGTGGATTATTTATAGTAATAATTATAATGTTTTGGGTAATTTTTAAAGATGTCGATATTAATTCTTTATGGCAAAATATTAAGAGGGTGAATATAACTTATATTTTGGTAGGAATTTTAATAATGTTTTTGTTTTCAATTGGAGAAGCTTTAAATATTCGTTTAGTTTTACAGAATTTAGGTTATCGTTTAAGCTTTGGTAAATATTTTAAATATGCTATCGTAGGTTTTTTCTTTAGTTCGATTACACCTTCTTCAAGTGGGGGGCAACCTTTGCAAATTTATGCTATGAAAAAAGATTCTATTCTTATTAGTCATTCTATTATCGCTTTAATGGTGGAATTGTTTAGTTTTCAATTTGCTTGCTTTTTGTGGGCTATTATAGGTTTTTTCTTTTTAAATAGTATGATTTTTGAATCTGTTGGGAGTTTGAAGTGGATCTTTTTTCTAGGAATATTAATTAATTTTATTATCTTATTATTTTTATTTATCATGTTGTTTTCGAAAAAATTGTTTGCTAAAATTTGTTCTTTATTACATAAATTTTTGAAGTTTATTCATTATAAAGGGGCGGATTTATTCTATGAAAAAGCTTTACAAGAAGAAAAAAAATATAGGGAAAGTACTTTGTTTTTGAAAGAAAATAAAATTGTTTTATTTAAAGTTATTTTAATTGCTATTGGAAAAATATTTTTATATCATAGTATTCCTTATTTCGTTTATCGTGCTTTGGGTTTTTCAGATTTTTCAATTTTTCATTTTGTTTTTGTGGAAGCATTTTTGTATTGTGCAGTGTCTTTTTTGCCTTTTCCTGGAGCTATGGGAGTTAGTGAAGGCGGTTTCGTTTTGCTTTTTAAAATGTTTTTTCCCGAGTTTCTTTTGTCAAGTGCTATGCTTTTATCAAGGTCAATTAGTTTATACTTTTATTTATGTATAACTGGTTTAATATTGTTTATTATTTGGTTTAGTAAAAGAATTTACTTAGATTAGTTATTTCTTTTACTTTTTTGTTTGGCAAAGAAAGTATAAAAGTTTTATATTTGTGAAAACTAAGTACTAGTTAATTGACAGGTGGTTATATAACCAGTATAATGATTATTGAAAGTAGACACTTTATGTCGTATGCGTTTGGTAACTAGTTTGAAAGTAGGTAAAATAAATGAAGAATAAAAGGAAAAATGTTTTGTTAGTTATAACACTATTTACATTAATTATCTTAGTTTTTGGAGCAACATATGCTTACTTTCAAGCGCAAACAGGACTAGGTGCAAGTGCTAATATCAATGTGACAGCAAATACTACTGATAGTTTAAAATTTGAAGTAGGCAAAGGTCTAAGTTTAAATATCACGCAAGAAAACTTTGGTGAAGGGGCAGGTAATCAAAGTAGTAGTACAACAGCTAAAGCAACACTTATAGCGAACAATAAAACGAATGCTGCAAGTTATAATTATTATTTGTATTTACTTATTGGAAAAAATGAATTCGTCTATACAACAGAAGAAAGAACGCCAGAAATGTTGTTACAAGTAACTAAACCAGATGGCACGGTTTTAAGTAGCTTAGAAGGACTTAACTATGTAACCGTTGGTGATACATCAGGATTTGATATAACAACTAGAAAAGGATTAATAACTATCGCAGATAATAAGCTGATTGAAGTACTGGAGAGTAATACTGAACATAAAACAGAAGAAGAATGGCAAGTGGGGATAGTGTTTGTTAATTTAGATATCAATCAACAAGAAAATACGGGAAAACAGTTTAGTGCTCAACTAAAAATTCAACAGGAAGAATTAGTATTAAAGTATCATGAAGCGTGTGATGATACTTATATGGCATGCCAAATAGCAAGAAAATATGGAGTAGATAGTTCAATTTATTTACATGATGATACTTTAGAAAACGGAGCTGGAGATAACTCATACAGATATGCAGGAGCTCATAATACAGTCAATAACTTTGTATGTTTTGGAAGTGATGAAGAAAACTGTCCAAATGATAATCTATACCGAATAATCGGAGTATTTGATAATCAAGTCAAACTAATCAAATATGATTATGCAACAAAGGAACAACTAGGAACAGGAGGAGATTATTTGAGAGAAGATACCCCAAGCGCAACATATTACAAAGGAACCCAAAATCAGATAAGTATATATTATTGGAATTATGCAAATGGAAGAGATTCAAAAAACAATTGGAATGAAAGCAGATTGAATACAATTCATTTAAATAGTACATACTTAAGTAATCTGAGAGCAACATGGACAGATAAAATCGCAACGACAACATGGAATGTAGGTGGGATGAGCTTAGCAAGTGGAAGAGAATCAAATGCCAAGATAGCATACGATTATGAAGTAGGAGTAAATAATATAAATAAAACATATGAAGCAAAAGTAGGCCTTATATATTTAAGTGAATACTACTATGGAGCTCTACCAATACACTGGACAAAGCCAGGACATAACAGTGATGCAGCCAAAGATTATAGATCAGCAGCAAATGATAATTGGATTTGTTTGGGGGGTGGTGAATGGACAATATCTCCGAGTACTGATGCGAGCGGTGTGTTCGGTCTGGGCGGGAGCGGGGACGTTGCTAACTTCTACATGTATGGCTTTCTTGCGGTGCGCCCTGTATTTAATTTAATATCAAGCGTAGAACTAGTGGGTGGATCCGGAACGAAGAGTGATCCATATCGTATTTTGTAATATCTGTAATATGAAAGTGTCTGTATAAATTTTTATTTGAAAGTAGGTAAAGTAGATGAGGAATAAAAGGAAAAGTGTATTGTTAGTTATAACTTTAATTACATTAATAATCTTAGTCTTTGGAGCAACATATGCTTACTTTCAAGCACAAACAGGATTAGGCGCAAGTGCAAATATCAATGTGACAGCGAATACCACTGATAGTTTAATGTTTTCAGTGGGAAATGACCTAGGTTTAAATATAACGCAAGAAAACTTTGGCGAGGGAGCAGGTAATCAAAGTGACGTCACAACAGCAAAAGCAACGCTAATTGCTAATAATAAGACAAATGTTGCAAGCTATAATTACTATTTGTATTTACTTGTTAGAAAAAATGAGTTTGTTTATACAACCGAGGAACAAACACCAGAAATATTATTGCAAGTAACAAAACCAGATGGTACAGTGCTTACAAATATAGAAGGATTAAATTATGTAACCGTGGGTGACACATCAGGATTTGATATAACAACTAAAAAAGGATTAATTACAATAGCGGATAACAAACTAATTGAAGTCTTAGAAAGTAATGCAGAACACAAAACAGAAGATGAATGGCAAGTAAGAATAGTATTTATCAATCTAGATACGAATCAACAAGCGAATACTGAAAAACAATTTAGTGCTCAGTTAAAAATTCAACAGGAAGAAATTATACTAACGATAGCAGATGTATGCCAAAATGAAAATATGGCCGAGTGTATTAAAGAAAATTATACATTAGATAGATCAATTTATTATCATAACGAAACATTAGAAAATGGAGCAGGAGATAACTCATACAGATATGCAGGAGGGCATGATACAGTCAATAATTTTGTGTGCTTTGGAAGTGATGATGTTACATGTTCAGATGATAATTTATATAGAATAATTGGTGTATTTGATAATCAAGTCAAATTAATCAAATATGATTATGCTACAAAAGAACAACTAGGAACAGGGGGAGATTATTTTAGAGTAGAGATTCCAAACGCAACATATTATAAAGGAAGTCAAAGTCAGATAAGTAGATATTTTTGGAATTATGCAAATGCAAGTAGTTCAAAAAATAATTGGAATGAAAGCTGGTTAAATACAATCAATTTAAATGGTACATACTTAAATAATCTAGGAGAAACATGGAGAGAGAAAATCGCAATAACAACATGGAATGTGGGAGGAATGAGTAGAGTAAATGGAGTAAATTCAAATGCTAAGACAGCATACAATTATGAAGTGGGAATCAAAAAGACTGATAAAACATATGAGGCTAAGGTTGGGCTTATGTATGTAAGTGATTACTATTATAGTGCTCTACCAATACACTGGACAAAACAGGGATATGACGTTACAAGTAGAGGAGAAACAAGAGATTATAGATCAGCAGTGAATGATACCTGGCTGTATATGGGAGAAAGAGACTTGACAATATCGCCATGTACTGACAATACGGATAGTGAGTTCTATATGGACAATGATGGGGGTGTGGGCACTCTTGGTATATACAGTAGCAGTACAGTACGACCAACATTTAATTTAGTTCCAAGCGTAGAACTAGCGGATGGATCTGGTACAAAAGTGGATCCGTTTAGAATAAGATGATGATTAATTTTGTTTATTATGCTGGAAATTAAATTGGTCTTGTTTTATAATGATATTGGTGGTAGTTATGAAAGAGGATAGAAGGTTAGAAATACTTGGAAGAATAGAAAAAATTAGACAAAAGAAAAGTAATGTTGTTAGTCTAAAACAACGTTTAAAGGCCTTGGAGATGGAGCCATTGTTGCAAGAGTATTTTGGGTTAGTTAAAGATGTTGCTTTTTTGGAGTCTTTAGATAATCGTGATATTGTAGAAATAGCTATTACAGAAGGATTAGAATGTAGTCATGATGTGTATCTTTTTGAGACGTATATGAATGTTTTGAATGGCGTTTGGAGTTATGCTAGAGAAGCATCAGATGATACTAAAATTGCTCTTTTTTCTTGCTTGGATTGTGGCCATCAAGTGGAAGTTCCAATAAATATGTTAGATAGATTTCAAAAAGATCATTTAGTTGTCAATGCTGTTCCAATTTATCAAGAAGTAGATTGTAATCCTTATGATATGGATTTAATTATAGAAAATTTAAGAGGGATGTATTTAGATTTTTTATTTGATGGTAATGGAAGTGAGGCTGTCGATAAATTTAAGGGAGCATATGCTGAGATGTTTAAGCTTGCAAGAGTAAAAGGGGAGTCTAAAGGTGAAGAATAAAAAGATTACGAGAAAAATTAGTCAAGGGGTATATGTTCTTACTACTTCAAGTGGTGGATGTGTAGTAGATGCTGTATCACAGGTTAGTGCGGGAGATAATCCTTATATATCTGTGGCAGTTATGAAAAGTAATTATACTTGTGAGTTAGTGAAAAAAAATAAAAAGTTTGCTTTATCTGTGTTGGGAAGAGATGTTTCAGGAAATATTATAGATACATTTGGGTTAAAATCAGGGCGAGATATTGATAAATTTCAAAATGTTGATTTATTAAGGGAAGATGATTTGCCTGTACTTAAAGATTCTTTAGGGTATATGATTTGCGAAGTAATTGATCAAATAGATACAGGAAGTCATATTTTATATATTGGAAAATTGGTAGAAGCAGATGTATTTAAAGATACAGAGGTTTTGACTTATCAATATTATCAAGAACATAAAGATGAATATATAAGGTTTGAAACTATGAAGGGAAAAATAGCTTGGGTTTGTACAATGTGTGGATATGTTTATTATGGTGAAATATTGCCAGATGATTTTATATGTTCTAGGTGTGGTGTTGGCAAAGAATATTTTGAAAAAAGAGAGGATGCTTAATTATGTTAAATAAAAAGGTGGCAATTGTTACCGGGGGAACAAGAGGAATAGGTTTAGAAATTGTTAGGACTTTTAAAAAGAATCAGGCCGAGGTGGTTTTGTTCGGTTCAAAAGAAGAATCTGTTATGAAAACCGTTAGTTTGCTAAAAGAGGAAGGTATTGATGTTTTAGGTTATTATCCTAATTTAAATGATTATGAAGAAATAGAAAAAAAAGTAAAAGAAATATATGAACGTTATGGACATATTGATATTTTAGTAAATAATGCAGGAATATCAGCAAATAAGAAAATAGAAGATACGTCGATTGATGAATTTAATAGCATTATAGATCTTAATGTTAAAGCTATTTTTAATATGACAAAAGCTGTGGTTCCTTATATGAAGAAGGAAAAAAGCGGAGTTATTTTAAATACTAGTTCAATGGTTAGTATTTATGGCCAACCAAGTGGTGTTGGATATCCTGCTAGTAAGTTTGCTGTTAATGGTATTACTAAGTCACTGGCTAGAGAACTTGCTTCTGATAATATTAGAGTAAATGCTGTTGCACCAGGGATTACTAATACAGATATGGTGGCAAAATTGCCAAAGGAAATGATTGATCCTCTTATTAAGAGTATTCCTTTAGGAAGAATTGGCGAAGCTAAAGATATTGCTAATGCCTTTTTGTTTTTAGCTAGTGATATGGCTAGTTATATAACTGGTGTTATATTATCTGTTGATGGGGCTGCAAGAAGTTAGAGAGTTAATAGATGCTAGTACCTGTCAAGTACTCACTAAATAAAAAGATTAAATTAATTTGAA
>CAMNRN010000004.1 GCA_946553095.1 uncultured Mycoplasmatota bacterium
GGAAAATTTCTTTGAGCTACTTAAAACTGAAATGTTTTATGATCAAGAAGATAAATATAAAACAATAGATAAATTTTAATATCTATTTTTTTAATACTCTTTTAACTTCTTCTATTGTATTCATACTAATACTAGTATGATATTTTTCCATTGCTTTTAATTGTAATTCAATAAATTCTTCCCCAGATATCATAAAAGATGGTTGGTAATATTCATGCCATAATTCTAAAGGTATAGCTATGTTTTGAGATAAGTCATAAACCATATTTTTATCAGCATCAATTAATACAGAGTGTTCAAAATGACCACTAAATGGAAGAGGAATATAATAATATGCTCCCATCAATGAGGGCCTTTTTACTAAAAATTGTCCAGTTACATCGTGACAATGACCTCTTCTTTCGCCATGAAAGATATTTATACCTGTTAAGTCGCTAGCATAATGTAATTTCCCTTGGTTATTATTTGGCAACAAAATAGAACAATTAGATTGCTGAAAATTTACATCTTTCATAGTAAAAAAAACATTTTTCATAATATTAATAGATTCTAGACCAAGATCTTTTGTAGAAATAAGATCCATCATTCTCATGAGGCTCATAAGTTCGTATGCTGATTGAAATCCTATTTTGTTCAAACAATATTTAAAATATTCTTTTTGGGTAGGATTACTATTTATAATTAAAGCCATCTTCACAATTAAATAATCAGCATCACTTGCATTTGGCCATGCTCGAGACCCTTCGTTAAAGAAAATATTCATTACGGTTTTAGCTTTAGCATTATTTATATTATTTTGTTCCTGTTGTCTAATAGTATAATCATAATTTAAAAGACTAACAGATCTCATTTTTAAAACTTTATCTAAATCATCAAATTTAATCATAAAAAACCTCGCGAGAAAATATTATAAGTTTATTTCTTAATAATGTCAAATTTTTCTCAACAAACATATATTACATTAAGGAGGCCAAAATGAAATTTGGAGATGACTTTTTTAAAAAAGTTGAAAAAAAGACAAAGGTTGATAAAAACACAATCCTTTCTTTAGCTGAAAAATTACAAAAAGGAAATATGAAAGATGAAAACACTTTAAGAGAGGTCATAGACACATTAAGCAAAATGACTGGTAAAAATGTTTCTAAAGAACAAAGTGATAAAATAATAAGCCGTATTATTGAAGATAAAGTACCACAAAATGTTGATAAAATGTTCTGAAATAAATAAATCTTATTATTCTAAATAAGTGTAAATTATAATATTTTCACTTCCTAAAAAAGTAATATCAAAACTAATTTTTATATGATAAAATTAAAATCGGTGATAAAAAAATGGAAGGAAAAGAAATGAACACAATAGGAAAGAAAATATTAAAACTAAGAAAAGATAGTAAGATGACACAAACCGCTTTAGCGGCAAGACTTCACGTATCTAATAGAACAATATCAAAGTGGGAAACTGATATTAGTACACCAGATATTTCTATGATTATTAAGATTAGTAAAATATTTAACGTAGATATTAATTTATTAGTAGATACTGAAAATATCAATATTGAAACTAGGAAGACTTTTCAAGATATCTTAATAGCAATTTTAAAATTCATAATTAAGAATATTATCAAAATCGTATTCTTTTTAGTTAGTTTCATATTCTTCATTTATTTCTTAAACAACTATAATTCTATTAAAATTTATGATATCAAAAGTAGTGACAAAGGAATTACAATTGATGGTGGTTATTTCTTTGAAAGTAAATCTAAAAATATTCTAATTATCAATAACATTAAATTAGTTAAAGCTGACTACGATGTAATTTTGATTAAAACAGATTTATTTACATATGTTAATGGTGATAAAGTAACAATTTATGAAAGTGATAACTTAGAATCAATTAATATCTCTGAGATACGCGGATATAAAGAACATCTATCTAAAGATATTATTAAAGCAATTAAAAAGGGTCTTTATTTAAGTATCGATACCATAGATGAAGATGATGAATCTCACCACTATGAAATTAAAATGTCACTAAATAAGAATTTCTCTAATGACAAGCTAATATATTTTAAGGATCAGAATAAAACAAAAGTCGACGATGTTGAACCATATGTGAATATAAATAATATAATTATTGACGAAGTTATTTTAATTAATAATGACTTTACAAAAGACGAAGTAACTGGACTATATAGAAAAGATTTAAGTGATGGAGAAAAAATAATTGTTGATTTGAAATCAAATAAAATATCTATTTATAAAGAGGTAAAAAAGAAAAAGCAGATTTATAATATATTTCTTGATAAATATTTAATTAGTTTTCAAGAAATAACTTCAGATAAAAATAATATAACTAGTTATACATATAATTATCAAGATGAAGAATTAGATTGCACCGAAGGAAATTGTAAGAATTATTTGGAAGACAAAAATTATATCTTTGGTATTATAGATTCATTAAATTAAGCTGATTCTATGAATCGTGGAATTTTTAGTTCTACGATTTTTCTATTGTAAAATCTAAAATTATTCGATATGCTGAATTCAGGAAAGGAGTGATTAGTTAGTATGAAAAAAGTGAAGTTTGCTTTTTTATTAGCAGTAGTAAGTTTGGGGATTAGTTCTGTAAAAGCAGTAAACATTAGTAGTGAAGATTATAATAGACTAAGATTGGTTTTTTCTGAGGCCCGTATAAGTACTATGACTGAAGAAGAAATAGAAAAATACTTAGAATTGGATTTAGAGAATGTTGAACAATCAAAAGTTTATTATAAAGGTGTATCACGTAATAATGAAAGTTATACTTGGACGGAAGTAACCGAAGATGAGTATAATAATGAAGAATCAGAACCATATTCTTTGACAGTAACAACAAATTATAAAACATTTAAATTATCAACCATAAGCAGCAATGATGGAGATTTTCATTATCTGAATTTGCAAACAAATTGGAAAGTTGCACCTGCTGTTCGTTCGTTTGATGTTATTGGTTTTTGTTTCTATAATTTGGCTATTTATGATGGATCACAAAAAGGTCTTCAAATTTATAAAAAAGTCGGATCATCGTCTTATGACACAATAACATATTCACCAAATGGACGAAATATTTCTAAACAAGATGATGGCTTTGGTATTTCGATGAACTTAGTTGACGATGACATAAGTTCTCTAGAATTACATCTTGAAGCGTCTGTTCTTAAATCAGCATCGGTATCCCATGTCTGGGGAAGCTATCAACATGCTATAAAAAATGTAACATTAGCAGAATCACAACAGTACACAGTAAGTACTGCTGGATATGGTCATGTTATAAACTTCATGCCTGCACAAGCAAATAAATATGATGGAATGCGTGGCGTGGATGCGGCACTGTAATAAATAAAATCTATAAAAACTTTGAAAGGAGGTGAACAAGCTTAATTCACAGGTTAAGCGTAATCCATGTTGCTTAATATGACTATGAGTGAAATGCGTCAAAGACGCGAAGAATATAACAAAGATACGATTAAATGTGTCAATGTTATGAAGTACAAGTATGAAGAAAGTTATTTAGCACATAACTAAATAATTAACTTTATGACTTTATCTGAAAAACTACCGACCCCGGTGACATACATCGGGGTTTTTTTGTGATCGTAATAATTTATTGGTATAACTATAAATTTTAAATCATACAGTTTAAGTAGAAAAAACGAAAGATTGGTGGGTTATGGAAAAAGAAAAAATTATATCATCTATAGCAAAAAGGGGAAATGGTGAAATCTACTTAGGAGTAGTAGGAGCAGTTCGAACAGGAAAATCTACATTTATTAAACGATTTATAGAAAACTTAATTGTTCCGAATATCACAGATGAATATGAGAAGAAAAGATGCTTGGATGAAATTCCTCAGAGTGCACAAGGAAAGCAAATTATGACAACGGAGCCAAAGTTTGTGCCATCAAATGGAGCAAATATCAAAATAAATGAATTTTCGACCAATATCAAATTAGTGGACTGTGTAGGATATGTCATTCCTGAGGCCAACGGTTTTGTAGACGAAGAAGGAAATCCCCGCATGGTCAAAAGTCCTTGGTTTGAAGATGCAATACCATTTATTGAAGCTGCTGAAATAGGTACAGAAAAAGTAATTAAAGATCATGCGACAATAGGAATTGTTGTTACAACCGATGGATCATTTGGTGAAATAAAAAGAGAATCATATTTAGAAGCGGAAGAAAAAGTTATTACAGAGTTGAAAAATATTGGCAAACCATTTATAGTCATTTTAAACAGTATTCATCCGACAAATACTGAAACAGTTCGTTTATCAAAAGAATTAAGTGAAAACTATAATGTGCCTGTTCTTCCAATAAGTGCTGAACTCATGAATGAAAAAGAAATCATGGAAATATTAAAAACAGCCTTATATGAATTTCCTGTTTTAGATATCAAAGTATCCATCCCTGAATGGGTTCATGTTCTTCCTTGTGCGCACGATATAAAAAAGTACTATCTTGAAAAGATAAAAGAAAGTATTACAAGTGTTGAAAAAGTCAAAGATGTTGATACTATCATGGAACATTTTAGTGAATCGGAATACATATCTAAAGCTTATATCAGTGAACTTGATGCATCAACTGGCATCATAACTATAAATTTAGAAAGTACAGATGAACTATATAATGAAACACTAAGATCAATCATGGGAGATATGGTAACGACCAAGGCAGGTTTACTAAAAATATTTGCTACATATACGACAGATAAGGAAGAGATGGACAATATCAAAGCGGCTCTTAAAATGGCTAAAAGTACTGGATATGGAATTGTTTATCCAACTACGAGAGAATTAAAATTAAATACTCCAGAGCTAGTAAAACAAGGGAATCGCTATGGCGTTAAATTAAAAGCAGTGGCATCTAGCATCCATCTTATGAAAGTCGATGTTGAATCAACATTTGAGCCTATAATAGGTAGTGAATTGCAATCAAAAGAGCTTATAAATCGATTGATGAAGGATTATGAAAGTGATGCTGGAAGCATTTGGAAGAGTGAAATATTTGGTCGAAGCTTAGAAAATATTGTTCAAGAGGGAATTCAAGCAAAATTAAGTATGATGCCAGATAACACTCGATATAAATTAAAAGACACTGTAACAAAGATCGTAAATAAAGGGTCAAATACCTTAATAGCTATTGTAATTTAACATAATTAATGTCAAGAATTAAAAGTATTTTACAATTAATTAGTCAAGAAAAAGTAATTTTAAAAGTAAAATGCTTTTTTTTATTGATTTTATAAGCAATTTTTGCTAATCTTAATATGTAAGGACTAAGCGCTTTACATGGAAAATTTAGATGTATGGGAGGTAAAAACAATGTCTAAAACAGAATTAGTAGAAATAATTGCCAAAGAATCTGGTTTATCAAAAGCAGATGCTACACGTGCACTAGATGCAACAATTTTAGCAATTACTACTGGATTAAAAAAGGAAGGAAAAGTTTCTTTAGTTGGATTCGGAACTTTCAGTGCTAAAAAAAGAGCTGCTAGAGAAGGAATTAATCCATTAACAAAAGAAGCTATCAAAATTCCTGCTAAGACAGTTGCTTCATTTAAAGCTGGAAGCAAATTAAAAGACGCTTTAAACTAATTTAAAGAAAAAGATATAAAAGTTGATGATTAAAACTCAACTTTTTTATTTATAGACAAATATATATTTTTATGCTACAATTTCCTTGCAATAGCGGTTTAGAATATTTTCTAACTCATGCGAGTCGCATTGAGTCATCTTAAACTAAGAACGTTAAATCTTAATATTTCAAAGTAGCATATTACGCCATGCGTAATTTACCGTTAGTTAAAACTAACTAAACTACATTTTCATATTAAAGATATTTTACAAGTATTGCAATTATGGAGGTAATAGGAATGAAAAAATACTTAACCAAAAGTATGATAAACAGTTTTCTATTATCTCTTCATTTATGTGAGGAAAAAACTGATGAGCTAACGATAAAAAAATTATATGCTATTAGTAACAATATAGAAAATAATTATCAAGTATTTTCAATCGAAAAGAAAAATAAAAAAATGCGTAAAATATATGCTCCAAATTATAATTTGAAAAATATTCAAAAGAACATCTTACATAATATCCTTGAACAAATGCCTATATCACCTTATGCTAAGGCCTATATTCCTGGCGCCCATTTAAAAGAAAATGCCCTCCCACATTGTAGTAAAAGAATAATTTTAAAATTAGATATCAAAGATTTCTTTTCTAGCATAACCTTTGGTGAAGTATTGCGGAATTGTTTTTCTTACGATTATTTTCCTAATTCAATAGCTGTCCTATTAACTAAATTATGTACATATTATGATTATCTTCCTCAGGGAGCACCAACTAGTGCTTATATTTCCAACTTAGTATTAAAAGAATTTGATGAAGAAGTAGGAAAGTACTGTGATTCTAAAAATATTTCTTATACGCGATATTCCGATGACCTAACTTTTTCTGGAGATTTTTGCATAAGAGAAATAAAAAACTATGTAAAAAAAGAAATTTTAAAAAGAGGATATCTTTTAAACAATGAAAAAACTAAAGTAATAACTTGCAAGAACAGGCAACAAGTAACTGGTCTCGTTGTTAATAAAAAAATTCAAACAAATAAAACTTATCGACATAAAATCAGACAAGAAATGTACTACATAAAAAAGTATAGTTTAAAATCTCATCTTGAAAGATTAGGCATTGAGGATGAAAAAAAATACCTATTATCATTAAAAGGAAGAATAAATTATTGTCTTCAAATAAATAAATTAGACCAAGAAATGAATAAATATATTAAAGACCTAGAAAGTTTACTACGAAAAATTTAAAGATTTGTCTATAGGTGAAATAGGCTATTTATAAGAAAAAACAAAAATGTCAATTGACTTTCTTGAGACATGTGATATACTAAATGTATACGCAAAGAAAAGGGGAAGTGCCTTTGGAACACTATTTTACAAATAACCCATACTTAAAAAGTGAAATAAAAACCATTACCTATGAAAAAGAAAATTGTCGTTTGTCTTTTAAAAGTGATAATGGTGTTTTTTCTAAGGATAAAATTGATTATGGCTCCTCATTTTTAATCGATACCTTTATAAAACATAATGATATCGAAATAAAGACGGGACTAGATGTCGGTTGTGGATATGGTTTAATAGGAATAGTCTTAAACAAAAAACTAAATATAAAGTTTGATATGATAGATGTCAATCGACGAGCGGTTCATTTGACTGAGATGAATATTAAAGAAAATAAGGCAGATTGCCGATCGTTTCAGAGTGATATATATAGTAATGTTGATAAAAAGTATGATTTAGTCATAACTAATCCGCCGATAAGAGCGGGGAAAAAAGTGTTAGAAGATATATTAATAAATGCCCAAAATTATTTGAGTTCTGATGGAAGATTATGGTTTGTAATGCGCCGGGACCATGGTGTAAAATCTATGCAAGCAACCTTAGATTCGTATTATGAAACCGAAATAGTAGCAAAAAGTAAAGGTTTTTATGTCGTAAAATCGAAAATTCGTTGACAAACTAAAAACCTTGCGTTAGAATTTTAACTTAGTGGCGTATTTATTTTTATAAATAAAAAAAGTCTTAAAAAAATTGTGTATGGGGTGATATCGTGGCTTATAAGAAGCAAAAATTTGGTGATTACCGAGAAAGAAGAAGTTTTTCTAAAACGACAAACACATTAGAATTAACAGATCTTTTGGAAATCCAAAAAAAGAGTTATCAAGAATTTCTAGACAAGGGAATAAAAGAAATCTTTGATGACTTATTTCCTGTGGAAAGTTTTACGGGAAATATTTCGTTAGAATTTGGGGATTATTATTTAGATGAACCTCGATATTCTATTAAAGAAGCAAAAGAAAGAATGGTAAATTATGCAGCACCATTAAAAGTTGAAGCGCGTCTTTTTATTCATGAGACAGGTGAAGTAAAAGAACAAACTATATTCCTAGGTGATATGCCGCTTATGACTGAGGCTGGAACATTTATCATCAACGGGGCAGAAAGAGTAATTGTCTCTCAATTAGTACGTAGTCCAAGCGTATATTTTAAGCGTGAAATTGATAAAAATGGTCGACGCATTGTAAGTGGAGAAATAATACCTAACAAAGGGACTTGGTTAGAGTATGAAACTGATGCTAGAGATGTATTATATGTTAGAATTGACCGAACAAGAAAAGTAACAGTAACAACACTTTTAAGAGCCTTAGGTTTATCAAGTGATGACGACATTTTAAATCTATTTGGTGAAAATGAATACATCAAAAATACTTTAGAAAAGGATAGTACAAAGAATACTGATGAAGCTTTAATTGAAATTTATGAAAAATTACGTCCAGGAGAACCAGCTACCTTAGATTCTGCTAAAAATCAATTAATCACTCGTTTCTTTGATCGTTTCCGTTATGATTTAGCACGTGTAGGTCGTTATAAATTTAACAAAAAGTTAAATGTTTTAGACCGTCTTTTAGGCATGACTTTAAAAGAACCTATCGTGGATAATAAAACAACTGTTGTTGAAAGTGGCACTGTAATTACAAAAGAAATCCTAGAAAAAATCCGTCCGCTTTTTGAAAATGGATTAAACGTTAAAGATTCTTTAATTAATGAAGAGTTAGATGACTATAATAAAATTCAAACTGTTAAAGTAATGGATCCATTAAATGAAAAAAATACTATTACTCTAATTGGAATAGATCCAAGTATTGATGTTAGAAGATTAACTATTCCTGATGTATATGCCTCTCTTTCTTACTATATTGGTCTTCACTCTAATATTGGTGGCGTTGATGAAATAGATAACTTAGGAAATAGACGAGTTCGTCAAGTTGGAGAACTAATTCAAAACCAATTTAGAATTGGTATGTCTCGGATGGAAAGAGTTATTCGTGAAAGAATGACTACCCAAGAAATTGAAACAGTAACACCAAAAACTTTAATTAACATTCGTCCTGTTACTGCCTCATTAAAAGAATTCTTTGGATCTAGTCAATTATCAAAATTCATGGATCAAGTAAATCCAATCGCTGAGTTAACTGATAAAAGACGTTTGTCAAGTCTAGGGCCTGGCGGTTTGTCAAGAGACCGTGCTGGAATGGACGTTCGTGATGTTAACGCATCTCACTATGGACGTATTTGTCCAATTGAATCACCAGAAGGACAAAACATAGGTCTTATTACATCTTTAGCAGGCTATGCTAAAGTAAATGAATATGGCTTTATAATGACTCCATATCGCCGTGTCGAAAAAGGTGTTGTAAGTGACGAAATTGTATACATGACCGCAGATGAAGAAAAAGACTACTATATATCTCAAGCCGCTATTGAACTTAAAGACAATCATATTGTAAATGATGAAGTTGTAGTTCGTATAAATGGCGATACAGTTTATGTAAAAAAAGAGCAAGTTAACTTTGTAGACGTTGCACCAAGTCAAGTTGTTGCTATTACTACTAGTTGTATTCCGTTCTTGGAATTCGACGATGCGCACAGAACTCTAATGGGAGCCAACATGCAACGTCAAGCTGTGCCTCTTTTAACTAGCGAAGCTCCTATAGTTGGAACTGGGGTAGAATATATTGCTGCTCGTGACTCTGGTTCAACAATTGTTTGTAAAGCTGATGGAGTTGTTGAATATGCTGACAGCTTAAAGATTATTGTTAAAGTTGCCAAAGGAAAAGACACTTATTATTTAGCAAATTTCGAACGATCAAATGCCTCAACTTGTGTAAATCATCACCCTTTAGTTCAAGTTGGCGATGAAGTTCATCGTGGCCAAGTAATTGCCGATGGACCATCAACTGATCAAGGAGAACTAGCACTTGGAAAAAATATGACAGTTGCATTTATGACATTTGATGGATATAACTATGAAGATGCAGTTATTTTAAATGAAAGATTAGTAAAAGATGATGTTTATACATCTCTACATATAGCGCATTATGATATCGATTGCCGTGATACAAAATTAGGACCAGAAGAAATAACACGAGATATCCCTAATGTTGGAGAAGATGCTCGTAAAAACCTAGATGCTGATGGAATTATTCGTATTGGTACAGAAGTAAAAGAAGGAGACATCCTAGTTGGTAAAGTTACGCCAAAAGGAGTTCAAGAATTAACTAGTGAAGAAAAATTATTACATGCCATCTTTGGAGAAAAAACTCGTGAAGTTCGCGATACTTCATTGAGAGTAGAACATGGAGCAGGTGGATTTGTTCACGATGTTAAAGTATATACTAAAGAAAATTCTGATGAACTTCCAGCTGGTGTATCTAAAGTAATCAGAGTATACATCATTCAAAAACGTAAAATTCAAGTTGGAGACAAAATGTCTGGACGTCATGGAAACAAAGGTGTTATATCTTTAATATTACCAGAAGAAGATATGCCATATTTACCAGACGGAAGACCAGTTGATATCATGTTAAATCCTCTAGGTGTGCCATCACGTATGAACATTGGTCAAATATTAGAATTACATTTAGGTATGGCTGGGAAAAAATTAGGCGTTCATTACGCTACTCCAGTTTTTGATAGTGCGACTTGGGAAGATATTTCTGAAGAAATGAAAAGTGCAGGAATGTCTGAAGACGGAAAAGTTGAATTAATTGATGGGCGAACTGGTGAGGCGTTTGATAACCGTGTCAATGTTGGTGTTATGTATATGGTAAAACTACACCACATGGTAGATGACAAACTTCATGCTCGAGCAACTGGACCATATTCCCTAGTTACACAACAACCACTTGGTGGAAAAGCACAATTTGGTGGCCAAAGATTTGGAGAAATGGAAGTTTGGGCTTTATATGCCTATGGAGCAAGCCATGTTTTACAAGAAATCTTAACAGTTAAGGCAGATGACATTGTCGGACGTGTTAAAGTTTATGAATCTCTTGTTAAAGGAAAAGTAATAAATCAAGCTGGTGTTCCAGAATCATTCCGAGTTTTAGTAAAAGAATTCCAAGCACTAGGACTAGATGTTCAAGTTATTAATAATGAAGATGAAGTAGTAGAATTTAAAGACATTGAAGAGGAAGAAGACGATAATGAAGCCTTCCGAATCGACGAAATAGAAGTTTCAACTCCTCTTGAAGAAGTTCCAGATCCAGTTGAAGAAGAATCATTTGACGAAGAAGAGGACGAAATTACAGATTTAGATGATTTAGAATTTCCAGACATCATAACTGATGATATGGAAGATGGGGAGTAGGTGAAAAAATGATAGATGTTAGTAAATTTAAAGGAATTAAAGTAAGTATTGCATCCCCAGAAAAGATTCGTAGTTGGTCTTATGGTGAAATAAAAAAACCAGAAACAATCAATTATCGAACTTTAAAACCAGAAAGAGATGGGCTATTTTGTGAAAAAATCTTTGGACCAACTAAAGACTTTGAATGTTCATGTGGAAAATACAAAAGATTAAGATATAAAAACATTGTCTGTGACAGATGTGGCGTTGAAGTAACACGCTCTAAAGTAAGACGAGAAAGAATGGGGCACATTGAACTTGCGGCACCATGTTCTCATATTTGGTTCTTCAAGGGAGTTCCTTCTAAAATGGGACTTATCCTTGATATGTCACCAAGAGATTTAGAAGAAGTATTATACTTTGTAAGTTATGTTGTAATCGATCCAGGAACAGCTCCTTTAGAACGCAAGCAAACACTTTCTGATAAAGAATATCGAGCTTACTATGAAAAATATGGCAATGCTTTTAAAGTAGGTATGGGAGCTGAAGCCATCAAGGAATTATTGAGTTTAGTTGATTTAAATAAAGAAATTGAAGAATTAAGATTAGAACTTGAAAATACAACTGGTCAAAAAAGAATTCGTTTAGTAAAAAGACTAGATTGCCTTGTAGCTTTTCAAGAATCAGGTAATAAACCAGAATGGATGGTCCTTGATGTCCTTCCTGTTATTCCTCCAGAATTGCGTCCAATGATTCAACTAGATGGAGGTCGTTTTGCAACAAGTGATTTGAACGATTTATATCGTCGTATTATTAATCGAAATAATCGTTTGAAAAAATTACTTGAACTTGGAGCTCCAACTATCATTGTTCAAAATGAAAAACGTATGCTTCAAGAAGCGGTTGATTCACTACTTGATAATGGTCGACGCGGTAGAAGTATTACAGCTGCAAGCAATCGACCTTTAAAGAGTTTATCTAGTATGTTAAAAGGAAAACAAGGAAGATTCCGTCAAAACTTATTAGGTAAAAGAGTAGACTACTCTGGTCGTAGTGTTATTGTTGTTGGACCAAATCTTAAGATGTACCAATGTGGGCTTCCTAAAGAAATGGCGATAGAATTATTTAAGCCTCATGTAATAAATGGCATAGTTGAACGTGGCTTAGCCCACAACATTAAAGGTGCTAAAAAATTAATTGAAACTCGTGATGAATCAGTCTGGGACATTGTTGAAGATGTCATTACTGAATATCCAGTTTTATTAAACAGAGCTCCGACTCTTCACCGATTAGGAATTCAAGCATTTGAACCTGTCTTAGTAGGTGGAAAGGCTATTCGTTTACACCCATTAGTGTGTACAGCCTTCAACGCGGACTTTGATGGTGACCAAATGGCAGTCCATGTACCATTATCAGAAGAAGCTAAAGCTGAAGCACGAATTCTTATGTTAGGTGCTAATAATATCCTAAACCCTAAAGATGGAAAACCTATCGTTACCCCAAGTCAAGATATGGTTTTAGGAAACTGTTACTTAACAATTGAAAAAGCTGGGCTTCCAAATGAGGGACATGTTTATAAAGATCCAAATGAAGCTTTAATGGCTTATGAAAGAAGAGAAATTACTCTTCATACTAGAATTGTTCTTCCAGCCTCATCATTTAAATACAAATTATTTACTGATGAACAAAAAGATAAGTACTTAGTTACTACGGTTGGAAAAATCAAATTTAATGAAATTTTACCAGATTCATTCCCATATGTTAACGAAGGATCAAAAGCTAATATTGAAGGAATAACTCCGAGTAAATATTTCTTAGAAAGTGGCACAAATATCCCTGAGGCTGTTGCTAAAATGGAATTAGTTTCTCCTTTTGTTAAAAAGACTTTAGGTCAATTAATTGCCCAAGTATTTAAAAGATACAAGACGACAGAAACTTCCATCATGCTAGACCGTTTAAAAGATTTAGGTTTCAAATATTCTACTTTAGCAGGTATTACTGTTTCCATATCAGATGTTGTAAAAAGTAGTCAAAAAGGCGATATTATTGCTACTGCTAAAGAAAAAGTTGATAAGATAAATAAACAATATCAACGTGGTTTAATAACTGAAAATGAAAGATATGAAAATGTAATTGAAGTATGGAATAAAGCCACTGATGCAGTTAAAGATGAATTAAATGCTCAAAGTGCTAATAATTATGATAATCCAATCTTTATGATGATGAACTCTGGAGCACGTGGATCAATCTCAAACTTCGCTCAACTTGCTGGTATGCGTGGTCTTATGGCTAAACCGGATGGATCAACAGTAGAAATCCCAATTACATCATCATTCATGGAAGGTCTAACCGTATCTGAATTCTTCTTATCTACACATGGTTGTCGAAAAGGAGATGCGGATACCGCTTTACGTACCGCTGACTCAGGATACTTGACTAGACGACTAGTAGATGTTGCCCAAGATATAATTGTTAAAGATTATGACTGTGGATCAATTCAAGGCTTAGTGGTATATGATTTATTAAATGATAAAGATAACTCGGTTATTGAGCCATTGACTGAAAGAATACTAGGTCGATTTGCTTCTAAAAAGATTGTTAATCCAACTACTAAAGAAGTAATTCTTGAAGCTGGGGAAATGATAACTGAAAATGTCGTAGCTAAAGTTGAAAAAGCGGGAATTAAGAAAGTTGAAATAAGAAGTGTTTTAACATGTAAAGCCAACAATGGTGTTTGTCAAAAGTGTTATGGTCGAAACCTAGCGACCGGAAATTTGGTTGAAAAAGGTGAAGCCGTTGGTATCATGGCCGCTCAATCAATTGGTGAACCTGGTACTCAGCTTACAATGCGTACCTTCCATACCGGAGGAGTTGCAAGTGGTGATGACATTACACAAGGGTTACCAAGAGTTGAAGAGTTATTTGAAGCTCGTATTCCTAAAGGAAAAGCGACAATTGCTGAAATATCTGGAAAAGTAATTGGTATTGAAGAACAAAATGGCAAACATAATATTACGATTGAAAATGAAGCTGGATGCCGTGAACACGTTACTAATTACAACATGAAAGTAAGAGTAGAAATAAATGACACAGTTGAAGCTGGAGACAAGTTAACAGAAGGTGTTATTTCACCAAAAGAATTATTAGCTGTAACCGATCCGCTTACTGCTCAAGAGTACATTTTAAAAGAAGTACAAAAAGTATATAAACTTCAAGGTGTTGATATTTCGGATAAGCATATCGAAATTATTGTTAAGCGTATGATTAACAAAGTTAGAATAATTGACGGCGGAGACACAGAATTCGTTGAAGGTCTAACAGTATCTCTAAGAGAATTTACAGAAGGAAATAAACCAGTAATTCTTGCTGGAAAAGTCCCTGCTAAAGGAAATCCAATCATGCTTGGAATTACTAAGAGTTCTCTTGAAACAGATTCATTCTTATCCGCAGCATCATTCCAAGAAACAACTAGAGTATTAACAGATGCTGCTATTCGTGGAAAAGTAGATAATCTTCACGGACTTAAAGAAAATGTAATCATCGGAAAACTTATCCCAGCAGGAACAGGATATAAACAATATAGTGATATCAAACTAGAACTTGAAAAAGATTTACTGGATGATGATGCCAGTGAAGTACTTGAAGAAAAGTTAATGTCTGATGATGACATCATTACGACATCCGATATTATAGAATCAAATTAAATCAAGGTTAAAGCCTTGATTTTTTCTAATCTTTTATGATAGAATAAAGAGCGATTTAGGGGAGTGCTTATGAAAATACGAGAAACCAATGACAAAGTCTTTGCTTTTTCTAATGAGAATTTAACTAGTTTTGAAAAGTTATATCATTTTGATAATGCTGATGTTTTAAGTGTCTTAGGAAGCGGTGATCAATACTTCGCAGCCAAGCTTTTTGGTGCGAGAAATGTAGATTTATTTGATAATAATCCTGCTACTTATTTTCACTTTATTATCAAATTCACAGCTATCCAAATATTACCTTACGAAGACTTTTATTTCCTATTTATAAAAAATCGTTTAAATGATGCATTTCGATTAAAAAAAATATTACCATATCTACCTAAAGACGTCGCCAGTAACTTATTAGAATTTCTAAAATCGCATAAAAGGATTAGTGATTCATTAATGTATAGTGCTATTTCTGATCATGTACTAAATTATCAAACAGGGCGGATAATTCCTTATTTTGATCCAGAAAATTATAGAAAATTGCAAAAAATATTACAAAATTCACCAATTCCTCGCATAATAATAGGTGACTTTTGGCAATTACCCAACCAGATTCCTACTGATTATGACATCCTTTTAGCCTCGAATATATTCACCTGGAGAAGTTGCTCCTTAAAAGAATATCAAGAGTTTTTAAGAAAGTTTAATATTCCAGAGATAGAAGCACTTTATAGTTGGAATAAAAATAGTGTAGAGCAAATGTTAGAAGAAAAAAGCGATTTTATTCTTGACCAAGTTGAAAGTGTATCATTAGAAAAAGAAGACCCCCACGACTATATTCTATCTTTAAGAAAATAGTGATATAATAAGGCTATGAAAAAGTTAAATATAATATATGAAGATAAAGAATTACTGGTAATAAGTAAGCCAAGTGGTATTCTTACAATTGCCAGTGCCAAAGAGAAAACTAGAACAATTTATCATGAAGCAAGAGAATATATCAAAAAACAGAATCCCCACAATAAAATATATATAGTTCATCGTCTTGATAAAGATACATCAGGAGTTATTTTATTTGCTAAAAATGAAAAACTGAAAGAAAAATTCCAAGAAAATTGGTCTAATATAGCAATTGAAAGGACCTACATTGCCATTGTTGAAAAAACGTCAAGCAAGAAAAAAGATCGCTTGATAAACTATTTACAAGAATCTAGTACTCATCAAGTGTATGTTACTAAAGATCAAAAAAATGGCAAATTAGCCATAACGAACTATGAAGTCCTAAAAACTAATGGAAAAATGAGTCTTTTAAAGATTAACATTGAAACTGGTCGTAAAAATCAAATTCGTTCTCAGTTACAATACATCGGAAACCCAATTATAGGTGATAAAAAGTATCAAGCTAAAACTAACCCGATAAAAAGGCTGGGACTACATGCCCATGTTCTTAAAATAATTCATCCCATCACAGCTAAAGAAATGACCTTTGAAGCTCCGATTCCTAAAAGTTTTAATATTATATAAGGAGAACTATGTATAAAAAAGTATATGTTGAAATAACCAATGTTTGTAATCTTTCGTGTCCTTTTTGCATTGGCAATCAAAGGAAGCCGGAGTCAATAAGTCTTGCTAATTTTAAAATTATATTGCAGAAATTAAAAGGGCATACAAAGTATTTATATTTACATGTTTTAGGAGAGCCTCTTCTTCATCCTGATATTGAAAAGATAATCGAATTAGCTAAAGAAGACTTTTTCATCAATATTACTACTAATGGTTATTTTATAAAGAAAATAAAAAACAACTTAAATATCCGTCAAATAAATATATCATTACATAGTTACACCAAAAATTCTCATAAAACTATAGAAGAATATTTAGAAGATATTTATATATCGATTGAACAATTAAAAAGATCCACTTATATATCTTTAAGACTTTGGGTAGATAGTGAATATAAAGATGAAATAATAAGCTTTTTAGAAGAAAAATATCATCAAAAAATAACTGGAAAGCAAAAATTAAGTGAAAATATATATATTGACTTTGAACATACCTTTATTTGGCCATCCCTAGATAATCCGATACTTAGCCGAAAAGGAACGTGCTACGCTCTAAAAGATCACATCGCCATACTAGTTGATGGGCGAATTACGCCTTGTTGTCTTGATTCATTAGGCACCATAGAATTAGGAAACATTTATACTGACGATTTAGAAACTATAAAAAAAAGCCCTCGATATCAAAATATGCTTCAAGGTTTTCAAAATAATCAAAAGTTAGAACCATTATGTCAAAGATGTAATTTTATAAATAAAAAATATCCTCATTAGTAAACTATTTAATTAGACATAATAGAATTAACCTGTTATTATTATAGTATGGAAGTAATTGTATTTCCTAAAGAAAGGATAAATATATATTATCTTTTTAGAAATTATATATTTAGGTGCAGTATGAATAAACAAATAATTGAAAACATGCAAAACAAAAACAAATATTTAAGTAAATTTGCTTGCCAAGATGAAAAAGCGATATATTTTAAACAAAACACCCAAAGTATAAGAACTCCTTTTTTTAGAGATATTGATCGTATAATATATACGCTCGCATTTTCTCGGTATAGTGATAAGACTCAAGTATTTACATATAGTGATCACGATCATTTGAGTAAAAGAATGCAACATGTTCAGTATGTTAGCAAAATTGCTCGAACAATTGGCCGAGCCCTAGGTTTAAATGAAGACTTAATTGAAGCCGCTAGTCTAGGCCATGATCTTGGTCATCCACCATTTGGTCATGTTGGTGAAAGGATTTTAAACAAAATAAGTCTAGAAAACAATTTAGGCTATTTTAATCATAATATTCATAGCGTTCGTCTTTTAATGGAGATTGAAAACTATGGTTTAGGTAAAAATATTACTTTACAGACGCTTGATGCCATAATGTGTCACAATGGTGAATTTGCTTTAGGAAAATATAGTCCTAAAAAGAAAACTAAAGAAGAATTTTTCGAGGAATATGAATCATCATATAAAGATAATACATTATTAAAAAAGTTATATCCTATGACTTTAGAAGGCTGTGTAGTTCGTATTAGTGACTTAATTGCTTACTTAGGAAGAGATATTGAAGATGCTATTCGTCTAAATTTAATTTCCATCGACGACATTCCCACAAATATTGTCCAAGTTTTAGGCAAGCAAAACAAGGATATAATCAATACTATTACACTAGATATCATAACAAATAGTGTTGGCAAGAATTATTTAGAGCTAAGCGAAGGTATATATCAAGCTATTAAAGATCTTAAAGATTTCAATTATAAAAATATTTATTATAAAGCTAATACTGAAGAAGAGATCGAAAAACTAGAAACAATGCTCCGTTACTTATTTAAACAATATTTATCTGATCTAAAAAATAACAACAGTAGTTCCAATATTATAAAATCATATTTGAATAATATGGATGAAGAATATAAAAGAAAGAATTCTTTAGAAAGAATCGTTTTAGATTATATAGCGGGAATGACTGATGATTATTGTTTAAAAGAGTATAATAAATATTTAAATTTAAACCATAATAAAAATGAGGTGTAATAATGATATACAAAACTTATAAATGTAATTCTTACAATATTCATACAATCAAAACAGATAAATTTAAAACCTGTCATATGGAAATTATCTTTACTAAAGAAGCCAAGAAAGAGGAACTAGCATCTTATTCTTTTCTTGTTGATTTGATATCTGAAACGTCAAATTTATATAAAAGTAGAAAAGAAGTAGTAATCCATTTAGAAGAACTCTATAAAACTGTTTTCTATGGATTAACTACTAAACTTGGCAAAATGCTTAGTTCTTCCTTTATCTTAGATTTTATCGATCCATGTTATATTGATGAACCAGATTACTTAGAAAATGTTTTAAAGTTTCCTTTTGACATGTTGCAAAACCCTCATGTTACCAATGATGAATTTGATTTAAAAACTTTTAACATTATCAAAAAAAGAATGGAAAGAGAAATAACTGGACTTTATGAAAATCCCACTAAGATTGCTTTTCGCGAAGCATTTAATACTTTAGATAAAGAAAGTCCTACATCATTTCCCTTATTAGGAACGCTAGAAGACTTAGAAAAAATAACCCCGTCATCGTTATACAAAATATATCTTAGTTTAATGAAAGACAACTTATGTGATATATTTATCATCGGAAATTTAGATATGGATGAAGTAGTTACACAGATTAAGAAGAATTTTCAAAATCGCATCATCAGTAATCAAAAAAGAGAATTATATGTCGAAAATGCAAGCCGTAAAAAAGAGTTGATGCAAGAGAACAAAGCAAATTTTATTCAAGCAAACTTAGTTCTTCTTTTCAATACTGAAAATTTAACTAAAAAAGAAAAAGATATTGTATTTCACGTTTATAATTACATTTTAGGTAGTGGGGGACTTACAAGTAAACTTTATCAAAGCATTCGTGAAGAAAACTCTCTTTGCTATGGGATTTCTAGTATGTATTTAAAGTATGATAGTTTATTAGCAATTCACGTTTCTCTTGATAATGAAAATATAAAGAAAGCTATTAGCCTAATTAAAAACTGTCTTAAAAAGATGGCAAAAGGTGATATGACTGAAACGGAAATAGAAGACGCCAAAAGAAATATCAGTCTATCTCTCGATTTAAGTCTAGATAATGAAGTAGCAATATTAAATAATCATGTCTTTAATATCTTTGATGATCTCCCACCTCTTGAAGACCGTAAGAAACAAATCAATGAAGTAACTAAAAAAGAAATAGTTGAAGTCGCTAAAAAGGTAAAAATTAATACCATTTATGTTTTAAAAGGAGGCAAGGGATAGTGAAAGAAATAAAATTAAAAAATCTAAATGAAACGATTTATGAGCATATCGACGACAGTGGGCTAAAAACTTACATGTGGGTAAATGAAAAGGTAAATAGCTGCTACATGACTTTATCAGTTCGCTATGGATCTATTCACACGGATTTTAAAGTTGGTAATAAAAAATTCAAGGTTCCTAATGGCTTAGCTCATTTTTTAGAACATATTAAGTTTAACGAGAGTGATGATTATACAGCTCATGATTTTTACTATAAATCGGGAGGAGATGCTAATGCCTTTACGACATTTGATTTTACTAGTTATTTAATATTTTCCACAGAAAACCTAGCAGATAACCTTCGTCATCTTTTAGACTTTGTCTATAATCCATTTTTCACTAAAAAGCTAATTAATAAAGAAAAAGGTATAATAACGGAGGAAGCTAATATGGGAAGTGATGACTCTCACTCCTTAAGTTATTATCTATTACTTCAAAACATGTTTCATGAACTAAACTACCGTAATTTTATCACAGGAACACCCGAGGACATAAAAGAAATATCTCTAGATCATATTGTAAATGTATATAATAATTTTTATCATCCAGAAAACATGTTTTTATGTATCACAGGAAATTTTAATCCTTATGATATGGCCAAGACAATCAGTGAAACTATGAGTTCCAAAGAATTTTCTTTATATGTTAAACCTGTTATCCAAAAGGGAAAAGAACCAAAAGAAGTCGTAAAAGAAATAGAAACTATCCAAATGAATGTTACTAGTCCAAAAGTAAAATATGGTCTTAAAATACCTCGTAGCAAATTTAAAAATATTGATGATTTTTCTCTAAGAGCTTTACTTCCCGTATTATTAAATGCTAACTTTGGAAATACCAGTGATTTTAAAGAAGAATTAACAAGCAAAGGTTTAATTACAAGTCTATATCCATCAGCAGGTATTTATGATGAATTTGTTGTTATTATGATCACCGCTGATACCAATTATGTTGATGAAGTAATAAGTCGCATCGAAAATCAAATCGCAAATTTAAAAGTCGACAAAAAAGAAATAATGCGTAAAATCAAAGCAAATGTTGCCACCTTAATTCTAGATTTTGATGATATTGAAAAAGTAAATTCATTAATACAAGATGATCTTATAAATTATCATAAAATCATTGATGATGCCCTAGAGCGTTATAAATCATTATCGATTGAAAGTTTTAAAGATGTAGCCAGTGCCATAGGCCTTCAGAATAAATCGATTTTAATAATCAATCCTGAAAAAGAAGATGAAAAAAAGAATTAATCCTCGAAAGAATTAATTCTTTTTTATTATGCTATCTGTTATAGAATTCAACTATTAATTGTTCATTAATTTCTGCATTTAATTCACTACGATCAGGAATACGTACATATTTTCCTGTTAACTTTTTCTTATCCATCTCTACAAAAGCTGGTACAGAAGTATTAGCTTCTAATGCATCAACAATTGCAGGGTGATTCATTGAAGTTTCTTTGACAGAAATTATATCTCCAGGTTTAGTTGTGTAAGATGGAATATTTACCTTTTTACCATTAACTAAAATATGTCCGTGATTAACAATTTGTCTAGCACTTCTTCTTGTTCTAGCCATTCCTAGACGATAAACCATATTATCAAGTCTAGATTCTAATAATACAAGTAAATTTTCCCCAGCAATACCTTTCATATGACTAGCTTTATCGAAAGTCTTATGGAATTGCTTTTCATTAAGTCCATACATTATTCTAACTTTTTGTTTTTCTTGTAACTGAATACCATATTCACTTAATTTTTTTCTTCTGTCTTGACCATGAGCTCCAGGAGCATAAGGTTTCTTTGCTAAATCTTTGCCATTTTCTAAAGTTGAAAAGCCAAGTCTTCTAGATTTCTTATAACTAGGACCAGTATATCTTGCCATATTTTTTTCTCCTTTCTTATTAATTTGCATAACTATTTATTTGTTGTTTATTAGTTGTAGGGAGTTTGAATAATTTCTCTAGGGCAGTCCTAAATACTTTATTGTTAATCAAACACATTACAAAAACAAACAACACTGCCTAAATAACTTGCAAAATTATTATATAATAAATAATACGAAAAAAGCAAGCATTTTAAGCCTTTTTTCTTTCTAAAGAATGCTTTTGTTGTCGATATTCGCTTCCAAATATCAAAGCAATTTGTAATGCTTCCTCTTTTGTTAAAGTTGCCATACAATCTTTTGTTATTTTTAGATAATTTTCATAAATTAACTTTTTTAAAAAATCTTCTAAATAAGGAAAAGAATTAAATTGCATTTTCCAATCTATTTTATAAGGTTCTAAATCGGATTTAAAACAAAAATCTTTAACTAAATATTTAATCGGACAAAAAGTTTCATCACGACCTATATAAATATATTCTTTTGGCAATTTTCTATTTTGTATTTCTGGCATCAAGTAAACATAAGATTCCCTTAAATCTCCCATGAAAGTAACTAACAAATCTTTAGCTGGGGTAATAATTATTCCTTCGAATAAAAAGAATGGTACACCTTCAATCAATTCTAGCAATTCTGCTAGTATTTCACATAAGTCCATATAAGAAAATTTAAAAAACGAACAATCCAAGATTGGATTAGAATAATCACTTCCAGTTCTAATAAGCCCATTGTATTCCAAAGTAAGATGTTCCTTTAAAAAAGGAATTTTCCATAAATCTGGTCCTAAAATTTTCTCTAAATTTTTGAGGTTTTCACTTTCTTCATTTAAATCACAATTAGCATTAATTAAAGCATTCCTTATCGACCTATCACTAGTTGCCATCGAACAAAGATCTGCAATTTTAACATCAGGTGTATCATGTAAATTATTTAAAGAATTTATAAATGGAGTCATAACATAACCTTTCTAAAAGCAATTATTTTTGCCTTTTTATTCGACTGTTACAGATTTAGCCAAATTACGTGGTTTATCAATATCACAATCTTTATTTTTAGCTACTTTATATGATATTAATTGTAAAGGAATAATCACAAGAATACTTTGTAAAATAGGGTGAACTCTAGGAATCAAAATAATTTCATCATAAAATTTTTCTTTAGGCATTTCTGTTGTAACATAGATAACTTTTGCCCCCCGAGCTTTAACTTCTTTAATATTACTAATTGTTTTTTCACGTAATTCATCTTTAGTTGAAAGGGCAATCACTGGCGTATCTTCTTCAATCAAAGAGATAGTTCCATGTTTTAATTCTCCTGCTTGGTAAGCAACACTATTAATATAGGAAATTTCTTTCAACTTTAAAGATCCTTCCATCGAAAGGGCATAATCGATATCTCTTCCAATAAAGAAAATATTTTGATGTTGAAAAACTTTATCCCCAATCATAAAATATTCTTGATTATCAACTATTTGTCTGATCAAGTTTGGCATTTTTTTAATATCTTCATAAATTTTATTTATTTGTTCATCTTTTAATAGTTTTCTTTGATAAGCAAAATAAATAGTAAGTAAACTAAATATTGCCAGTTGAGCTAAATAGGCCTTTGTCGTTGCAACTGCAATCTCAATCCCGGCTTTAATATATATAACATGATCTGCTTCGCGCGCGATACTACTACCGACAACATTCACGATTGCAAGTGTAGTAATTCCATCAGTTTTAGCTTTTCTTAAAGCTGCCAAAGTATCAGCAGTTTCGCCTGATTGTGACACCAAGATAACTAAAGTATTATTATCATAAAAAGATTGTTTATATCTATATTCACTAGCAACTTCAACATTTACAGGCATAACAGCATATTCTTCAATTAAACTTTTAGCAACAAGTCCAGTATGATATGCTGATCCACAAGCCACGATATCAATTTTCTTAAAATTACTTAAATCGGGAAAATTTTGTTTAAGAGAATCGATTGATCCATCAAAATAAGAATGAATAGTTTCATAAAATACATTATCTTGTTCATGTATTTCTTTTAGCATAAAGTGTTCAAAACCTTGTTTCTGACCCGCTTCCATATTTCCTTCAAAAGTTAACAATTCTTTTTTTAATACTTCATTGTACTGATTATAAATCGTAACACTCTCATTTTTCAAAACCGCTATATCTAAATCATCTAAAAGATAATACTTATTTGTAAATTCCAAAATTGCTGGAACATCTGAGGCAATAAAATTTCCTTCTTCGCCAGAAGCTACAATAAGTGGGCTCGAAAGCCTTGTAGCATAAAGGGTATCTTCATTATCATGAAATAAAATCCCAAGAGCAAAAGAACCTCGAATCATTTTACAAGACTTTTGAATTGTTTTCAAAACATCTTTTTCTTCTTTATAAACAAAATCGAGTAGGGCAGCCATAACCTCTGTATCCGTCTCTGATAAAAAAACATATCCGTTTTTCAATAAATCTTGTTTTAATTCAATATAATTTTCTATAATCCCATTGTGAACAATCGTAAATTTTCCTTGGGTATGAGGATGAGCATTAATTTTATTTGCCTCCCCATGTGTAGCCCATCTAGTATGTCCAATTCCTAAATGGCTTTCTGCCTCTAAATCAATTCTTTTTTTTAGATTCTCAATTCTTCCTTGTTCTTTAAAAGTATCTACTTTTCCTTTGTTAAAAATAGCAATTCCTGCTGAATCATACCCCCGATATTCAAGTGCTTCTAAACCATGAATAATTTTTGAAACACATTTGTCTTTGCCGACATAACCGACAATTCCACACATAATAAATTCCTCCATACAAAAATATTGTATGTGACTTACTTTTTGTTACAATCTTGATTTTGTTTTTTGTAAGCAAATCTAACGACTATACTAATCCCGTAATAACATCCGCCGAATATATTCGATAGTTATTATCCTCGTCAACCCTAAGGTTCTGGCGCTAACAATAATAATTTATCCTCCAATTTTCTTACTGTTTACTTTCATTATATTACAATCGTCTTTAAATTGTCAAAATAAATTTTTTTGACAATAAAAATACTTAATTGTATAATCATGATAGGAGTTGATAAATATGGCTAAGAAAAAAGAAATCATTGAAGCCAAAGTAAAAGATGAAAAAGAAGAAAAAGTAGAACCAGAGCCCCGCGAAAATAATCATATTTCTATGACAAATACCATCATTATGGGTGTAATAGGTATAATCCTTCTCCTTCTTCCAAGAGGAGCAAATTCCATAATTGGCTATATCGTAGGTGGTGCATTAATTCTCGTTGGATCATTATCTATTATAAAATATTTTCAAGAAGATAATCCTAGTAAAACAAATTTAATAAGTGGTCTTCTTTATGCTATTTTAGGATTAATCATTATCTTAAATCCTTTATCTATTATGAAACTAATTACCATTATTTTAGGAGTATATTTAATCGTAAATGGTAGTTTAAAACTCCATGGAGCCTACTTAATAAAAGATATTGAACCTAAAAAATGGAAGAGTCTATTAATCGCCGGAGTTATAATTGATATTCTTGGAATCTTTTTAATCATTGATCCATTTTCAGGTTTATTCATAACTCAATTAGCTGGAGCTTTCCTAATCATCGTGGCTATTTTCGACTTTATAAATAAAAAATAATGAAGAAATATAATAAAAATAAATTTATTGCCTTAGTATTTTTATTACTATGTGTAGGCATCTATTATATAAGTGAAAAAGATTCGTTCTCATATGAAACAAGCCCTTCAATTTCGATCGAAGACATCCCACCATATGAAGGAAAAAATTCTATTATTATAAATGATAACGAGCCGAATTTCTCAGAAGAATTATTTACGAGTACATCTTTTGAAAATTATAGTGAATTAGACAAATTAAATCGCTGTGGAGTGGCCTTAGCTAATCTTGGCATAGATTTAATGCCGACAGAAGAAAGATCTTCCATTGGGATGATTAAACCCAGTGGATGGCATACAATTAAGTACGAATTTATCAGTGGCAAATACTTATATAACCGGTGCCATTTAATTGGATATCAATTAACTGGCGAAAATGCTAATGAAAAAAATCTAATTACTTGTACGAGACAAATGAATAGTATTGAAATGTTGAAATGGGAAAATAAAGTAGCAAATTATATTAAGGAAACAAAAAATCATGTTTTATATCGTGTCACCCCTCATTTTGAAGGCGAAAATCTCTTAGCCAGTGGCGTTATAATTGAAGCTATGTCAGTTGAAGATCGAGGTAAAGGAATTAAGTTTAATGTATATATTTACAATGTTCAAGAAAATATTGAAATAGATTATCTAACTGGAGAAAGTAGAGAAATAGCAAATGAATAATAAATTTGGAAAAATAATAATCATATTGATGTATGTATTCTTAGTCTCTGGCTGTCAAAAAGAAGAATTAAAAAATCCTCCCCAAGAAGATATTCCAAAAGAAAAAGAACTAGTATGTAAAGAAGGAAAGTTAGAAAATAATCAATGTAAAATAGTAACCATTAAAGAAGGTACATTAACCTGCAAAGAAGGCTATACCTTAGATAATGACTCATGCCAAAAAGTAATTTTAATTGATGCTGTTAAAAAATCAAGTTGCCCTGAAGGCTTTGAATTAAAATATGATGGATGCATAAGTATTAAAGATTACTCGTTGGAGAAAAATGAAAATAATGAAGACATCTGCCCTGGATCAACTACTAAAAGGGGAAGTGTATGTAAAGAAATATTAAAAGAGAATAACGAATACAGCTGCATCAAAGGAACATTAAAAGACACAAGTTGTGAAATCATTGATAAGCAAGATGCGGGAGTTATGTGTCCAGAGGGATTCAAACCGAACCAAAAAGTCTGTGAGAAAATAGAGTATAAGGAACCTGAAATAATAGAAAAATAAGGAGTAAAATATGGATAAAACTAATAAAATTTGTTTAATAATTAGCTCAATATGTATCATTATAGTTATTTCATTTTGTGCATTTTTAATAATAAGACATAAAAAAGAAAAAAATATTACTGATGCTTTGAAGTTTAAACAAGAATATGAATATTATAATTTTGCCCAAATTGGTGATGAAAAGTTAATTGAGCTGGATATCCCTGAAGACAATGTTGTAGAATACAAAAGTGCTAAAGAAATAGTTGAAGTCTTAAAAAATGAAGATGCCGTAATCTATTTTGGTTATGCCACATGTCCTTTGAGTCGAAACATCATAAGTCCTTTGTTAAAAGCTGCAAAAGATGAAAATATCGAAAAAATATATTACCTCGACATAAAAGATATCAGAGATGAATATGAATTTTCTGGAACAATTACTCCTAAAAAAACGAAAGAAGGCATGAAGGCCTACTATGAAATTCTTGACTTTTTTGGTGGTAGGTTAGAAGATTATTACGTAAAAGATCAATATAAAAATGAATATGGCACAGGTGTAAAAAGGTTATTATCACCGACAATCGTAACTGTAAAAAAAGGAAAAGTAATAGACATGCATGAAAAAACAGTTTTAAGTCATAAAAATCCGTATGAGAAATTAAGTGAAGAAGAAGAGCAAGAATTATATGCGATATACTTAAAAATGTTTAATCAGTTTAAAGAAGAAAGTAACTAACTAGGTTGTTTCCACCCAAAATATGTAGTATAATAAAAAGAGAATGAATAGGGAGAAAGTTTATGAAAAGAAGAAAAAAAATAGTTATTACAGACCAAGAATTAACGCCAATAGTCTTAGCAACTATTGAAAGTAAAAAGACTGGTGTCGGCTTAATTGGCATCATTTTATTATTTGCTATATTTGGTAGTTTTACATATTATTTGCCAACTATTTCTAAATATGTTGAATCATATCTTCATCCTGAACTAAAATCAAACCTAGCTGAAAATGAAGGTGAAGAAAACAATAATGAAGAAGAGGAAGTAAAAAAATATTTATATACAAGAACACTTTCTATCGATGTAGACGAATTCCTTTTATATAAATTTACTATTGACAATGATACACTTAACTTTTTTCTGAAAAATAAAAAAGAAACCACGCTAAATATTGACGAATTCAATTATTTCCTAGAAATATATGATGAAAAAGATAATTTGCTTCAACAAATAAAGTTTGAAGATGTTCCCACATTATCCGTAAATGAAGAAACCAAAGTATCATATAAATTAAAAAATACCAACTTGAATTATTTTAAGTTTTTAGAAATCAAAAAAGAAAGCTATCCATCATATGAAGCTCCATTAAATGAAGAAAAAAATGGAATATTAACGTGCACTAAAGATAATGAAGAGATAAAATATATATTTAAAAATAACAAATTAAACTTAGTCAATCTTAATCTTAAATTAGACATGACTACACCTGATTTTTTTAATCAATATGAAACATATCAAAAAATAGCAGAAACTTACAATAAAATGGAAGGCATCACCGCTGAGTTTCTTTCTTTAGAAGAAGGTACAATGCTTTTTAACACTGAGATTGATCTAGGAAAAAACAATGGAACAAGCTTAAGTTTAAGTAAATCAGTATATGCTAAAGATACTGATGCTAAGGTCATTTATTTTGAAATGCCTTTAAAAAATTATATTTGTAAATAGGGTGGTTTTATGATTTTTTGCATAAAGGACTTCGAAGGCCCTTTAGATTTATTACTTCATTTAGTAAAAACAGCTAAAATGGATATATATGAAATAGACACAAAATATATAATTGATGAGTATCTTAAGTTTATAAATACACTTGATAAAGAAGATATTGATAATGCTAGCTCCTATCTTGTCATGGCCGCAGAATTAATTCATTTAAAGTCGAGATTGCTTCTTAATTTAGATGATGATAGTTCGAAAGAAGATGATAGTGAGTATACGATTAATAGTGAAGAAGATTTAAAAAATAAATTAATCGAATATGAAAGATATCAAAATGTAACAGATATTTTTAAAAAGTTAGAAGAAAAAAGAAATGAAGTTTATACAAAGATTCCTGAAAATTTAAGTGAATTTATGGTGCATGAAAAAATAGAGAAAACGGAAGATGTATCTCTTTTAACCAATGCTCTTATAGAAATGAAAAAGAGATTAGAATATCAAAAACCGCTTCACACGAAGATAACCAAAAAAGAAATCAGTGTTGAAGAAAGAACAAGTTATATCAGGGAAGTACTAACCAAAAGAAATAAAATCACTTTCAACGATCTTTTTGAAGTTTATTCAAAGGATTTAATCGTGGCCACATTCTTATCTGTTTTAGACATGTGTAAGAATAATGAAATATGCTTAAAACAAGAGGCAAACTTTGGTGATATTATAATAGAAAAGGTGGTAAATTCATGAAACAAGCAGCTTTAGAAGGACTTTTATTTGTTGTAGGTGATGAAGGAATAACTTTAGCAAGTATCTGTGACATTTTAGAAATAGAAATGGAAGAAGCAAAAAGTTTATTAAAAAATTTAAGAGAAGAATACGAAAGTGAAAAAAGAGGAATTCGAATAAGTTTTTTTGGTGAAACATTCAAACTGACAACTAAAAGTGATCACAAAGAATATTATCAAAAATTAATAACTAATCATGGTAGTAATGGATTGAGTCAGGCAGCTTTAGAAACTTTAGCCATTATTGCTTATAACCAACCGATAACTAGGATTGAAATTGATGAAAGAAGAGGAATTCCGAGCATTAATATGATTCGGAAATTAATGGCCAAAGATTTGATCAAAGTATCAGGAAAAAGTAGTTTGCCGGGCAAACCTAATTTATATCGTACAACTAGTGAATTCTTAGATTATTTTGGCCTAGCTTCCTTAAGAGACCTTCCTGAGCTAATTTTAGAAGAAAAAAAAGAAGATCAAGAACAAGAATTATTTTCATCAATTTATAAAGAGGACCAAAAATGAGTAAATTATTAGAAAGACATAGAGAAGAAGTCTCCATCAGTCATGAAAAATATACAGATGAGACGGTAGAGAACATTCAATTTGTATTTGATACAATCGAAGATGTAACGTTTTTAAATTGTCAATTTAAAAATGTAGTTTTTCGTGATGTTTATTTAAAAAATATTACATTTCAAAATTGTCAATTACAGAATTGTTATTTCCTTAACGATAACATTTCTTTTATGAGTTTTACTTCTTCTAAACTAACTGATGTTTTATTTGAAGGTGAAAAAGTATCATCATTAAACATAGTTGATTCATTAATTCAATACACCACATTTTCTAAAATAAAAATTATAAAAGGGAATTTTGATTCTCGCTTCATTGAATGTCTTTTTGAATCGACAAATTTAGATGATTGTCATTTTAAAAAGTCTTTTTTTGAAACTACCAAGCTAGATAATATAACTTGCCATGACGCTTTTTTTCAAGATTGCATTTTTGAAAATATTCATACTGACATTACATTTTTCAAAGGCGCAGTATTATCAATGGAGCAAGTCTTCTGCTTAGTAAGTGACATGGGAATAAGAATAAAAGAACTAGATGAATAAAAATATTCCATTTTTATCAAAAGAATGATATACTTAATATGTACCTTCATTATGCTTGTATGGTGGAATTGGTAGACACGATGGACTCAAAATCCATTGGTAGTAATACTGTGTCGGTTCGAGTCCGACTACAAGCACCAGATTGAATTTATCCCCGTATGAACGGGGTTTTATTTTATTTAAATTTATTTTAGGACTTAATTTTATAAATTATTTAAGTTTTCTTTTTCTTTTTAGGAAACATATGGTAGTAAGTTCGTTCATCCATTTCAACTGTATCTCCAACTCTTTCAGCAACATCTCGAACATCACAACCTAGATAAACAAATGGGGTGTTTATTTTAAAGTTGTTGTATATTGAAATATATTTTTAAAAAGCATAGTTGCAAAAGTTGTTTTAGAAATGAAAATTTAAAAAAATTTACATTCATATATAAATATGATAAAACTGTTTTTTTGACAAGTATTCCAAAATTATGTTAATATGAATATGCCAAGTTAGCAATAAGACAAAGGACTTTAATAATAAAAGCTCTAATCTTTATAATATCAACTCGATTTAGTAAACACACTTGAAGATTGCCAACGTATTTTTAAAATAAACTTGCAAAATGTAGTTTATAAAGTATTTTAGAATTGAGGTATAGAAAATATGTTTAGAGATATTGAAATATTTATTGATCGTAATAAAGTTGATTTTGACTATGAAATAGATAAAGATAAAATAATTATTAAACTAATTGATGAACTAGAGATCGGAAAAGTTTTAAAAATATATTATGATGAAAACATATATGAGATAAAACCTAATGACAATAAAAAATTTAGTGAAGGCAAGGCAGGAGAGTTATTCATCAATTTGAATATAAAAGAGTTATCTTTTTCCGTCGTATTAAAAAATAATTTTTTTGTCAAAAGTGTTTATAAATATATAAACAAATTAATTAACAAAGATACACTAATTAATGAAATAAAAATATTTATGAATTCTGATGTTGGCAAAAAATACAAAGAAGATTTGAATATTTTATTAGACAATATAGAAAATAAAGATAAATCATTAGAAGAATTAATAATTAATAACGAAGATGAATACCAAAGAGTATTTGACTTAGTAATACATAATAAAACTTATATTAGTATTGCAGAGAATATGAGTGATTTAGAATTAATGCTTTTAATAACTTCTTACATTTTTGTCCCATTTACTCCGAATATAAATCAAGATTATTTTGATGATTTAGTAAAAGCTGCTGAGAATTATGATAATGCTTTGGAAAATATATGGCGTCTAGGAATGAATTATGATTATAAAGGTTATAATTTTGATTTATTGGATAATTTCTTTGTAGATTCTAAAGACATATATTATTTAGGTGAATATATAAGTGGCATTCATCAAACAAACCAAGAAAAAATAGTTAATGCAATACTGGCGACAAAAGATAAAGATTTTATAAAACGAATTTTAGTCAGTGATTTAATTATCGACCATTTAGATGATAAATATAAAAATATTTTGGAATCTAGCATATAAGAGTTTTATCTTTCTAGAATCATCAAGTTAAAGCCGAAGACAACTTTACAGCCCAGTCATTTTTTTGTATAATAATGTCTAAAAAAAGGAGAGAATCATGGCTCGTGCAACAATAGAATACTTTTTTCGTATAATCGTCGAAATGAGTCACTTAGATGGAATTACTTTAAAAGATTATTATTTTTTAATAGAAATGTTAAAATACTTATCAAAAGAAGATTATTTATATATTGAAATATTAGATTTTATCGCTTTAGTTAAGAAAAAAATCTTTTTATATAGCAAAGAAGAAATAGCATTTGTAAAAGATAATACTGCACTTCTGCCTTTAATCATGGCAAACATAGAAAGTCCATACTATATAAATCCCCAGCATTATTACGTTTTTCCTAGTCAATTTAAAAGTGGAAGTAACATGAGTCTTAATGATTTTCAAAATAGATTACATTGCTTTGGAACAAATCAAAATTATGATGTGATATCATATCTAGAAAGAGTTGAAAACTTATCTTTTAAAGAAACAATTAATCTTCTAACTAGTATTTTTTTATTAACTTCAGAGCCGAGTGAAAAAAAACATTTAATCTATAAATATCAGGCAGTACTATTAAGTCCCGAGTACACTTTAGCTTTATCAAGAAAAATGAATAAAATATATCGTGATAAAGAATATTCTGAAAGTAAAGCTATCGAAGAGTTTTATCAAAATCGGTTCAATACAATAATGCGTGTTCGCCGAAAGGAAATTGACTCTAATTTTCAAAACAAAAGGGAAAATAAAAAAATTCAAATTCCCTAGTAGAAGAGGAGTAAGAAATGATTTTAATAGTAAGTGGGAGAACAGATATTGTTGCATTTTACACTAAATGGTTTATCAATCGTTATCATGCTGGATTTGTCGATGTACGAAATCCTTACAATCCTAGCCTTATTAATCGAATATATTTTAAAGATGTTGATGCCATTTTATTTTGTACTAAAAATCCCACACCCATTCTTCCATTCATAGGTCAAATCAAAATACCGATGTTATTTCATGTTACTATTACACCATACCATCGAGATATTGAACCAAATGTCTTATCAAAAGAAAAAATAATTGAAGGCGTAAAAGAATTATCTAGGAAGATCGGTAAAGAAAACGTTTATATAAGGTATGACCCAGTTTTTATAAATGATCATTATACGATTTCCTATCACATCAAAGCCTTTTCTAGGCTATGCGCATTGTGTGAAAACTACATAGATGGCTTTATATTTTCCTTTTTAGATAATTACAAAAATGTCCAAAAAAACTATCACATTTTGCATCCACACATATGGACCGAGGATATGTATAAAAAAATAGGACTTAACTTTAGTAAAATAGCTCTTAAGCATCATCTTTACATAAAGACTTGTGCTGAAAAAGAAAACTTAAGTAAATATGGCTTTATAAAAGGGGAATGTTTATCGCAAGAACTAGCCGAAAGATTAACAGGCAAATCCAAATTTAAAAAATGGAATGCCCGTAAAAATAAAAACTGTAACTGTGTTGAAATGGTGGATATTGCTGCTTATAATACCTGCCAACATTTATGTGTTTACTGTTATGCCAATTATGCAGAAGAAAAAATAAAAGAAAATATTAAAAATCATGATGAAACATCCAGTGTTTTAATCGGTCATGTAAAAGAAGATGAAAAAATAATCATTAGACGTTGAGACATGTTATAATAATCTAAGTGGTGATAACAATGCAAGGAAAAAAAGCAGCATTTATGTGGTCGATATTTCATTCTCTGGCAGATACTATTGAAGATAATCTTTTAACTAAATTTGATGAAATAAAATATTTATTTTACGTTAATTTAATAACAGGAATATTTATTTTTATATATACTTTTTTTAATCCTATAGAAATATCTTTATTTTCATTTATAGCCATTATATTTTATGCAATAGCCACAATTGGTGGTGATTTCTGCTACATCAAAGCTTTAAAAAATCTGCCGATTGGGCTAGCTAATTTGATTGACTCTGGTAGTGTCTTTTTAATTTTGTTATGCGATATCGCGGTCGGTTACATTACTCCTAGGTTCATTTTTTTCTTCCTTTTTTTAATTTATATTATATCAATCTATATTTTTTCTAAAGAGACTAATAAAATGAAAGAAGAGATAACTTGTAAAAAAATCGACTTAAAACAAATATTTATCTTAATTACTTCGACCATTTTTTATGCCGCGGTTCCATATTTTTTAAAAATAGCTTTAAAAAATGGCGCTAATGAAAGTGGCGTTAATTTTATTTATTATATTATAGCAATCACTTTTTTCTTCTTTCTATATAAAATTCATCAAAAAAAGCATTGTATCAAAAAGGATGATTCAAAAAATCGTCAGTTTTTTATTAAAAACGTCTTATTTATAGGCTTCTTATTTTGTTTAACTAGTCTTTTAAGTGTTTTAGCCTATAAAACAGCAGCTCCAGTTGTCGTAATGTTACTTATGAAACTGCAACTTTTCTTTGTCGTAATCATCTCAGTTATTCGTCGAACTGATAAAATGAATTTAAAAAAGACCATTTCTTTAATAACTGGTATTATTTGTATAATTCTTTTAACTTGTTTAAATTAAATATATTTTTCTGTCAAAAAGTGTCAACAAAATATGATAAAAAAATATATTTTTTCATGTAGTGGTATAATAAGAATAGAGTTTTAAAGGTGAAGTTATGAATAAAAAAAGTATAATAGAAAAAAGTGCAATAGTTTTATTATTTTTAATTTTTGTGGCAACTAGCGCTTTTTTAATCAAAAGAAAACCTATAAATGTTGATAAAGATTTCACTAAAATAAATTTAGACGATGCCAAAAAAGTGATGTTTGTTGCCCATCCAGATGATGATTCCATCTGGGGAGGAGCTCATCTATTAGAAGATGGAAAAGATTATTTAGTAGTATGCATTACCTGTGGAGAAAGAGAAGATCGCGTAAAAGAATTTATTAGTGCGATGGAAAGAGTAGAAAGTCAATATATTATGCTTGGATATCCTGACAAAACTAATGGAAAAAAAGATGATTGGCAAACATCTATTGAAAAAATTCATGCTGATATAGATGAAATTCTCCAATTAAAAACATGGGATATGATCGTTACTCATAATCCGGAGGGAGAATATGGACACATTCATCATAAAATGACTTCAAGTGCAGTGACCGAATTAGCCGATGTATCAAAGCTAATGTATTTTGCCAAATATTATAAACCATCCCTTATCGATGATTATAAGGCTGATTTAAAAGAATTATCTGATGAATTATATCAGAAAAAATATGATTTAATCGGCGTATATAAAACGCAAGATTTCGTTTATGATATGTTCGGTCATATGTTTAGATATGAAAATTGGATTAAGTATGAGGATTGGAACAATGAGTAAGAGTAAAAAATTCACCTTAATAGATTATGTTAATCTTGCTATATTAACCATTATTTTTTTTCTTATTGTATTTCTAATTTTAAAAAAAGGCTATATTTTGGGGTCAACAGTTGACTGGTCATCTCAACACATTGCTTTTCCCGAATATTTTCGCACTCTTTTTTTAGAAACTAAAGATCTATTTCCAGATTTTGCATTTAATCTAGGTGCAGGGCAAAACATATATAATTTTGCTTATTATGGATTACTAAGTCCAATCATCTTGATATCTTATCTTTTTCCCAAGATAAATATGGTTACTTACATTATAGTTTCCAGTTGTTTTTTTATTTTACTTAGTGCTCTTTTATTTTACAAATTATTACGTAATCATTGTTATAATTCATACTTATCATTAATAGTTAGCATTATATTTATGTGTGCCTCTCCTTTGATTTTTCACATGCACCGTCATATCATGTTTGTAAATTACATGCCATTTCTTATTTTAGGATTTTTCGGAGTTGATAAATATTTTGAAAAAGACAAATCATGGTTGCTAATAATTAGCATTTTTCTGATGATTATGACTAGTTACTATTACTCAGTAGTCGGAATTATAGTTTTAACTATCTATGGAATATATACATATATAAAAAAGACTTCTCAAATAACCATAAAAGGTTTTTTCCTAGATGGATCTAAATTTGCTTTTCGCATCATCATCGGTATCCTTTTGGCAAGCATTTTAATCATTCCAACATTCTTAGTAATTTTAAACGGACGGGAAGCCACAACTGTATCAATTTCTCTAAAAGAAGTAATAACTCCAGGTATTAACTTAGATTATATATTATATAAATATTATGGAATAGGGTTAGGTGCTATCACAATATTTGCTCTTATAAATAGTTTAACTAAAAAAAGAGAAAATCGTTTTATCGGTATCACTTTAATATTAGTTATATTATTTCCATTTATTAATTATTTATTTAATGCTACGATGTATATCGATGCTAAATCTTTAATCCCATTTCTTCCTTTATATGTTTTATTAATAGCCTCATTTTTAAAAGATATTTATGAAGATAATACTAAATTAAAATGGATTATTCCAATATCAATCATAATTCTTATCTTAGGAAAAAATACTTTAGGATCATTAGACAAAGCACTATATATAGATATCATTATCGTTTTAGGTGGTCTGTTTCTTTATAAAATCACACATTTAAAATGCTTATTAGGAATTAGTCTTGTTGTAATTAGTTGTTGTATCACCGTATTGTCTAGCCGTTTTGACAGCTTAGTGGAACGAGATTTATTATATGGCAAAGATTATCATAATCAAAAAAATATTATTGAAGATATTACTAATAATGATTTTGGTCTATATCGTATTTCTAACCAAATAACTCCACTTGAAAATACTAATCGGATATATAACAATATAAATTACTACAAAAATACATTATATTCATCCACATATAACAAGATTTATAACAAATTTTATTATGACATAATGAATAATCCTATTCAAAGTCGTAATCGAGTTATCACAAGTAGTGCCAAAAATTATCCATTTTTACTCTTAATGGGAAACAAATATTTAGTTACAGATAAAAATCCCTATCTAGGTTATACGTTATATAAAACGACTGACAACATCAATGTATATAAAAATGATTCCGTTTTGCCTCTTGCATATGCAAGAAGTGATACTATGAGCGAAGCACAGTTCACCGAGCTAGGTTATCCTTATAATCAAGAAGCTATTTTAAAAAATATAATAATTAATAAGGATGATTCAAAAGATTTTTCTCCGAGCATTCTCAAAAAAGACCTTGAATTAGACTTAAAACCCCTTAAAGAATTAAATATTGAAACCAAAAATGATATAACCACTATCAATATTGAAAAAGATCAAAAAATAAAATTGAAACTAAAAGAGAAACTTCATAATAAACTATTATATATTCACTTTGATCTTTTAGAAGATAATCCTTGCAGCATTGGTGACTCAATTATCCGAATCAATGGTATAACTAACAAACTGACTTGTAATCCATGGAAATATCACAACAAGAATTTCACTTTTGATTACGTTTTAAGTGAAGAAAATATTCGCCAACTTACAGTATTTTTCAGCAAAGGAATTTATAAAATAAAGAATGTTGAATACTATATTTTGGATTATGAAGATATTAAAAATATCCGAGAAGATATTGATGAATTTCTAATAGATAAAGAAAAAACTAAGGGAGATAATATTGAAGGAAATATTTCCGTTAAAAAAGATGGGTATTTTACGATGAGTATTCCATATGATCAAGGATTCACAGCCACTGTTGATGGAGAAAAAATACCAGTAGAAAAAGTAAATATGGGCATGATTGGCTTTCCAATAAAAAAAGGAAGCCATCATATTAAAATAGAATATAAAGCACCAGGTAAGAAAATTGGCTTAATTTTATCTACAATGGGAATATTATTAACACTTGGAGCTATTGTATATGAAGAAAGAAGAGGGAAGAAAAATGATTGAAGAATTAAAAAATAAGAAAGGTTTTATCGCGGCTTTAGACCAAAGTGGGGGAAGCAGCAAAAAAACGTTAGCTAACTATGGAATCGAAAATGTTCAAAATGATGAAGAAATGTTCCAAAAAATCCATGAAATGCGATCAAGAATAATTAGAAACGAAGCTTTTACATCATCACATATTTTAGGTGTAATTTTATTTAAGCATACGATGGATAATCCAATCGATGGTAAAAACACGGTACTTTATTTAAAAGAAAAAAACATTCCAGCCTTTTTGAAAATAGATGTTGGCTTAGCAGAAAAAGAAGATGGGGTAGAACTTCTAAAAGAAATTCCTAATTTAGAAACCCTTTTAGAAGAAGCTAAAAAAAATGGTATCATCGGAACCAAGATGCGTTCTGTAATTCATGAATACAATGAATTTGGTATCAAACAAGTAATCGAACAACAATTCACATTAGCCAAAACGATTATCAAAAAAGGTTTGATTCCTATCATTGAACCGGAGGTCGATATTAACTCTACAAGTAAAATGCTTATTGAAACATTTATGAAATCTGTTATTAGAAATGAACTAAATAAAATGGCTCCAGAAGATTATGTTATTTTTAAATTTACATTGCCAGAAAGAGAAAATTTCTATGATGATTTATTAAAGTTTAAGAATGTTTTAAGAATTGTTGCTTTATCTGGTGGCTATTCTAAAGATGTTGCTTGTGAAAAGTTAAAACAAAATAAGAAAATGACAGCTAGTTTTTCGAGAGCCTTTTTGGAAGGTCTAAACGTCAGTCAAACTGAAGAAGAATTTACAGTAAACTTAAAAAGCAACATTGAGGAAATATATAGTGCTTCTGTCAATAAAATTTAAGAAAATCAACAAATAGATTTTCTTTTTTTCATCCCTTCAAAGTGTCAAGTTATGACAATTTACATCAAAATTAAGAAAAATTTCCAAAAAAATATAGAAGTTTTTTTTTTTTTTTTGTAAAATGGTCATAGTAGAGAGTGTAATCAATTAGAAAAAAAGATTACTTTACACTTGGGAAGGAATATATATTTATGAAAAAGAAGAAACTAATCTTGGCAGTGGCGATACTAACTCTTATCATGGTCGTAATTGGAGCAACATATGCCTATTTTGTCGCTCAAACGGGATCGGGTCAAAGTGCTAATA
>CAMNRN010000005.1 GCA_946553095.1 uncultured Mycoplasmatota bacterium
AATTCATTCACAATTTTAAATTAATATTTATTTTTAAACAGCTTTCCTATTTACTATCCCCATTTTAAAAAAAAAAAAAAAAAAAAAAAAAAAAAAATTTCCATGCTTTTATGAAAACTTTTCTTAATTTCGATGTAAATTGTCATAATTTGACATTTTTATTATTCATCATCACCAAAGAAATCATCAAAGAATTCATCGTCAGTGATAACATTTTCGTTTAAAATGATACTATCGGCATCAACATTAATTTTTGGTTTTTCGATAGTTTTGTTTTCTTCAATTCGTTTAGGTAATTCAGTTGTTTTGGTATCATCCAGTGTTAATAACGGATCTTTTTTTAGCTCTTCTTGCATTTTTTTTCTATTTTCGGCTTCTTCTTTATCTAACTCTTTAAATTTTTCATCTAAATCTTTTAACATGGCGTCAATATCTAGAGAATTCATTGGAGGCTTATTCATATTTGGATTCCCCATTGGGTTCATCATATTTGAATTTCCCATTTGATTCATCATATTTGGATTATTACCCATGAATGGGCTAGTCATTGGATTTCCGCCTCCCATGAAAGGATTATTTGCCTGAGGCATTTGTGATTGAAAGGGATTTAAGTTAGGGTTTGGTTTAAATGAATTTGGAGCACCATAAGGATTTGTTGCAAAAGGATTGTTAGCATTCATCGAAGCCATTTTTTTACTCTTTTCTTCAGTAACATATTTTTTCAAATCGAAAGTTTCGATGACTTTTTTTTCTCTAGATGGATACGGAGCTTCTTTTCTTTCAATTCCCCAGTTCATTTTAAAGTCTGGTTCTAACTTAGTCCTAAAAGGATTAGTTCTTAAACGAATTATGATAGCTTCAAAAAGTTTAAGTTTTTGGAGGTCAGAGACAGTAATAAGAGGTCTTGTCGCATTCTTATCTTTTTCATCAGTAACTTTTACTTCTCCACACATTTTACTTATTTCTTCTAAAGCTTTTAATTCAGTACTGATTAAGTATACTAAATTACCACAGTTTCCTTTTATAACCTCAGCTACTTCTTGGCCATAAACGTCATTTAATTGGGCAAAGTTTTGAATGATAAATGTAAATCTTATATCTCGACTTCGAGCCGCGGATACCATAGAGTCAACGTCTTTAAGCGGTGGCATGTTGGCAAACTCATCAAGAATGAAATTTGTTCTAAATGGTAGTTTTCCGCCTTTTTCTTGAGCAACGTCAATAAGCGTTTCGTAACATTGTTTTATAAAGATTGTCATTAAGCTATGGTATGTTTTCTTTTCATCATGAATAATCATGAATACAGCAGTTTTACCACTTCCGATTTCACGCATATCAAAATCACTGTAAGATAACATTTCACTTAGGTTTTCTTGACTGGAAAACTTTCTTATCTTTTGACGGAAGGTTGATAGAATACCACCTTTAGTCTCATTTGGGGCATTGATGGTGTTAGAAGCAAAGATGTAAGGACTAGAATTTTCCCCTTTTAATCCAAAGTATTCTTTAATATAATTACTCGTTGCATATCTTTCTTCTCCGACAGTACTCATCAAGTTAACACTGTTAAGATTTACTTCTTTTTCTTTAGCATCCATGAATAAACCAAGTGCTAAGCCCGAGAAATAGTCAGCTGCACTTTTTTCCCAGAAGTCAGATTCCGATTTATTTGAAGGGTCATATAAAATATTTAGGGCAACGTCATCTAAAAGCTCGGTTGCTTTATCCACGTTATTGTTTTTATGATATAAATACGGTAAAGCAAGTGGGTTCCATGCATTTCCATTTTGGGGTTCACGAAAGTTTAAGACGATAATATTGTATCCTTTTTGTTTTAGATAATCACAAGAATACTTATATATTTCACCTTTAGGGTCTGTAATTACCATACTTTCACCTTTTTTGGCTAGTAAATTTACTAAAGGTTTTACAACTGTTTGCGTTTTCCCTGACCCAGTAGACCCAATTACTAAATTGTGGTACTCGCCATTGTCAACCCATATTTCTTTACCATTATTAATAAGAGGAATACCGGCAGCTTCCACTATGTCGTCGTTTGGGCGAACCATTTCAACATTTTCTTGATTCTTTATTTCTTTTTCTTTAGCAAGTTTGGCATATCCATCACTAGACTTTTCTTTTAATTTTAAGCCAAATCCTCCACCCTTTTCTTTTGTAAATATGTAACTTGAGACACTTGTAAAAATGACAATCAATACCCCAATAAAGGTGATCAAAGTTAAGGGTAGATACTTTAATGAAAATGCTTCAAATGGTAGAAGTCCATAAAAAGAACCTTCATTTAATAATGAAGTTAAGTTAAGCACGGCTATTGCACATAAATATAATAATAAGACACAATATAAGCAAAATAAGAAAAAATCTTTTGGTTCAACTTTAAATTTCATTTGTTTTTAGTCCTTTCAAACATATTACTATTATACAACATATTTTATAAACATTAAATACCTTCTTTAATTAAAATCAATTGTATAATTTAATATATTTCTTTCTTTTATAGTTATTTCATTACCTTTGTTGTCAATTATTTTATAAGTTTTTTGCTCAGTTGTTTCATCTTTAGAATAGGAAAATATTAATGAAGATAATTTTAAAAATATTTCTTCTTTTTGATTAATAAAATCTTCTTTTGTTAAGTATGATTTTTTAGTTTGGATGCCTAATAAATTATAGGCTTTTTCTGGAGCGATTAATAATAAATTTTTAAATTTACTGATATAAGATATTAATTTATTTTTCTCTGTAATTTGTAATTTTTCATATTTATTATTGCCTGTTGTGTTAGTTATTTCATCAAAGTTATAGTTGTTTATGTAATTATTAAAGTTTGAAGTTGCAATAGGAATTATATTATAGGTATTAGTATTATTATCAACTACTATTTCATAAATTAAGTTGTCTGTCAAAGAAGCATTTTCTGAGGTATATTCTTGACTTATTAGGTAACCTTTAATAAAGTAGTATTTTAAATCATTTTTTTCATAACCTTGAAACTCTTCAATAATAAAGGTTGGATTTTCATAATCTGTTTCTATTTTATTAAAAATATTATTCTGATTTATTTGATTATTTATTAAATATGTTTCGTGTAAAAGAGAATAAACTATATTAGTTTCTTTTGATATCAATGATTCATAATAATTATTTAATATATTTTGGATGGTATAGATAGTTCGATCGTCTTCATTGACATATTGTACTGGATGATTTGGTATTATTGGTGGTTTTTCTTCAGTTGGTGTTTTTTTGATTATTACAAGAAGGAGAAAACATAGAATAAATACAATTGTTACTATGCTTATTCCTATCAGAAAACTTTTTTTATTTGTCATATTTCTCTCCTTTTATTTACAGCCATTGGCGACATATGATGTGTATTCATCAACTGAATTGTTTATTCTGTTTGGACATGTTACTTTTTTATTACTTGGGCGTTCAAAGTCAAGGCAAAAATTAAGACCAATGTCATAAGCAGAATAGTTTCCAGTGACATATTTTCTGGTAACAGGATATGAATTCTCTAGTTCAATATTAAAATATTCTAATTGAGCTTTTAATGATGTTGGTGACATGTTATTTTCACGAGCATAATTGATAACGTTTATTCTTCGACCATAACTCCATTGTATTAAACCAAATCCAGCTGCTTTACTGGCTGGCACATCCCAAATGTTATCGATTGTATAACCACTTTGGTATTCTACTGCGTTTGTTCTAAAGGAACTTTCCGCGGCTATATTCATCATAATTCCCGCGGTGGCATTTTTAGAAAAACCACTAGCAATTAGAGCTTTACAGACGTTTTCTTTACCACCTTCATCGCCAACATCACCAATATTTATCGATTTATTAGCAATTGGTCGAGGGTTTTCTGGATCAACATACTCTAATGGGTCAACTTTTTCATTGTTAACTCGAACTTCAAAGTGAAGGTGACACCCTGTCGAACTCCCACTGTTACCAACCATTCCTAACTTTTGGCCTTGAGCTACAGTATCACCTTCTTTTACTGTAACAGTTTTAGGATACATGTGTCCATATCTGGTGATAGTTCCATCATTGTGTTCAATTGCAACGTAATTACCAAGACCACCACCACATTTATTTTTGTAATAACCATCGTTACTACATGAATCATTCATATTAATTACTTTTCCTTCTTTGGCTGCAATGACAACATTATTATTACACGAAGCACCAATGTCAATAGCTCCATGGTTTGATGCAGTTCCTTGTATAGCACGCGGTCCAAAGTAAGATGTTATTCTTGTGGATGTGGGATCTCCACCATAGATATTAGGTGCAGTTTCTTCTTTACTTCCGATCGGCCACCAATAAGCATCGTTTTCGGTTAGATTAAAATATGTACAGTATGTTGCTAAGTTGTATATTTGATATTTTAGATCCATGTGGTCTGTTTCTGAAACATTGTTACTTTTTTCTTCATTATATGTGTTATTTAATATTTCATCATATTTATTATCCTTGCTTAATCCATCCATTCTTCTTAATATTTGATTGGTTATTACCAAATAGTTTCTTTTATCTAAAGATACTATTTCTTCCTTATAAGAATCGAATAAATATAAATAATCACTTATTGTAGTGTATAAATTTTGTAATTTTTCATATTCATCACTAGGAATATCATTGTCATAAGAAATACTACAGTCATCAATATTTAACACTTTACTATCATTACTATATAAGCCATTACTTAAGGCATTAGTTTTTAAGATTATCATTAAAGCTTTTTTTGTTTCGTCATTATAGTCTCCATTTTTGGTGAAGGCATATGTTGCTCCGTAGATATACTCTTCAATTGGCATATTTTTAACCTCTTCTGTTTGACAAGTTTTGAGGTTAACTGTTGATTCGTTAAAGTCGCAGACTGATGATACGTAACCCTCTTGATTTTTATTTTTTTGACTTTCTTCTCCCGCGATTCCCATGTAACTTACAATGATAAAAAATATAACAATTATAATAATTAATAGTATAACCCATGGGTTTTTTTTGATAAAATTAACAACTTTTAAAGATTGTTCTTCTTTTGTTTTTTTGGGAGGAAGACTTTCTAATGGAGAAAGGGTTGATGGTCTAAGGTTCGATGGTGGAGCCTGTTCTTCTTTTGTTTCTTCTGGTTGTTCTTCACGTTCTTCATTCTTTTCAAGTTCCTCTTCTTCATCTTCATGATTAAAATTGCTATTGTGTCGAGGGAGATTTTCTTTTTGATATAGCAAACGATTTTTATTATTAAGATTTACTTTTTTTCGAGGTTGGATGGTGATGTTTTGATCATTATCGTCTTTTTTTTCGGGATTTTTATTATTTTGAAAAGAATCTACATGAGCAGTAGATTCGCTATTTAAATTAGCTTGCAACAATGAGTTTTTGGCCCGATATTTATGATTTTTATCCATTTACTTCACCACCATATCTTTATTTTATAATCCGCCTCCGGAACCAAAGGAATCCAGTTCTTCTTGGGTTACAACTACTTGTATACGCATTCTTCTATTTCCACAGATGAATAAGGCTTCTCCTTGATTATAATATTTAATACTTTCTTTTTCAGATTCATTTAAATCAATTAGCTTAGATAAATCTTCAACAGCCTGTTTTCTAAGTCCCATGACTAAATAGTATGAGGCATTATCAAATATAGCTTTACCATGCATAATTAAATTAGGAGCAGCAAAATCTGTCGGTTGTTGAGTAATAATAATTGTTCCTGTGTTGTATTTTCGGCTCCGTCTTTGAATTTGAGCTAAGAATTCAGCACCAAGTTCATTATGGGATGATAATAATACGTGTGCTTCATCTACCATCATAACTGTGTTAATGTTTTTATCTAAACATAGTCCCCATGCATATTTTAAAATATTGAAGAATAAAGCATTTTTGATATTTTCATCACTGTTCATCAATTCTTTGATATTGAATACAATAAAGTCACTTTCAATTGATAATGTCGTATGTCCTGTGAAGTAATATCGAAGTTCCTTTATAAGCGGACGGATTTTTAATTCTAAACGTTCCATGACATCTCTTTCATGTGTAGCATCAGTCATCGATAAAAGTCGACCTTTAATTGTAGCGTAAACATCATCAAATGTTGGATAATCACTCGATGTTAATTTTGTAAAATCACTATCATAATCTATTTTATAACGTTTATATGTGTCTTGAACAACTTCACTAAACATAGTTAGAACATCATCTTCAATGCTTGGTGAATAATATTTCATGAATGCTTTTAATTGACTAATTGTCCTGGTTAAAACTGTATAACCTAACCCTTGAGCTATTTCCTCTTCATCAGCATCGATTACTATTTCTAATGGGTTTATCATGCCGAATTCTCCGCCTTTACCTAAGTCAAGAAAATCTCCACCTAAACTAAGAGCCATATCTCCTAGTTCTCCTTCTGGATCAACACATACAACTTTTAAACCATTTCTAATATGAGTTCGAAGAAGTAACTTGGCCGCAGTTGATTTACCTGATCCGGATGTCCCAAGTAAAATCATGTTGGCATTGTTACGATTGTTTTCTTTTTTGATTTGGTATAAAAATTGATTGAATAGAATGACACCACCTGAGAAATCAACACCAAATAATGTCGCAGCACCAGGATCTTTAATACTATCAAATATAAAAGGATACATAGCGGCAATTGTCACAGACGGTATAGGAGTTCCTATTCTTTGTTCGATATCTTGAGGTGGAAAAATTGGCAAGATTGATTTTAATACTTTTTCTTGTTCAAACATCAAAGCTATGCCTTTCATTCCTAACGCATCTAGGTAACTTCTTACTTGAATTTTACGTAATTCTAGTTCTTCTTTGTTATCAGCCGTGATCATTAAATGCATTTGGAAGTCAAATATTCTCGCCTGTGTAGCTGCAAGCATTGTTATAAATTGCTCTAACGATTCATAATCTTGACGGATACGTTCTTGCATTGTATTGTCTTTTTCAGATTGATAACGTGTTTTTAAATCAGCTATCTCTTTATTTAACATTTTTTGAAGAACACTAAATTGAATAGGAATGTGTTTAATGGCTACTTTTACACCTTTAATGTTGGTTAGATCCGATAAATAGCCAGGATAAATGTTTTTAGGAAAGGAAACAATCGTATAAATAGTTGAATATTTTCCTCCTAAAACGAAATCTGTTGGTCGAAATTCCATTCCTTTGGGTGCTATTTCACTTTTTAATTTCATTTTACATCACCGCCCCGAATGTCGTTTGGTCTCCACCATTTAAGAAATTATCTAAAATCATTCTTAAATCATTATTTGATGTTTGCGTGGACTGAATTCCACTTGATGCTAATCCACTAATGATGTTATGAAGCTTCTTTTGAACTATTTCTAATCTTTTTTCTTTAAATAAAATGTAATATTCTGTATCAACGACATTGTATTCAGCACTCATGAACATGTTGGCCTTGTTAATGTCTTGCATTATTAGTTTTCTTAAAGCTCCATCAGTAGCATTATTGTACATTAATTGAAGATTTGATAAGTATACATCAATATCTACTGGCCTATCAGCAATTAATAACCAAAACTCAAAGTCAATACTATTGTACAAATTACGTAAATTAAATATCGTGGAATTTTGACTTACTTGATCAAGAATAAATATGTTTTTAGGCATAACTTTTATCCCTGTAACAAAAGAACCATCATCAAGTTGAATCATACCATTTAAAATTTGCTTAATAGGTAGCCAATCTTCGGAATAACTAGTTCCTGTTTGAGAATTGCTATTTAGTTTCTGTGCCATCGTACACACACCATCCTTTCCAATAATATCTTCTTTTATTTGTGTAAAAATTTACTATGTTTGTAATTAATTGTAATATATTATGATAATACATCACCGGCATAACGAGAAAACCAGTTATCGCTGCGGGCATAATGATAACGATTAGCTCGGTGAAGGTCGCATTTTGCATAATGATTAACAAAATTATTGTTAATGCACAACCTGAACCAAATAAAATCAAATCAATCGGAGTAAAAAATCCGAGTATTAATTGTGACTTTTTGGAGTTGGCTGGTATTATATAATTATTATTTTCCATTTCCCTATTCTATCCTTTCTAATTATATTATTTAGAACCATTGGTCGTATTATTTTTAGCCCGTTGCTTAGCTTTTTCAGCACTCGCATAACTTCCTTTTGACTTGTAGGCTTGATTGATTTCATCCATTTGTTTTACGATATTTTGACTACCTTTGTTCATGTCGATAGCACCAAAGTTAGCAATAACTTTACCATCTCGATTTACTTTACTTACAGAATTACCATCAAGAGTGAACATGCGAGAAAATTCTTCTCCTCTGTTTGCCGCTGGAGTTTGTTTATCAACCGTGATTGTTCCTATAGCAGAACCACGCATTACATTGTCACCAACATTCTGCACTGTCGCTTTATAAAGTTGAGTGTACATGTTCGATAAATTAGCAACTTTATTGGTGTGTTCAATTTTCGTCTTTTCAATTGCGTCGTTATATCCTTCAATATCAAAATCGGTTCCATTTAAATAATTCTGTTTATTAATATTTTGTTTAGCAGTAGCCCTGGCTTCTTGTTGATTTAAACCTAACCCCATTAGTCTAGCTTCCTCGGTAGCTAGGGCGGAGTTATATGCGGTTCTATTTAAATTATTAAAAGCAGATTTATCAACCATTGTACTAAAATCGGTTACGCCTTTTTGCGTTTCAATGTACTGGTTTAATGAGGATAGTGACATTTGAAGACCTTGGGAATTGGCACTACTAACATATTTAAAGAATAGATCATTTAATTCTTTAACTGTATTTGGGTCACCCTTAAAATCTACTTGTGGCGGAATAATGTTAGCATCACTACTAAACTTGTCGACAAGTTTTTTTAGTTCACTTTCAAATGCGTCATAAGCACCACCGAATTTTGATGCTGCATTAATATCATCGTCGTATCTCGACGTGCCTCCTGATGCCCAGTTTTCAACATGTTCAACCGCATCTGCAAGATGAGCTACACCAACACTTAGAGCATTATTATAGTGTGTCGCTCTGTAAGAATCTCTCTTGGCTTTTGCCGCTGTAGCTCCTTTTGCTCCAGCACCTGCGGCAGTATATATATCATTCATATTTTTGGCATTACGAGCTTTGTATCCACCGCGAATAGCCCCCGAAACTGCACCACCTATGGCAGAAAAAGGAGATGCGAAAAATCGTTTATTAGCCAGTGATTTGTTGAAATTTTGAACTCCAGCAGTAACTCCTGCGCCAATAGCAGCTGTGGGAACAGCCATCGCTGAGACAGCATCAGTGAAGGTTTTAAGCGTTCCACCAAGTTCTATACCAAAAATCTCTTTAATGAGATTTGGTGCTTGTTTAACAAACATAAATATCCCCAGAATAACAAATACGATTAATAAACCACTCTGAATTATTCCTAAGTCATTTATACGCATATATCCACCAAAATTATTGATTATAAAACTGACAAGATATATTCCCAAATACATAGATGCAATTCGAATGAAAACATCAGCAAAAGTTCCTATTGTTTGTTTGAGCCAAACACTAAAAACCTTTTTTCCTTTTTCTCCTGGAAGAACCCGAGCAACCACTGGAATCGGAGCAATAATTTGATAGAATATTAACTTAACAGCTCTAACCGCTAATTCAATACAATAAATAAGTATAATAAAAAGTAAAAATCCACCAGATAAAGTTGAAACTACAAACATATAATCTATTTTACCTTCCTGAGCCGCATCACTAAAATTGGCAAATATTCGAAAAGATGCTGGATGATCTTTATCTGTTACTTTATCAATAGCCTCTTTAAGACTCATAGACCCAGGAATTATAAACAAAAAATTGTTACTTGTTATACTTTCTGCACAAGAATCACTCGTTATGTCTTCGCAAAAAGTCAAGTCTGGGTGAAAGAAAACTCTAAAAGTATTATATGCCAAGTTATTTCCGCCATTTTTGATCGTATCACTACTGTTTTCTCCTAATATTACATTGGGAATAATATCTGATTCTAAAATTGCTGTTTGAATATTCATTGCCAATGTAAAAATAGTAGGCAAAACAGTAATAATGATAAGTGATACGACTACGTTCATTATAAGCTTAGGAAAGGAATCTTTTCCTTTGGCAAAATCATCAGGATTTATGACAGCTTTTAGTAGTGAATACGCTAAAATAAATAGCATGACAACACCAAGAACTATATATACTTTCTGAACAATTTCTAAATATCCTGTTTCATTAAATATATTAATCTTAGCTAATGCTACAAATATTTCATAAACATTACGTATTAGGGTGTATACAATTCCATCAAGAAATAAAAATATCCAGAGAATGCCCGCCAAAATTACGTTAGCTCCTATTAACATTATAATCACCTACCCTATATCACATGTGCCATATGCACCAAATAGATTCATTAACATCTCAACTACAATTGGCAAAAAGAAAATTAGTACAGCAAAAACAAACCTTTTCGCCGTAGTCATACTCGCCTTTTTTATAGCATCTTTATCATCTGCAACTAAAGCTTTAATAAAATCAATTGTACTTAAAGCAAGCAAAGCTATAATGGCAATATATTTCATTAAATCCAATCCCCATTGTAACCAATAGGCGATTGATCTATTATCATTTTTATCACCGAATAATGCATTGCAATTGGTGCCAGTTGAAATAGATGTAGTTCCTTTATCAGGTTTAGATTCAGAATTGACATCTGGTTTATTGTTATTATTAGCACTGTTATTATTGTTATTAGAACCAGGATTTTGATTATTACCAATTTGCGAACCTTTTATGCCAATTGAAATCGGATAAAGAGCATTATTTTCGAACGTAAAAGAATATCCAATTGTTCCATCTGGATCTTGTTCACTTATTTGAACGTTTGATTTGCTAGGGCAACGGATTTTTCCATTATTATCTACAAAATCCTCATAATTTTTTGTCGCCCTAACTATTTTGGAATTGGAATAAATGCCTGTGGCTGTAACCATTGTATTATTTATTGTAAATTTAATCCCCATTCTACCATTATCATATGTACAAGCGCTACTTGCATTAACACTTTCTATAAGGAAAAAAGAGAATATGAATAGCATTAGATTTATAATATAATGTTTCTTTTTCATGGTAAACGCCTCTTTTTCTTGTATTCATTATAACAAATATTTTGATTGGTGTAAAACTATTTATGAAGTATTTAAATTTATTTAAAAACACAAAAAAACTAGACTAATTTCTAGTAATTTGAATATTCTGCCTTTTTAATTTTAATATTTCATTATATAAGTGTTTATTTGCTTCATCTAAATCTTCTTGCAGGGATACTTTAAATGGAGTGCCAAACCTTAAAATTGTGTTATGACTGCGGAAGTGATAATCTCCTGTGATGGCAAACGGAATAATGGTAGCATTCGTTTTCTGAGCTAAATATACAGCGCCTTTTTTAAATGGAAGTAATTCTTTGGCGGTTTTATTTCTAGTTCCTTCTGGGAAGATTCCAATGTTAGAATTTTCATTTAAATATTTTTTGGCAATTTCTAGAGAAGTTCCCCCGTGATTTTCACGATCAACACTTATACAGCCCATTAACTTAAAAAAAAGAGAAAATGGTCCTTCAAAATATTCTTTTTTGCTCATCCAATGAATCATTTTTGATGTGGCTATAATCACAGGAAATTGGTCTTTAAAATTTTGATGATTTCCACAGAAGATAATAGGACCATTCTTAGGTATTACATTTTTATTCACAATCTTTAAATTATAATACCATTTCCAAAATGGACTAAGCAAAAAACGAAGTATTTTATAGGGAAGTTCTTTTATTTTTGTCATGATTTTCTAACTCCTTATAATCTATTTTACCATATAATGTTGTTGGGAATTCGCTTACAAATTCATATGCTTTGGGCCATGAATATTTCGCGAGATTTTTTTCACAGAGAAGTTTTATCTCTTGCTTAATATTACTTGTTATTTTTTCATTTTCTTTTAATATTATTAGTGCTTTGGCAACATGAATTTTGTAAGGATGGGATATGGGAATGACACAACATTTTAATACCTTGGGATGAGTTAATATTATATTTTCTATTTCTGATGGATATAAATTGAATCCCGACGATACGATAATTCTTTTTAAACGATGGGTAAAATAAATGACGCCATTTTTATTGATATAGCCTAAGTCACCCGTATGAAGCCAAATCTTGCCATCATTATGTTTTTTTAAAACATTTCTTGTCTCTTTTTTATTGTTAAGGTATTTCATCATGATTGTTGGACCATTTACACAGATTTCACCTATTTGCCCACATGATAATTCAACTGTTGTATGGGGTTTACATATGCAAAATCGATTGCCAATCATAGGAATTCCAATTGATTCTGGTTCATTTGTACCATCAAATGTAAAAGCTGTAGCGGCGACAGATTCAGTCATTCCATATCCTTTTGTAATTTTGATATTAGCTCGATGTTTTTTTAAAAACTGATTCATCGCTTCTTCTAATTGGAGACTTAGAAAATCACCTCCACTGATAACATATTTAAGACATGATAAATCGATTTTCTTAAAATTATGATTTTTAGTAATAGATTCCCAAAGGGTTGGAACTCCCGCTAAAACTTGAGGCTTTTCCTTTTTTAAAATCTTGGCAAACCTTTTAGCATTAAATTCGGGAACTAATATTACTTCCACTTTCAAACATAAGGGACAATGTAAGCAAACACCCAGTCCAAATCCATGAAAAATAGGAAGAATTGTGACTATTTTGTCTTGTGGAAGCATATTTTTAACATTTATTGCTCCTTGTTGTGCCTCTGCATTAAAACTATAATTTGAGATAAGAATTCCTTTTGGAGTTCCAGTTGTTCCACCACTATGAAGGATTAAAGCCGCATCTTTAGAACTGATTTTTGGTTCTATAAAATCTCTGTTGTTGGGACCCAAGTTTATGAAATCCAACCAACTTATACATTCGTCCTTAAATGAATATTTTTTTTTAATTTTAAAGTTTTTAGTTAGCTCATAGACAGTGCTTGTTAATAGTGGCATGGAGTTACTTACAGGAATAATAATCGTTTTATAAACATGTGTTTCTTTTAAAATCGTTTGTATTTTTGAATAATTAAAATCGACTAAAAATAGAATTCGAGATTTTGATTCGTTTAAATATCTTTTAATTTCAGTACTAGATGATAAAGGATGAATCATGTCTACAATGGCACCTATTTTGTTGATAGCATAAAAAGCAATGATAGCCTCGGGTATATTTGGTGTACAGATTGTTACAACATCTTTGGGTTTTACTCCTAAGGTTATTAAAGAATTACTTACACGATCGATACTCCTAAATAATTCATCATATGTTATTTTGTGGCCAAAGTAATTTAATGCAGTTAACTCAGTATCAGCTCCCACGGTGTGCTTTAAGTAATGATAAATTGTATGGTTAGTGAACTTTATTGTTCGATCTTTTTCTTGATAGTATTCTAACCATGGCTCTTTTATATTCCTATGTTTAAAAATTCTTTTAAATAAATGGATTAGCTTCATCTGATCCCCCTTAAATTTTCTTCTAATCGCATTCTTAACCGTTCGTTTTCAGCGGTTAAATTGGTGCTTTCTACGTAAAATGGTTTATCAATTTTTATGTATAACCTATTTTTTTGATATTTTCCTAAAATAGCTATCGGTAAAATTGGACTGTTTGTCTCATAGGCCATTTTGATAGCACCTATTTTAAAATCCATAGTTAGTTTGCTCGTTTTGTTAATTGTTCCCTCGGGAAATATTCCTATTATTTCATCTTTTTTTAGATAGTTTGTTGCAAGCTTTATAGTTTCAGGATTCTTCTTTGATCGATCTACTGGTATGGCTTCTATACTTTTTAAAATTGGAGAAAGTATCCCTCGATATAAAGAAGATTTGACAACAAAGTGAATTGGCCTTTTTGCTATTAATCCCATTGCTAAAAAGTCGTAATTACTCTTGTGATTAGATATTATTATTAACTTTCCTTTTGATGGGATGTTGTTGATTCCATATATTTTGGGATTAAATTTTATTTTTGTGTATATTTTTAATACAAAATGATATATTTTATAAAAAATTTTCATACATTGTCCCCTTTATAGAACAATACGTTTTGGTTTGTTAAAGTATGATTAGAAAATAAATCTATTTTAAGTAAAAATTAGAACTTTTTTGACGTCGTCTTTATAACTTTTTGTTTTATAAATATATTAGTTTTTTTCACTTAATCTATTTTAAACCATAAAAAAAGTGCAATAGTTAATCACAGCACAGTAATTAATTATTACACTTTATAAAAAATAAAATTACTAAGGGTTTCTCAGTAATTTTATTAATAATCTATTTTATTTATTGTAATGATGACAGCCATTTCGTCTTTCATGATTGTTTCTATGATGCTGACAGCTCTTATTATTAGGGCAATTGTTATCATTTTTTTCTTCGTAATATGGACATTCTTCGTTATGATATGGGCAGTTTTCTCTGATTGTGGCTCCATTGTTTATTGCATCATCATTATTATCGTTTGTTAATGCGTAAACCGTTGTAGTCATTAAGGCAAATGCTCCGATGCCAATAATTATATACTTATTCATATAAATCTCTCCCTTATTTTTCTCTTAAAATTTTATCTAAACAAACATAAAGTTTGATTCATTCGCATGGCAGGGGATGAGAGAATCGAACTCCCAACTAAAGTTTTGGAGTGTAAATCGACCACCCTCTGCATTTGCTCCTAATAACCTAATTATACAGGGAAATAGGGCATTTAGTCAATCATTTTTAATCAACTTTAATTCACGAATAATCAAAAATAATTAAAAATAATCGACATCAGTTTAAGCATTTGGTACACAATTGGTACAATAATTTTAGGCATTGTATTTCTTGTGTACCAAAATAGCAAAAACTATTGTCTAGGGTTTAAATTATAATAACTTCATTATATCTTAATTCTAGGCTCTAATGGGTCGATTTTTATAGTATGATATAGAGCTTGAAATCCATCAAAAATGTGGTCAATCTCATCATCATCTAACACATTATCAATTTTCATAATTTTGTCAAATATAGGAAACAACTCTCTAAAATAATTTTGACAGCGTTCTAATTGTATATCATAATTAGAATCATCAATAAACTCATTTCCTATTTTTTCTAACACACTTACTAACTTCTTATTATCAGTAAATCGATTGGAAACAATACGATATAGGTCAGCCATATTTAATCCTAATTTATTATAAAATTCTTCCTCATATAACTGAACTAATTTTTTATCTTCATTATAATTAGCCTGTGCATAATAGGTTAGAGTAGTTTCTATATTTTCATGACCAACACGGTTTTGAATAGCCTTTAAGTTTTTTCCATGAGCAACATAAAAAGATGTATTAGTAGCTCTCATATTTTTTAACGGTACTTCTTTTTTGAGACCTATTTTTTGAATAAACAATTTAAATTCTCTAGTATAGCGATCAGGGTCAACAATATCCATACTGTCCCATGCAGTAAAAATAAAATCATCATCGTTAACTACGAATCCACAAGCCTCTTTAAATTTTTTATAATTTTTTAACAACTCTAAAACATAGCTCGTACAAATAATTTCTCTTTCACTTTTCTTTCGTTTAACAGGCTTAATTATATAACGATTATCTATTTTAGATTTAACAAACGCTCTTTCAATACTAACAGTTCCTCTAAACCAATTTATATCACTCCATTTTATTGCAAGAGCCTCTTCTCTACGACAACCCATATCCATCATAAAAGTAATGAGAGTTTTAAATCGAATATTCTCAAATTCTAGCTTTTCCTTTATATAATGCATTTCTTCATCAGTAAAGTATTCTTTATCTTCAGCAACAGCCTGTGGCTTTCTCTTTACATTATCAAAGGGATTACTAGATATTATTTTAAGGTCATTCTTAAAATAATTAAAAACTTTATGCACAAAAGAAAAGGGTTTATAAATTGTATTCTCTGACAATCTTTTACCTTTATTTTTACCTTTAGTAGCAGGTCTATCCCATAAATAATCTACAAAACCTTGTGCATAATCATCATCTACTTTATTAATAGGAACATCAAAAATGCCATAATCTAAAAGATATTTACTATTTTTAAAATCATAAATATCATTTTCATAAGTAGAAACCTGTATAAATTCTCTATCATGGTCTTTTTTTCTTTCCTTTAAATAAAGCTCTATACCATCACTTACTAAATTATATTTAGTTATTTTCCCTTTGGATTCGTTTATAGTTTCTTCTTTTTCTTTAATCTCTTTTTGATCTATCTCAATTTGCTCGAGCATTTCATATTTTATTCTTATTGCCTCTAATAAATTATGAACCAATTTTGTTCTTCGTTTATCAAAAGCAGGAATAGATATTCTAAAATCAGTTGAACTAGTTTCAGTAATATACTTTAAATCTTCATCCGTAATACCCAAGCGTTTAGCTTCGCTATAAGAAATAGAAAAACGGTCAACAACTTTTTTGTTTAAAAGTTTGGCTATGTTCTATTCCTCCAACTCTCAAGTTTTTCGGGAATATCATTTACAACTTTCTCATGATTTTTAGCAAGATAATCATCAATGTCACCTAAACTAAAATATCTTTTATTTCCAATCCAAGTTACCTTTAATTGACCGTTATTTATAGCATTCGTTAATATGTGTTTCGATAACATAGGATATAAATCTATAACCTGATTAATACTATACAAATCTTCATCTCTTGTTTTTTCTATTGAAACACCATCTTCATATTCTTTTATCAATTTACCAATTTCTAAAAGTAAATCTCCCAAAGATATTTTTCTATTATCTATTCATCACCCCTCCAACATTACAATCTTGATATATCATAGGTTTTTTCTAAATTTTTGGTAATAGTATCTATAACAAAATCTCTTGCTTTATTATGCATTTCTCGAGCCTTAACATCTTCAAATGAATAAGAATCTAAATCTGCACCATCCCACATATTCATATTATTACAATTTATATGTTTCCCAATAATAATCTCAATATGGTTATTTATTTTTCTATCATTAGGAAGATAAGCCCAAATGCATAAGTCAAGGTTCGGATTATATTTATCAAATAATTTTAAAACACAACCTTGTTCTTTACCATTATTAAAAATTTCAACTACTCCATCAGTATTTATTTGGTCTTTATATAGTTGATTAATAACAGCTTTGAATATATCTTCACTTTTCTTTACTTTTTCATTCCATACTATCATATCTTTATATCCTCATTTAATTCAGTTATTTTTTTTATATATTCATCAGGAATATTATCAACTAAATAGCGTTCAAAATAGTTTTTCCAGCTCTCTTGAATGGCAAAATAATCTTTATCATAATATTTTAATGATTTTAGCCTTGTTTGACAATCTTCTTCGTACCAATCATCATTACGATTTAATTCTTCAATCGCTGTTTTTATATAAGAAAAATCATCGAGAACTTGCATAAATTTGTTTTTATCATCATAGTCACAATCACAATTATCTAAAAAATTATAAAGATAGCCTAAATCATCGCTATAATTATTTTCATGCCATTGATATAAACCACCATTTTCAACATGATAATTAAAATTACCAAACATAACGGCTGTTTTTTCATAGTCAGTAAGTTTATTCAAAAACTCATCTCGATCGCATCCATCTTCCCATTTTTTATATGACTCATCCATAATATATTGCCATAGAGAATCAATTTTTGAATAAATCATATCTTTAAAAACCTCAACTCCCATATTTTCTTTAAATTTAAAAAATTGAACTATGGAATCTACATTATTATTACGAATATACTCATTAAAATCTTTAACTTCATCATCCGAAAATTCTACATCAACTTTGGAACTATACATATTGTTAAATAATTTTGTTAATTTAACAATGTCTAAACTTTCTTCCATTAAATTCAAATAATTTACAATATTGTTTATATATATTTTATTCTCTATATTTTTTCCTCCTTAAAATATTTATCCCACTCATCTATATTAAAGAATCTACGATGATAAAGGATATATCGTATTTTCAAATTAAAAGGGGATACCATCAAATAACGGTGTCCCCAAAACTTAATCCATTTCCATTTATTTTTAGTTATTCTCATACTTTTAACTCCTGATAAACATCAGCCCATAAGCCTAAATTTTCATCATACATTTTCTTATAATTAGAAATAATTTTTTTTGAATTATTGACTATCATACTTAAAGAATCTTCTATTTCTTTAAAGTCTTTTTCTTTACTCCATGAATAAAGATAATTCATAGAATAACCACCTGTATCTAAACCTAAATATTTTGATACAACATAAGCAATTGACTCTGCCTCGGTTTCATATTGATTTCTATGTTCTTCATACTCTATATTATTGTTTTTTAAATGTTGATGAGCAAGACCATGAGCATATTCATGAACGATAACTTTCAATCGCATAAGATTACTTAATCCTTTTCTAATAGCGATAGTATTTGTTTCAAAATCACAATAGCCTTTAGCTCCATCTTTTATATCTTCATATTTTACTTTAAATCCATCTTTATAAATTGCTTTAATAAATGTATCAGCAACACCATCTGCAGATGGGTCTTCTAAAACTGGATTTAATTCTTCCTCGATCGCATCCATAGGCATATTAGTATCAGTTACACTAAAGACATTACCTAATCCAAAGCCTGATAACTTTTGTTTATGAAAAACAACTCGATTATTAGTTTTATCTTTATACATTTGTTTTTCTTCATTTGTTAATGCAAAATATGGTTTATAAGAAACACTTTCATCATCAGCTATAATTTTGGCTATATTATAAAACTGGGGCATATAAACTTTAATGCCATCGTAATCACCTTTATTTACATTATAACCCATCTTATTGAATGTTGTTTTAGATGCAACATATTGGGCTGTAGGGTCTTGTAACCATATAAGCAATTGATTATTGAAAGAGTAATTATTAAAATTGACAAGATTATCTAAAAACTTCTTAATATCACTTTCACTACTAAATTTTTTAATCGCCTCTTGTTTTAGTTCATAAATAATATTTTTTAATTCATCTTCGATTCGTTCTTTTTCGGCGTCATCTTTTGTTTTACGAAATTCAAATCCAAGATCGTTAATTTTCTTTAATTTTTCTTCTATTATTAAATATTCCTCCTATATTCCTATATGACCATCATCAAGGTCATTTTTTTCATTATTTTTTTGATAATAAATATTTTTTACCTTATCGTAAATTTCATCTATTGGCATATCATAATATGAATGAATAATGTTGATTACTTTGGAAAAATCACCAGTATAATAACACTCGTGATTATTTAACTCATATCGAATTAAATCATCTATATTTATCCTTGATACAAAATCTTTTTTTAACTTTGGGGCAGTATTCTTTAAAAAGTTATCCAGTTTTTCTTTATTGGATTTATGAATATAACCACCTGCACCAACTGAAATATACTCGTTATCAGGAGCATCTTTATGAGTTTTATTTTCATCAAACTGGTCATTACCAAAAGCCCAAAATACTCCTGTTTTATTTAACTCTTTATTAAAATTATCATCATATTCTTTTTTTATTTCTTCAAATATAAACTATTCCTCCTAAATACTTATATCACTAAAATCTAAATGATATTTTTCCTTTAAAATGTCTAGTGCCTCATTATAGACATAATCTTTGATTTCACTATCACCAAACATAATATCAAGTGATTCATCAATAAGTTTTTTATCAAAATTATTATATGATAAGTCTGCAAGTCTATTAGCACATACTTCAATAATTGGATTTTCACTTATTGATACATCTCTAGCATCTAACCATTCGGGAGTTAACTCCAAATCAGGATAGTCTTCTTCAGCAATTTTTAAAGCTTCATCTAAATTATCAGTATCTATTTTCATCGTTTTTTCCAAAACTATTTTTACATCAATATATTTAGCCATAATACCTCCTAAATTTTTATATTTAATTCTTTTCCTAAAAATTGATTTACTTGTGAAAGAGAGAAGTCGATAGCATCATCAAAATTATCCTTACTAAAATATTGAGCTTTCTCTAAATCATCCTGCATATAAAGATTTTGATTATTTTTTTCTTTAGAAGTAATAACCATTAAATCTTTATCCGTTTTTGATTCGCAAGACCATATATAAAATTGGTCGTCTGTTAACTGGTTATAAAGGGATAACATCAATCCTTGCTCTCTACCATCACAAAAAGGTTCAATACTTCCATAGATATCTTTTTGATATGGTTGTAATTGCTTAATCAAACGATTTATAAAAATTTCACTTGTTTGTAAACTGCTCGTTTTAGTAATATCAATTCTATTACTAACTTTTTCTAAATAATCACACACTTTTTGACTATTATTGTTTTCAATATCTATAGTACATATAGCCCAATCCTCTTTTGTCAATTTAATCCTTGAATCAGGATATACAGAGTCATAGAATGTTTGTAACTCTTCATGAGTAATAGTTCTTTTTAAACTGTTATAATGATTGACTATAACATCAACATAATTTTTTTGATTTTTTTCTATTATAATTCCTCCTATATTTTTATATTTTTTGTTAAATCATCTATATGGGTAACAATATTATCTAAACAATCATCCTCGAGTGGGTCAAAGGTAGTATAATTTAAACGGTCATCTTTATAAACATTAATCCATCTACTGCAATCATGCTCAATAAAGATATTCATATTTTCATCATTTAAGACATACACCATAACAGGGAAGTCTTCTCTATATTTTGAAAGAGAATATTTATTTTTTAAATTTGATATAACATCATCTCTTATTTTATTCTCGGACTCAACTTCTTTTATACAATTTGTTATTTCACTTTCACTAAATCCAAATTGCTTTAACAAATCGGGTGCAACTTTGTCAAATTCTTTTTTTGTTTTACTATAATTTATAATCATTCCTCCTTAACTAATATATTTTCTATGTGAAAATTTCACATTACTTTGATTAACCATTGCATAATGCATTGTTGTATCAATTTTTGTATGACCTAATAATTTTTGTACTTGTTCTATTGGCATTCCTTTATCAATAGCTGTAGTTGCCATAGTTCTTCTAAATTTATGGGGATGAACTTTTTTTATATTTAGTTTTTTACCCATATTTCTAATAATGCTTTCAACTGCTGATATTGTAATTCTATGATATGGTTTTATTTTTGAAACAAAAAGAGCTTTTTCTTCATCAGTTCTTAAATTCAAGTATTGTTGTAAATGAATTTTTGTTCTTGCATCAAAATAAACTTCTCGCTGTTTATTTCCTTTGCCTAGAACTATACAAGAGCGATCTTCAAAATTTACATCATCAATATTTAAATTTACTAATTCACCAACTCTCATTCCTGTTGAAATAAATAATTCTATTATTGCTAATTCTCTAACATGAGAACATTCATCTCTTAAATTTTCTATATTTTCATCCGTTAAAGTTTCTTTTACAACGATAGCTGTTTTCACTCGATGAATTCTTCTAACAGGACTTTTTAATATATAATCTTCATCTTCTAACCATGAGAAAAAACTTGAGAATATTCTTCTAATATTATCCATTGTTACGGAACTACAATTACTTTCTTCCTTATATTTAGATAAATATAAACGGATATCATCAGTTGTTATTTCTCTTATAGGTTTATCAACATCTTTGATAAACTTTAAAATAATATCTTTATAATATTTGATTGTTCTATTGGAACAACCCTCAATATCTTTTGCAGATAAAAACATATTCATAAAATCTTCATTACTTATTCCAACTTATCCCTCCTTATAAGTAATAATAAAAAGACCAACTATATAAGTTGATCTCTCGTAAAAATTGTAATTTCTTTAATTATTTTTTAATCTTGTTTTTATTTTTTTCAGTAATACTCAACTGCGAAAAACAAATGCTCATTAAACTAGGGATTACAGCATATCCTGCACTTACTTCTCCTTTATTAAATAGTACATAACCTGCACCTATAAATGTTAAAATTATAAAGAAAATTGATAATATTCTAAATACTTTTTTCTTTTTCATTAAATACTCGTCTCTCCTACTATCTTTTGCTTTTATAATCAACAATTCCAATTATTCCTATAATTACAAAAGTTACTGCAAGCAATAATGTTATTATCCATTTAGACATATCTTCTCCATTTATCAATAAGATGATAAATACTATGATTGCCAATATTCCAAATACTAATTTGACTATTGAACTAATTAAACTCAATTTACTTTTCATATTCGCTCCTCTTATTCAAAATGTAATTTGTAATTAACTATTTAATAGAAAAGTAACTTTTTGTTTTATCTAACTGTATATTTTTTAAAATAGCCATTTCTTCAACAGTTACAAAAGCATATCCTTCATTTTGTAATTTTTCCATAGCTAGTAAAGCACCGTCTACGGATGTTTCATATAAATCATGTAATAATACTATTGCACCATCATGGGCATTTTCAACTATATAATTTGCTATCCTATTTGCATCTTTATATTTCCAATCTTCTGTATCAAGATCCCATAAAATGGTATACATATTAGATATTTCTTTTATATTAGAGTTGATATTCCCATAAGGTGGTCTTAAATAAATAGTTTCACCATTAACTACATTTCTTATGGCATCATTAGTTTTCCTTATTTCATTTGTAACTGCATAATCATCTAGCTTTAAAAGATTTGAATGACTATAAGTATGACTACCAATCAAATTTCCCATATCATAAGCCCTTTTTAATGTATCTTTATAATTATTTACACGATTACCTAAAACAAAAAATGTTACACGAGCATTGTATTTATCTAAATTTTCCAACAATTTATTTGTTCCAATATAACTAGGACCATCATCAAATGTAAAAGCAATTAACTTTTTATTGCTAAACTCTTTTAAATTTCTTTTTTGTTTATTAGTAATATTTTCCGCTTTGCTATATTTTAAATATTCTTCTTTTATTATTCCATTGAGTTCACTATATGGAATTAATATTTTTACCTCGCCCGCCGCATAATACGCAACTTGATATGGTGGAAATACTATTTCTAAACCATCATCAATAAAGTTGAAATATTCAAAATTTTCTGGTTTACTTTCTAAACCACTTTTAGCCATTTCTTCATCAAAATCTAAATTATTATCATTGCTATACTTCATAACATAATAGTATGAAAGACTCGATAATCGGTCTAAAGATTTATCGTTTGCTAAAAAATCTGTAATTGACACTATCTTATCTTCATTTTTATTGTAATAATAAGATTTATCACTTCTCATATAATGATTCCCACCAGTATATTCATAGACTGTTAAATGAACTCCTAAAACATCTTCGTTCTCACTTATTTTGTAATCTGTTTTAAACTCATATTTACTTGAATTCATATTTTCTAAATCCTTTATAACATTTTTGAACTCTTCTTCTTTTTTCTGTAAATATTCATTTGTGTAAGCTAATATATTTTTGTTATTTAATTTAGGATAATTGATTTCAATTAAATAATTATTTGCTTCTTCTTTATAATTATCTGTTTTTCCTTTTCCAAATAAATTGTGATTAGAGTTATTAACATATAAACTTAAAAATCCAATCATTAAAATTATTGTAAAACAGAAAAATATTTTTCCGAATTTTGTTAATCTTCTTTTATGACTTTTTCTGTATTCCATACTGCAACACCTCTATAATACATTTAATATTTTATCATAAAAAGCAAATCATAAATAAATTTTTGCTCTTCAAATTACTATTTGTCTCTTTGTTTGCTATATCTATTATAGCACAAAATTCGGCATATTTAAACTAATTTACTCAAGTTCAAACTTGTTATTAACAGCCTTTAAAGTTTTTTCTTTCCTAAATTCATCTAAATTAAAACATGATATTTCAAATATCTTTTTCTTATTAGGAAGTTTTGTCATTTTAAAATTTATTGGATAATCACCAATAGGCTTAACAATAGCTTTAACAGGATACATCCTGGACTTCATAAATATAGCCTCGCCAAATTTTAATTTCATCAACTCATCAGGCATCATTAACTCTCTTCCCATAAGTGATTTATCATTAGAAATATTATAATCTAATTGTTCTAAACGGGAAGAAGTAGAAACTCTAGCACTTGAAATTGTATATTTTCCTAAACGAGAACTAATTTCTTTAGCTGACTCATTATCCGAAGTAAGAAGATAAATCCATGAAGTATTAGATTTAATCGTTCCTGCCGACTCCTTGTATTTTTCTTTTAACTGGTCAAAATCCTGAATTACCAATACAAAACGAATATTACGAGAGCGTGAAACAGTAATTTTATTAGACATAGAGTTTATTGGTGGCATGTTACATACCTCATCCAAAATAAAATTTACTCGTATTGGCATTCTTCCATTTGATAAAGCCTGTGCAGTATTAACAAGTGCCTGATAACATTGATCGACAAACAAAGATGCAAGTTCATGTCTAGACTCTTTCTCATCAGGAATAATAAGAAATACTGCTGTTTTCTTTTTTCCAATATCATCTAACTCAAAATCAGTACGACTGGTAAGGTTAGCAATACCTGTATCACTAAACATTTTAATTGTTGTAGCAAGAACGGAAAAAAGAGTAGCACGAGTTTCACCTTTGGCAAACGAACCAGTAGCATAAGCCATCTTTGATAAAGAACCCATGGGCTTTTGTTGAAAATATAAATCTAACGAATTAAATCTATCAATTGTTTTAGAGCCATGTTCAACAAGAAGATTATACAAAGAAAAAAGGTTAACTTCTGCCTCTGAATGAGCATCTTCGATTAATGCATAGCATAAAGCAGATAATACTGCATTCGCCGATTTTTCCCAATACATATCTTTAGAAGAAAGATTTTTACATAATGATTTAGAAAAGTTTTCTATAATATCACCTGCAAGATCGATATTATTTTCGTTATAATATTTATAAGCAAGATGTAGTGGGTTCCAACCATCGGATGCAAAAGCATCTCTTAAGTTAATAACTCGTATATTATATTTTTGTTTTTTTAGAAAATCAGCTGTATAGTTATAAAGCTCACCTTTGGTATCATTAATAACCATAGACTCACCTGCGTAGCCAAGATTAAATAACATAGGAAGTATCTCACATTGAGTTTTTCCTGAACCCGTAGAACCAATAATAAGAGTGTGATCGAATGAATCGGAATAATAAAATTTCCCATCTTGATATGTTACAGGAATCCCACCACTAGAAAGTTTAGAACCAATATTCCATGCTTTAAATTCGTGTTTGATTTCCTTTTTTGTCATCCATCTAGCACTACCATATTCAAAAGAACCATCTTCTTCGGGAAGTCCTTTTTTTCTATTCAATTTTAATTTAAACTCTTTATCATATTTTAGTACAAATAACATAACCAAAATTATCAGTAGAGATGTACCAAAAAATAATCCATAATCACTCAAAGCGAGTGTTGTTTTAATTAAATTAAAATTCCATGATAGCTTAATATCATTCTTAATAATATTTACTAGATTATAGCAGACATTTGCTGATAATACAAAGCCTATAATAAAAATGAGAATATAATTAAAATATTTTTTAAAATTTACTATATATCATACCTCCTAGTATTATTTTGTAATTGATTAAGAGAACAACTATTATTTAAAAGTTCTTCTAAAAATAATCCACCATTATATAAAGAAACTACTTTACTATGAATTCCCAACTTGGGATAGGTAGAATCTAAAATTACATTGTCATCTTTCATTTTTAATCTTTCATACTCTGATAGATTATCTTGGTATTTTTCAATAAGGGAATCATTTACTAAAAATCTCATCATTCCTTGGACTTTTTTCATTTCATTTTTACGAAATGGATAGAGAGCAGGAAATTCCATAGAGTCATCCTTATATTTTAAAAATAGACAATGTTTTTTATCAACAGGTAATGACTGAATTAACAAATCTCTATCTAAACCCATGGAATAATTTTCTCTTAAAAATTTATTTAAAGAGAAACTTCTCATATCTAAATTTTGGTCTAATAGATTTCGATTGAGAGAAAGATTATAATTCACCAACATAAAATCCATAATATAATTTATTGTTTTTGTTTTAGCATCCATCGAATCATTCCCACACAACATATCAGTATTATTTAAATCTCTAGTTATATCCACAATATACATTATTTACTATAATCACCATCCAATTCATATTGCAGTTCATTTACAATTTGTTTTTCTTCTTGTTCCAATTCATACATCAAATGATTAACAGCTTGATTGATAAATCGCTTATAATTAAGTTCACGATAAAAATTTTTGTTTTTAATTTTATTATATCGATTAGAATCATAACCTAATCTTTTTAATGCATCATAATATTCTTTAATAGACATTTCATTATCTAGTGAAGAAATAGAAGAAACCAAAGAATCTACATCATAATCATATTTTGATTTTTTTATCCATCTTTGAAATACTTTTTTTATTTGATTGTTGTTAAGATCTGCAATTTTACATATTTTATATAAATCTTTTGCGATACTTCTTTTAGTATCATCTTTGACATAATCACTTTTACTCTTAAAATCGAGTTCATGAATATGCTTTTTTAAAAACTCTTTTTCTCGTTCCATAAAATCCATAGCTTGATATCTTTTATAGTTTTGTAATATTTCATTACCTATTTTAGAGTACAAACGATTTAACTGGTCATTATAGTATTTTCTTTTTTTATTACTATCCGACTGACCATATAAATCATTCAGCTCTTTTTGATGTTGTTCGAGTAGTCTTAAATATTTTGCATAATCATATTTAACGGAATCATGCAGAAGAATGTACTCGATAATGGTATTTAAATCTTTTTTATACATAATCATATTTTTAGAATTATATTGAAGTCTACCTGTTTTAGGTAAGGTATTATAAAAATTCAATAACATTTTATTTAAGTCCTTACGATATTTATCACTAAATAGCCTTTGACTTCTAATCCTATTTAATTCTTTTTTACTTATCGTACCTGTTATATTTGTAAAAGTCTGATCACGAAGTTCATAAAATTTTTTATTATCAATTAAATAATTAGCAACATTACTCTTACAATTATAGATAACTGACTTTGGATACTGTCCCACTTTTTTGGTAGGAACTTTCTCATAAATACAAAAATGAATATGGGGATGAGTAGGAGTATCACGATGCAAGGAACACATCCACTCCACATTGTTAATATCCAAACCCATGTCCACAATCAAAGATGGCATAATATTATTAGTAAGACTATAAAAATCAATCTTTGTTACCAGACCATGTTCCAAAGCAAAGTCGGATGGAAAAGAGAGAAAGCCTCGCCAAAAGATACCTTTATCATTCATACCATTTAATTTGTCGATCGCATCTTTCTTTAAAATATCCCCATTTGATGTCCATAAAAATGTCTCATCCTCTTCCGTTAAGTAGGAATCTTTATTAGAGAATAATGCATAATCTTTTAAAAGATTATATTCATCTATACTGGAAGAATCGGCTTTTTGTTTTTGAGATGCATAACTTATCCATTTTGAAATACCAACTCGTTTATTTTTAGGAGTTTTATACTCCATGTTAAAGACAATTGCACTCTTACTCATCTTCTAACTCTTTCTTTTTAGATGACATTTTTCTTAAATCTTTTAGTACCAACTCTTCAGCTTTTTCCGTAATAGGATGTGGAATAACTGATACATTAAGTTCTTCTTTCGTTTGTGGCACTTTTAAATGTTGCATAAAAATATCTTGTTGTTTTAGTAGCCAACGAGAATCGAACTCAATTCTATTTTGTACCACTATTAGCTGTTTAAAGAAAGGTTCAAAACTTTTCTTAAAAGCCACATCAAATAGATTTAAAAATTGTGATTGACTATCATTTAATTTATTAGTCTGCATTTTCTCTCGTACTGCTTGATAAATAAACTCCGATAGTTTCATATTACATTTTTCAGCAAACAAAGTTATCTCGTTTTTTTCTTCAGGACTAACTCTAAAATTTACAATAGCATCTTTTTTTATTTAGATCCCTTATCACTTGGAATAATTAAATTCAAATTTTTAAGAACAAAATCTTTTACTGCATCTTCGATTAAATCTTGTTGGGTCATTTTCTTTTTAGTAAGGATTTGTTTTAAGACTTCAAAAAGAGTGGCATCCACTCGACCTTTTAAAACACAACTTTCATTATTATTTATAATTATCACCTCCATAATAGGTACACAAAAATGTACCTTAAATAATTTTAATTTTGACTAATTTTTCCTGAAATAATGTACCAACTCAAAGGGGTCTTTTTAAGCAGGATAAGGGTGTATTACAAACAACACGCCAGTGGCGAGTTTACCCCTAAAATAAAGGACTTTTGAGTTTTATATTTGTATTACAAAAATATTTTTGTTTTACTTTTGTATTACTGAAAAAGAGAAAAAATATATAAAAAAGGGGTACTTGTTTTACGAATGTATTACAAATAACCCTTTTTAAGCACCTTAAAAATAGCCAGTTTGTACCAAAAATCTAAAATTTCATGAGTCATATTCAATTGAAATTAAAATATATTTTGTACTAAATATCAACTTTTTTGTCTACATCAAAAAGAATGCCATACTTATCTTCTAAAAGATGAATAGTGGCACGATAAACTTCATCGATTAATTCATCATCTTTTACACGAGATTTAACAGCCTCATAGACAAAAGACTCATCGATATATCTATCATTATTTTTACTCATAACACCTGCAATTTCAAAAGCAAGTATTTCGGAATTAACATAGATTTCTTGTTCTTGTTCTTTTTCCATTTGTGTACCTCCTTAAATTAAATTTGAATATTTACACTATATTCAATATGATATTTTTCATTTAAAATATTTATTGTTTTATAGCATATATCATCAACTAAATTATTATCATCTATACGATGTTTTACAATTCCGTGAACAAAATTATAGTTAACTGAATCTAATCCACGAGAATTTAAGATATTAAAAATTTCATGAGCAAGCATTTCGGAACTAGATTTTACTTCTTCAGTTTCAAAAATCATATTATTAAAATTTAAAATATCTATACTTGAAAGAGTCTTACCATCTTCATGTACAACTTGATATGAATAGTTATTTATAAATGAATCATAGCTTATCTCTTTATCATCCGACCCATCCTCGTTACCCTCAAAAACTTTTATAATTTCTTCACTATTGTTAAATAATGCAACACCATCTTGATTAGTTTTATAGTTATGAGTAGATAACATATAATTAGAATCAATGTATAATATTTCTTTAATTTTTTTTAATTCTTTTAATTTATCTTCTATAAATAATCCCTCCTAATATAAACCATAAATAATAAAATGTGGGTCAATTAAGTCCACACTATTAAATGAAATTTTATTTTTCATAATCATAAAATGAAGATGGCATCCTGTACTAGCTCCTGTTGAACCAACTTGTCCGATTTTTTGACCTTTAACAATTGGCTCATCTTTTTCTACAACAATAGAATCATCGAGCATATGTCCATAAGCCGAATACAAAATGCCATTACTTGTTTGATGTTTTACATAAACATAGTTACCTAAACCTATTTCACTAAACCCCACTTCATAGACTACACCATCCACACTTGCAAGTACATCAGTACCACAAGCTGAACCTAAATCTATTCCCGAATGGAATTTTGTTTCACCACTACCTAATGGATCTAATCTATATCCAAAAGGCGAAGTTACAGTAAAGGAACTACTAGATGTGAATGGAATCGAGAAATCATCATTGGCAACAACGACAACTGCCTCGCCACCACTTGATGATTGACTACATAAAAGAGCGAGAAAGAGTACCAAAAGAAAGGGTAAAAATACTCCTCCTCCCAACATCAAACCTATCTTTTTTATTTCATCCACTAACGACCACCTGCAGTACCAAATAAATCTTTTTCTTCTTGGCGAAGATGAATTTGGATAGGCAATCGTGTATCTTGACTAATAACAAACAAACCTTGACCCCTAGATGCAGTAGTTAAAAATTGCATCTCGGACTCACTTAAGTTCATCATATATTTAACAGCCTCGATTTCTTTTTGACCTTGAGCCATAATTAAAAGATATGCACTATTATCGATGATAACCTGTCCATATCTCTCTAAACCAACAGCACTAAAGTCTATAAAATTTTGCGAAATGTTCCATACACCACAATTATATTTACGAGCTCGTTTATTACATTTTTTCAAGAAATCTGCTCCATCAGGATTGTTAGGGTCGATAAGTAAATGTTCTTCATCGCAAACAAGGATAACCTGTTCATCACGATTTTTACTAATCTCATTCCAACACCAAGATAGAATATTAAAAAATTGAGATTTTAAAATAACATCATCGGAATCAACCAAACTATGAATATCTAGTACAATAAAATCAGTATCTTCATTTACATGAATAGAAGAAGTGCCATTGAATATTCTAGCATCTGCTCCGATCGTAGCTCGTTTTAACATGGAACTAATTTTTTCTAATGACTCGATAACATTACGAGCCTCTTTATTATGTTTGGCTTTATCCAAAGTTTCTTTTGTCTTGTTATATAAATCTTGCATAATGGGATAATCTTCACTTTTAAATTTAGATAAGTCGGTATCAAAATCGATACCTTTATCTTTATAAACCTCAATCAAAATTTCTTCAATTTTAGTAAGTTCATAAGCACTCAAGTCTTGAAGATAATATTTTATGAAAGTTCTAAAAGTTTGGAAATGCCTAGATAAATCATTATGGACATTACCTGAATCATCACCATCATCAGCACCTTTACGAACCTCAAGAGGGTTCAAGATGCCTGAAATACCTGTACCACAATCTATCCAACAGCCTCCGATATTTTCGCACAAATCTTTATACTCTCGTTCAGGGTCTATGATAATAACTTTAGAACCACGACACCAAACACCTCGTACTAATTTTTTTATCAAAGTAGATTTCCCTGACCCTGATTTACCAACAATAACTGCATTACTATTATTTCTTTTGTTACTTCTTTTCCAAAGGTCGAAGAATAGTAGACCACCAAGGGCATCATTACCTAACATGATAGCATCGCCATCATCTTGTAAATTTTGAAAGATAAAAGGAAATGATGATGCAGTAGTCATCATTGGAATTGGTAGACAATATTGTTTTTCTAAATCGGAGTACATAGTAGGTAAACACATTTTTAAAGAACGCTCTTGTTCGAACATTAAATCAGCTCCACCTAAACCATAAGCTGAAAGAGTAGACTTAAGTTCCTTTTTTGTTCTTTCCATCTCTTCTTTAGTTTCACCATAACATAGAAAATTGACAGTAAGAATAGAAAACTTTTCATGCTCACGATCAATACGATTAACAAGTTCTACAAAATCCTGCATTTGATTATTAAAAAGAATTTGATCGTTATAATCATTAACATTAATCATTTTAGATTTAAGTTCGGACATACTTTTTTTAAGAGTATTACTGATTTCTTGCGTATTAGTAGGACTAATAGTCATAACCATACGCGTATGATGAATATTAGCAACTGCACCAAGCCATCCAACACTTACCATAGATGGATAGGAAATAAGAGTAACAATACTTACATGAGCATCACCTAATATTAAGTCTTTTTCATTGATTTTAAGCCCTTTGGGAGCGATTCGCTCTTTAAATGAACGGTTTATAGTAGTTGCATCTTTTTTGAAAATATCAAGAGAAGAAACGGGATTTAACATAACATATAAAAGTTCTCGCCATTCTTCACTACAAACCTTTTCGGCATGAAGTCCCATAGCTGAAAATTCCTGAACCAAATCATTTATTTTTTGACTTAATAATGTTTCATTTTCTGCATCTTCTTCAATGATAAGATAAAATTCTCGATTAACAACCGATTTTTTGTTATTAAGACTATTGATAAAATCATAATCTTCTTCTAAAAGTTTTGTCTTATATTTATTAGTTTCTTGTTTTATTTTAGAACCTAGAATGTTTAAATTATTTTCAAGATTAATTGGCTTATCAATACAAAACAACTTTACCTTATAATCAATGGAATTTAAAACTTTCTTTAATTGACTAACCTTTGTTTGCTGTTCTTCATCAAATAAAAGAGAAAGATTAATTGATCCAATTTTGATTCCACCAATAATCTTATTATTATCTAAAAAAACATAATTGTTCCAAACTTCATTAAATGGAACAAAATCTAATATGGTTTTAGGAAGTTTTTTATTTTTAACTTTGCTTTCCTTATCCCTTATAAAATGTCCCTCCCTATGTGTGAGAGTAAAGTTACAATGTCAGTATCAGTAATTTCTTTTTGATTATTTAATCGTTTCATTTCATCTAATTTAATAATTAAAAGAATCAAATAACGATTAAACTCTGATACTGATTTTTTATGTTTAAAAGCAATTTTTCTAAATTTAGTCTTATCTTTAGGCTCAAGATATGTGTAAATAGCAGAATTATATAAATTCAATCGATTATTCATAAGTAGATACCTTTTCTAAATGCTTAATAACACCATCATAATCATAAGTTCTTAAAATACCCATATTGAGTATAGCAACAGGAACATCAACATAATTGTAGTTAATTGATCCACATATCTCTTTAATAATTCTACATTTTTTCAATACCTTTAGAAGTCCATTACTTTTTATAAATGGATCTAAAATTACTTTTCCATTATCTATATAAACATCCTCTAAATTAAGAGTAATGTCGTGACACTCGATAGAGTTTTCATAGCGAAGTCTAATACGACCATTATGATATGTATAGACTCCGATATTATAGTGTTTACCTTTTAGTTTTATATTTTTTCTTCTTATACTCATTCCTCCTTATATATTAATATCAAAATTAAACTCATATTGATATTTTATTTTAGTATTTTTTATAAGCTCTAACATTTTATTTTCATTATTATATAACATTGATAATTTGTTAGCTACAAGTTCGGCATCTTTTAAACTTTTACAATAAACGCAAAACATACCATTTTCGGAATCGTAATCTAGTCTTTCATTCAAACTTGTATTTTTTTGTTCCAAATAGTCATGGAAAGCATCATTATAGCAATGACCATCCCCATAACGACAGGAAATAGTTTTCTTTTCTAATACCCAATCATAACAATAGTCTTCTTGATCGAGTAATACTGCATATAAATTTTTATTATACTCAAATATTTCAAATGGCATTATATTTTTATTTATAATTTACCTCCTAAATTTTTATATTATTGAATTCTAAACTATCGACTAATAATTGAATCGATTTTGAATCAGTAACTTTATAATTGTGAATTTTACCACCTTGTTGTAGATAAACAAGCCTATCAATAATGTCTTTCCTAACTTGCGAATCACAATAATTTAAAAAACTACCAAAAGTAGTTATAATAGGCGATAAAAAGCCCAAACCATAATCATAAAACTTTAAATCTGTTTGACCGAATTTGTCATTATAATCAACAATGAAATCAGGAATATCTTTATACCTAATTATAAAGTCCTTATCATCAATATCAACATAAATTAATCTCTCATTAGAATCCAAAATTTTTTTTAATTCTTTATCATTATAAAATTTTAAATTTATTTACATCCCTCCATAATAAAAGACCAACAATAAAGTTGATCTCTCGTAAAAATTGTAATTTTAGTGAATAGTAACTTAATTTTCTTTTTTATTAAACATATGGCGTACTTTATCTATTCG
>CAMNRN010000006.1 GCA_946553095.1 uncultured Mycoplasmatota bacterium
AAGTTTATGTTACACTTTTAAAAGCGAAAGAAAAAATCGCATTATATAACAAAGAAAAAGTTAAAAATCAAAATTGGAATAATTTTTATAATGGTATAGTTGAGAAAGTCGATGACATCATTGTAGATTATGCGATCACTACTAAAATGTCAGAAGAAGAAATATTGAATTGTTTATTTGAAGTTGGAGCGGATCATAAAGACAGTATTTTTCATGAAACTTATTGTAATATAAAAATGAATATCTAAAAAATATGGGGTTTTGGATATGAAAAAGAATAAAAAGAATAAAGTTGAAAAGTCTGTATTAAATCTACTTCCTTTTAAGGAAGTATGGAACGATCTTTTATATCTTGATAATGATAAGGTTGTAGGCCTTATTCGTGTCAATAGTATTAATTTACAGTTATATTCCAATGAAGAACAAACGTCTAAAATATTCCAATTAAGAAAAGTATTATTAAGTTTAGAATATCCTTTTAAAATTATAGCTCTTGATAAGCCCGTTAGTTTAACGGATCATATCGAGAATTTACATTATCTATCTCAAAGTACAGATGATGAAGTAAAAAAGAAATTACTTGATGAGGATATTCATTTTGCTAATACCATTATGAATAAAAACATCGTCAATAATCGTGAATTTTATTTACTTATTGATGAAGACAAAGACAATGCTAAATTGTTAAAGTCTAAAATAAACGATATTACTTCTCAATTAAGTAATATCGGTCTAGCTTCAGAACAAGCTAAAACTGATGAGATTAAGGAAGTCCTCTTTACTTACCTTAACCCTCAAGAATCACTAGAAATTTTTAAACAAGATTCTAGTATAAAATCAATTAAAGAAAAGATCGCACCTATCGCTATTAAATTCAATGAAAAAGATATGTTACTAGGCGATGTGTTCGCTACAAGTATGATTGTTGATACTTTCCCCTCTTACACTAGGGGAAGTTGGTTAGGTATGTTATCTAACATAAAAAATACTCGTATGATTATTTCTGTTAAGCCAATGGATAATGTAGAAGTCTCTAAAACATTAAAAAAAGGTATGTCAGAAACAAGAAGTAAATATATCAATACTAATGATAGAAACGATCAAATTATGCTTAAAAATCAATTACAAGATTACGAGCAACTAACAAATAAAATGGATCGTGAGAATGAAAAAATGCTACTGATGTCGGTAGTATTTTTTTCTTATGCGGATACAAGAGAAGAACTTTCAAAAAGAATTAAAGAGATAAAGTCTGCGATGTCTTCTCTTAATCTTCGTGGATCACAATTAATATTCGAGCAAGAACAAGGTTTTAAAACTGCACTTCCAACTTTAGATATGCCAATACAAGAAAATTTTGGTCTTCCAATGCCAGCGACAACGGTAGCTGCAAGTTTTCCTTTTGTCTTTGAATCGATACAAGATGACGGAAATTCAATCATACTAGGCGATGATATAAACGGCGGGCTTACCATGTTTGACTTATGGAAAAGAACAAATAAAAGAACTAACTCTAATGTTTGTATCATCGGTAAAAGTGGCTCTGGTAAGTCCACTCTTATTAAAAAATTAATTCGTGGTAACTGGGCCAGAAAAACTAAAATTGTATGTATCGATCCAGAACGTGAACTAAAAGATATGTGTTTGTCCGTTGGTGGTACTTGGATAGACGCCGGTAGTGGATCAGGGTTTATAATTAACCCTCTTGAAATAAAAAACTCTACCAATGATGAAGATAATAATGTTGCCGTCATTAAACATCTACAAACATTTAGAACATTCATTAAATATTATTTTAAAGATTTAACAGAACTTGAACTTACTAAAATTGAAGAAATACTTTTAAGAACTTATAAAAATAAAGGTATTACTTTAGAAACTGATGTAAGTAAATTATCTTCTAATGACTATCCAATTATTACAGACTTTCATAATGAGATTGTTAAAGAACTAGAGAAAGCTAAAAGTGATAAGCGTGTCAATGATGACAATGTTAAGTCGTTAGAAAAGATCGAGGCCATAGTAAGACGTATGACTACTGGTGTCGATAGTAAGTTATGGAATGCTCCGAGTAATGTAGATTTAAGTTCTGATTTTATCGTTTTTGATATACATAGTTTGCTTGAAAGTGATGATACAATATTAAGAACACAATTCTTTAATATCCTATCTTTATGCTGGCATATTATTAGTCAAGATCGCGACGAACAAATTATGTTGATTATAGATGAAGCTCATCTCTTAATCGATCCTAACAATAAAGACGGCCTAGAATTTCTAAAAAGAACAAGTAAACGAATTAGAAAATATGCAGGAAGTATGGTTGTATGTACTCAAAATATGATTGATTTTACTTCCCCAGAAGTTGTTAGATACGGTCAAGTTATTGTTGATAATTCTGATTATCAATTTGTTTTAGCACAAGGTAGCGAAGAAATTATCTCACTTCAAAAAGTTTTAAGGTTAAGTGAAAATGAACGTCGTTACTTACAAACGGCTGGAAAAGGTCAAAGCTTACTTGTTATCTCTCATGATAAACGTGTTCCTATTTTTATACATCTTCGTCCAGAAGAAAAAGAATTATTTGGTAAAGGCGGTGGCCGATAATAGAAGATATAGTCGGTAAAATAATGAGAGGTAAAATGCTTATAGCACTTCTTCCCGTTGCTGGCGTCATCTTTATAGTTTTAATTATACTTGCTATCATCGCTGCATTATTTGGAAATGAGGAAACATTTTATAGGTCATATTTTGTTCTTCCATTTGATACTAATACTTATACGATTACATCGCCTTATGGGGAAAGAACAGATCCTATTAATAATACTACTGCTTTCCATAGTGGTATAGATGTTGTACCCACTTCTTCAAATATTGTGGCTGTAGCTGACGGAACAGTAGTTATAAGTGAAGTCCAAGAATCAGGTGGCGAAACGGTCGCCATAGAACATAAAGTTGGTGGTGTTATGTACCGAACTTTCTATCATCATTTAAAAGAAAATTCAAGAACGGTAAAAGTTGGCGATACAGTCAAACAAGGTCAACAAGTCGGAATTATGGGATCGACTGGTCGAAGTACTGGCGATCATCTACACTTTTCTCTTCAAAAGTATAATGTTAAAGATCAAAAATTTGAGTACACCGATCCTAGTATTATTATAAATAATAAAGTTACTTCAAAAGAATATTCATTATTTGATTATACGGATAATAAATTTAGTTTTCCAAATAATAATGACTATATGAAAGATAAATTACCTACACCAGATTATAAAAAACCTACTATAACACCATAATTATATGATTAAAATTATGGCCTAACTTTAGGCCGTAATTTTTTCATATATTCATATATAATTTGGCGAGATTTTTAGAAAAATCAAAAAAATAAGTGTTTACGATTGTTACACACCCCTTATAAATAAAGGGCTGTTGTGTAAACGATTGTATAACAAATTCTTCAAATGTAAACACTTGTGTTTCATCAAATGCCTTATGAAATAAGGGAAAACTAGCCACTGGCTAGTTGTTTGTAAACAGGATTTATCCTGCTTTAAAAAGGTTGTAAATATTTAGAAGTTTTTAAGTATTTTATGGCCGAGAGTTAGGCCGAAGTTATGGCCGAAAGAAAGGAATTTTTTATGAAATTATTTTTAATTATTTTAGGTATTAACCTAGCACTATTTACTATCTTATTTTTATATTGTGCTTGTGTTGTAGTTGGTCGATCTGATCGTGATATAGAACGCATGAATCAAGAAAAGAAAAATTAAAAATTTTAAAGGGGGGTTGTTAAAATGAATGATAAAAAAATGGTTTATTTAAAATTACAAGTTGATACCAAAACAGAAAAAGCATTTAAAAAAATTATAGAGATAAAAGGTATTACAATTCAAAGTGTTTTAGAAAGTATGGTTAAAGATTATATTTTTGAAAACCTAGATTGTATCATGGTAACTAATGGATCAGGAAAATAAGAATGCGAATATCATCGCTTTTAGATTAGATCCTCATAAGAAAAAGTTACTACAAGATCAGGCCGAACAAAACAATATGAAAGTAAGTGAATATTGTAAAAATGTTTTATTAGATTTTATGGAACAGTCAATGTTGCTAGATAGTCAAAAGAAATTAAGAGAACTTATTATTGAAACGGTTAAGGACGCGAACGAAAAACAATTTTATAAAATTCTTACCATGATTAATAAAAATAATATAGGTATTGAAACGATTATTTTACAAAATGATATGACATATAAATATTTTGATATTCCTCAAACTAGGGCCGAACTTAATACACATCTTGTTAGCCACCCTATAACAGAGGTTGCGAGAGAAACAGTCATAAAAAATATTCGTGAACTACGAAATAAAAAGGACGATGTAGATGAGTAGTAACATCGTTACTAGAGTTCGTTATAAGAAAGATGTAAATTTTCAAAGGTTAGTTGGTGGTTGGTGTAAGTATGTTTCAAAGGACGGAGCTGATACTACTTCCCTAAAAGATTTCTCTTCCATTGATGAACTATATCAGAAAGAATTTAATATTTTTGATGATACAAAAGAAACAAAAGAATTTCATATTTGGGGTAAAGACGGTAATGTTACTAAAAGAGATATTTTAAAAGATTTACCGAATGACAAGTCAGGGCGCATGTGGACGCTTGTTGTTTCCTTTCCCCCAGAATTTGCTTTAAAAAATGGCCTTAAAACAAAAGAAGATTATTACTTGATGACAAAGTCTGTTATTTCTAGATTTATGTTAGACAATGATTTTGATTTAACTAATACGAGGTGGTATGCAAGTCTTCACAGGGATACTGACAACCCACATTTGCATATAACATTCTTTGAAATGGAAGAACGAAGAAAAAAAGATACTCTGGATAAAACATCGCTCAAATATTTAAAAAGTAATATAGCTTCTTATTTAGTTGATAATACTTCTTTTTATAAAGAACAAGATTATTTATTTTTAGGTTTAGATAATAAAATTAGGAAAAGTAATTTTACTAAAACCGAAGATAATTTATTTTTTAGTAATAAGTTTAGAAAATCATTAAATAAAGATTTACTAAAATTATATAAGAAGTTACCAGAACGAGGCCGTCTTCAATATAATTCAAAACATTTAGATTATTGTAGAAAAGATATTGATAAAATAATTGAAAAAATTTTGTACCATGATACGATCAAATATGAGTTTGAAAGATATTATCATTCTTTAGAATCGATACAACGTGAACAAAAAAAGATGTATGGGGAAAAAGCAAATAATAAGTACATTGAAAATAAAATGAAAAGATTATATTCTCGTATTGGTAATGATATTTTATATAATTTTAAGGTCTATAATTCTACTGATTTTTTAGATCGTCAAAAAGAATTCTTAAAAATTAATATAATGAACATGGAATTTAAAAGTAAAAGTCCAAAAAAGAAATCTACAATTTTAAAGCATGCAAAAGAAATTTACCAATTAGGAAAACTTGCTGATTTATCCGAATCAGATATTAAAAAATTATTAAGTAAATGGATCAAAAAATCTAATATTGATTATGATGTTGATATTTTATATAGTGCGGTTAATAGTTCTCGTGATACGATGAACGCTACTGATTTTTATAAAGCACTTTCTCATCTAGGATACACCAAAGATAGATATAATAATTTTAAGTCAAAGTCATTTTATAAGAATATAAAATTTAAACAATTTATGAAAAAAGCAAATCACTTTTTGCTTACTGAAAACAGAAAGGAAGAAAGATATTTACAAGAAATTTTAGAAAAAGAATTACAAGGAAAAGATATTTAAGGGGGTTATGAAAATAAAGAAATATTTTAATTACATATTAGTAGTTATTATTTCTTTATTGCTTCTTATCTTCATCATTCCAAACTTTATATATTTTATTCAAAATAAATTTGAAATACATTTTATTTTTAATTTTATAGAGTTATTAAAAATGATAATAGATGATAAGAATTTAATTGTTGGCATTCTGATTATGGAATGTCTTTTTATTTTGTTTTTACTTTATTATAAATATAATTTTAAAATTAAAAATACCACTAATGATAGTGGTGTTCCAAAAAGAATAAAAAGTAATGAGTTTGGTAGTAGTGACTTCGCTAGTTTAAAAGAGATAAAAGAAAACTTTTCTACTTGGCACTTTGGTAAAAATACCAATGCTGGTGGAATGGTTGTTGCAATAGAAAATAATAAATACTATGTTGATACTTCATCAAATCATACTTTAGTCGTGGGAAGTACAGGATCAGGAAAAACGGTCGGGGTTATTTTCCCTCTCATCTATAATTTAGCTGATAATGGCGAAAGTATGATTATAAATGATGTCAAAGGCGAAATATACAAGACTACTTATGACTATTTAAATAAAAAAGATTATGACATTCAAATTATTAATTTACGTGATACTGCGAATAGTAGTTTTTGGAATCCGTTAGAAATTGCATATCAATATTACAAAGAAAATAATTTTGAAAAGGAAATCGAAACAGTAAACGATTTATCAAGCGCTATTTGTGAAGATGTAACAAGTCATGATAAATACTGGCAAGAATCGTCTTCATCTGTTTTAAGTGCTTTATGTTTAGCTTTAATTGAGGACGCTAAAAAACAAAGTCAAATACACTTTCATTCTATTTATAATTTATTGGTCGAACATGGATCTAAAAAGTACGGCGATCAGAATTCTTTAGATAAGTATTTTAATGAACGTCCTTTTGGTAATACGGCCAAAAACTTATATGCAAGTGGTAACTTTGCTCGTGGCGAAACAAGAGCAACTATTTTTTCTATCCTAGCGTCAAAATTAAGAGTGTTTGGCGACACTGGGGTTAGTTATATTACAAGTAAGTCTTCGTTCAATATAAGAGATATTGGAAAGAAAAAAACGGCTATATTTTTAATTGTTCCAGATGAAAAATTATCTCGTCATTTTATAGGTGGTTTATTTGTTAATCAAGTATATCAAACACTTGTTGAAGAGGCTCAAAAAAATGTTAGTGGCTCTCTTCCTATTAGAGTGAATTTTATCCTAGATGAGTTTTGTAATACAATTAAAATTAGTGAACTTTCTAAAAAACTTACAGTAGCTCGTTCTCGTAAAATTCGTTTTTATATGGTTATTCAAGATTATAATATGCTTAATGAAACATATAAAGAAACGGCTGGTACAATTAAAGCAAATGCTGGAAATACTGTTTACTTACTTACAAACGATTATAATACGGCACGCGAAATCTCAAATCGTATGGGAAAATATACTACTTGTACTACCAGAACATCAACATCTAATCGTTATGGAAAAGCTGATTTTAATATTTCTTCCGATATTTCTTTGACTGGACGTGATTTAAGAATGCCAGATGAACTTATGAATATCAAAGTTGGCGAGGCAATTATATTAAGAACTCGTATGTCGCCTATTAAAACTAATTTTAAACAATTAAGTGATTATCCTATTAAATATAAAATTGTTGAGAAAATAGTATTTAAGCAAGATGAATTTCATAAATTAGAATTATTTGATCTAGATACTTTTAGGATTGAACAAGAATTATTTAGTAATTCTAATAATGAAGTTACCAAAACAACACCTACCAAAAAAGCAAACCCTACTAAAAGGAAAAAGAAAGATGTCGTATCCAAAACAGACGATTAATCTTTTTAATTTTAATTATCCATATTTAAAATTGGATAATAAGAATGTTAAGGTAGGTACTTTCTTTTCTGGTATTGGTAGTCCGGAAATGGCTTTTAAACGATTAAAAGAAAATGGGATCATTGAAAATTATGATCCTATCTTCTTTTGTGAAATAGACAAGTTCGCAATTAAAAGTTATTGTGCTATTCATGGTAAAAGTCCTAGTGATAATTTAGGTAGTATTACAGAAGTTGACGGCTCTAAAATTCCGTATGCGGATATATGGATTGGTGGTTTTCCCTGTCAAGATATATCAATCGCTGGTGTAAGACGTGGCTTTGATTTTAATAGTAATACTCGCTCTTCTCTAGGGTGGAAGATGATACAATTTTTAAGAGAAGTAAAAGAACAACCGAAAGTAGTTATCTTTGAGAATGTGGCTGCAATCACCCAAAGCAAAATGAGAAGAACTTTAGATTTATTCAAAAAAGATTTAGAGGATCTAGGTTATTCCTTATATGATAATGTTTTATGTGCTTTAGATTATAATACACCTCAAAATAGAGAGAGGTATTTTTTAATTGCTATTAAAGGAAAATATTTATATCATTTTCCAGAAAGAAAAAGATTGAAATTAAGATTAAAAGATTTATTAGAAAAAGAGATCGATCCAGACTTAATATTATCTGGAAAAGTTCCTTTTGATTTAGAAAGTTTTGTTAAAAATAAAAGTTATGACAAAAATAGTAAACTGTGTTGTCGTAATTTAAAAAATAAAAAGAAAAAATATATTATTGATTTATATAGGTTTATAGAGGGTAAAAATTCCTGCGGACGTGATACTTCCTCGAGGTATAATCAAACGGCTAGATTGTGGTCGATGAATGGATATTGTCCTACTTTAACCGCCAATTCTACCGAAGACACTAGCAAGATGATTATTTATCGTGATAATTGTTTCTTTGTAAAAAAAATAAGTCCTCTTGAAAGTTGGCGACTTATGGGGTTTAGAGATGAAGATTTTTACAAAGCAAAAAATACAGGTATTTCCAATAGACAACTTTTTAAACAAGCTGGTAATAGTATTGCTACAAATGTTATATATCATATATTAAAAAATTTATTTTAGAATTTACTTGTATGATATATATAATCACTTAAAAATATGTTATAATTACTTATAGAAGCAAAACAACAAATAGTAACTCGAAAGTGAGATGTGATTATGAAAAAAAAGATTTTAATAATTTCATTGATAATATTGATTCCATTATTTAGTTTTATAATATATCAACTTATTAAGTCTTTAAATTATAAGAGTTCGTTATCTAGTTTAAACAAATATATATTTGTTTCTAATGAAATAACCATAAAAAGTTTAGAATATGATAATAAAAATTATGTTATTTCAAGATATTATGATGATTCAAGTTCTTGGAGTCATCTTAATATATTATTAAAAAATAATGATACCTATTATGTTTTAGAGAATATAAAAAAATGTGATACAGTTGATGACGGATCTAATTTATATGTAAAAGATAATACAATTTATATTCATTGCATTGGTAAGGAAGGAATTATAGATAAATATTTAATAAATGATTTTAGTGTTGAAAAAGAAACCATAAATTTTAATTTCAAAAATACACCTAACATTAGTCAATTACATATTGGTATAGATAAAGTTGATGATGAAAACATCTACTTATCATCTCCATTTAAAGTAGATAATACAGTTAAGGATAACCCTAATGTAAAATGCTCATTTAAAGATAAAAATTGTATATATTATTAAGGAACTTATTATGAAAAAAAGGATATTAAAGATATTTTTAATAATGCTAGTAATACTAACTTTTATGTTATTATTACTTATAATTTTGGGTATATTATTATTTTTAGGAAAAGTTCAAGATTATACCTATTTGAATATAGATAATTCCAACAAAGAAAAAATTATAAATTTGCTACAAGAACAAGAAGAAAATATGTTTTACTTGAAAGATATAGATCTAAATGTTTGTTATAAAAATATAAAGAGAATAGAAGTAATTTATAGATTCCCAGATGGAGAAGATTATACAATTTATTGCAAAGAAGATAAAGTTAGTTTTTCTTTAGATAATGCTAACTATAATCTTCCTGACTATCTTAGAAAAAATGGACATTTAGGTTTTAGATTTAAATAGTAAATAATAATTTTCCGTTTAGATTATCAAATTTGATAATCTTTTCTTTTTGTATATATTTCTACATTCATTTATGTTATAATGGGCTTGGTAGTAATTGTATGAAACAATTAAAAATAACTTGCTTGTTTTGTTGACTTCACCCTAGTTTTAATGTATGATAAAAAAACATACCTCGCAAGAGTTCTATCTTTTAAGGAGCTGTATTATTATGAAGTCAAACTTTAATGAACTGAAAGATTTAGTAACGGAAATGAATGATTTAAACGATCAAATTAGTTTTATCAAGTTTAATAATGATGAGGGTGTTAAATTTGATAGTGTCGAAGAAATGAAAGACTTTTTTTTAAAAGTAGAAAATGGCAATCTTGATTATTTATTCGATGATGTAAATGTAAACAACCAATCACAACAAAAAGAATTTGTAGAAAGTTTTAATCATACTAAAAATGATATTTTCTTTTTCATTTACACTTATGAAAGAAATGATAAATATATTACATATCTTTCTATGAAAAATTTAAACGACGATCATATTATAAACAACTTATGTGGTAAAGAAAATAAAGATAAAGAATCGGCTCATAACTGGTTTGAAGAACTTAAAAAGAATATATTAAATACAAGTATCGACGAATTAATAGAAACGTTAATTATTGGTGCTAAAAATACAATTGATAATTTAAAAATTGAAATGCAAAATTTGGCTAGCACAAGCTAGTCTTTTTTTGTGTTATTTAAGGGGGTTAAATTATAGAAATTAAAAAAGTTTTAAATGAAATAAGTAATTATTCTAAACAAAATGATTTTGATAGGATCAATTCACTTACAATAGATTTAGAAAAAAGCATTTTGGATAGTTACAATAGCGATCATGACTTTATTAGATTAATAGATGTCATTTCAACTTACAGTAACTATTCTTTTTTTAATAATTTATTAATTGATTATCAATATCCTTTCTTTTTAGATTTAGGAACAAAAAACAAATATTCAAAACAAGGTATAAACATTATGGATAATGCAACAGTAATCAGTATATTATCACCTCATAATGATATATATGTAACGATTTGTGATAATGATAAAAAAGAAGTTAAAAAATTAGATGAACTATCACCAGAAGAATTAAAAAAGTATAATGATCCAAAGGACACATCAATTATTCTACATCATAAGGACTTTAAAGGTTTAAATGTAATTGAACTATATGATTGTAAAGATACCGATATGAGGAAAGAAGATTATATGAAATTAGATCTACCACCTCTTTTTTGTTATAGTTATAATGATATTTATACACCTTTTGTCAAAGCTATATATGCTGACGGTTATAAAATAAGTTATTGTGATAATTTAGATACAAAGTTTACTTATGATAAGGAAACTAAAACTATTAATATTAAAAATGGTCTTAATTGTCAAATGAAAATGATGTGTCTTCTTGATGTTTACTCTTCTGATCTAACATCTAGTGAATTTGAAAAAAAACTGTTTAATTATGTGATACATAAACATATAGGTTTTGATGATGATTTTACCGAAAATAATTCACTTTTAGAATGGTATAAAAATACTGATATAAAAGATGTCGAAAAAAGTCTAAAATTGTTATCTTCAAAAGGTAGAAAGTTTATAAATAATTTTAATCGTTTTTTTGATATGGAAAAAGAAAAATTTATCTATGAAGAAGTTAGTTTATATGACGACATATCTTTTTCAATTTAAGCGCTGACATCTTTTTTATAGTGCGTTATAATTTGTTTGTGAGGTGTTTTATGAACTATAAAGAATTAATAAATGAAAAGATATTAAAGGCCTATACAGAGCTTTTACGTGATATTATTTATATCTATAATGATAATAAAATAGATATGACAAAGAAAAATCTTTTATCCGAACTTCCGGGAATAAGAGAATTAAAGAAATCAGAAGTTGATATTATTTTAAGTAATGCTATTGAATTAACAAAAGAAAAATATAATATTGATACTTCAAAAAATATAAAGTAATTTTATATTGATTATAATTATGATTAGGTATATGGCCTAGTCTTTTTTTTATGTGGGCGAATATTATATAACAAACACTATTTAAGGGGGTTTTAAAAATTAGTAAAGGAAAGAATAAAAAGGAAACAAAATTTATATATAGTGAAGAATTTATAACTACTACCTCTAATCCTACTGAAAAAGATTTAAAAACTATTTTCAATAAGAAGTATTTTAAATATATAAAAAGACTTGAAAATAGAACTTTAGGGGGCTGAATTTTTAATGATAGCGCGTTATAATTTTTATGAGCTTGAAATTACGATTAAAAATAAGGAGTTGTATTTTTATGAGTAATATTAAAAAAGCTATTTTAAGGGTGGTGTTATATTTAAGATTGTCCGATGAGGACAGAAACAAGTTGACAAAGGAACAACTATCAGAAAGTATCAAGAATCAAGAAACGATGTTAAGAGAATATGCGGAAGAAATGGGCTGGGAAGTTATCGGTGTTTATAATGATGAAGACTGGTCTGGATCAGACGCTACTCGTCCAGATTTTAATAAGATGATTGAAGAATGTAAAAACGGTAATGTTGATATTGTTTTAGTTAAAACGCAAGCAAGATTTGCTCGTGATATGGAATTAGTAGAAAAATACGTACATAACTTATTCCATGAATGGAATGTTAGATTTGTTACATATATTGAAAAGATTGATAATACTAGACATGAAACAAAAAAGACAAGTCAATTAACTGCTATGACAGATCAATGGTATTTAGAAGATACATCATTAAATATTCGTGAAACTTTTAGATCTAAAAGAAAGAATGGCGAATTAACGGCTAGCTTTGCTAGTTATGGTGTAATGAAAGATCCTGAAAATAAAAATCATTTACTTATCGATCCTATCGCTTGTGAAGTTGTTAAAAGAATTTTTGATGAATATATGTCCGGTAATGGTTTAGAAAAAATCGCCGAAAATTTAAACAAAGACAAGATATTAAGTCCTTATGAATATAAACTTTTAAATGGTAGTAAATTAAAAATACCTTTAATAAAAGAATATTTAGACTTTGGTTATATTGAAAAAGCTGGTACATATATGCTTAATATTAGTTTTACTAATAATGAAGATCACATATTAAAAGATTTAGTTAGTTTTAATTATATTACTACTGATATGAAAACTCTTAATAATAAATGTGATATTACTTTAAAGAAATATACAAATACCAAAACTAAAATATATTATAGTGAAGATGAAAATTTAGATATTAACAATTTTAATATAAGTGATTGTGTTTTATTAAATGAAAACGATATTTTACCAAAAACTGCAAAAGTACTTATCTCTTATACAGAAGAACTGGATCGTACACATATTATTGATTATCAATTTGAAATTACATTAAAAGAAAATCGAGCTCATGAAGAATATTTTATAAACATAATTAAAAATAATGCTAATGGAATATCACAATCAGAGTTTACACATAATTTAAGAAAAAAATTCAAATGGTCTAGTCAAACGGTTAAAAAGATACTTACTGATGAGGTTTATATTGGTAATTTAGTTCAATTTAAAACAACAACGGTAAGTTATAAAAATCATACAGTTATTAAAAATGATGATGAAGATAGGATCAGGAAAGACAATACTCATGAATCGATCATTGATAAAAATGTCTTTTATACAGTTCAAGAAAGAATGCGAGAAAAATCAAGAAGTAGTCAAGGTGGCGAAGTTCACGCATTTAGTAATAAAGTATATTGTATTAATTGTAATAGATTATTCTTCAAGTGCGGCAAGAAAAACGAAAATGGATACGGATATTTATGTTGTAAGGATAAAAAAGATAAATGGGCTAATTGCGATAATAAAAAATATCTTTCTGAAGAGGAATTACACAATTTTGTTTTAGAAAAGATAAATAATTTGTTGACAAGGTTTTATGATGAGGATAGTCTTAAAGAAATGCACGACGAAGTAATAGAACAAGATTTATTTAAAGATAAATTAAATTCATTAGAACAAGAATTAAAAAGTATTAATAAGGAATTACAAGGTAAAAGTACATACTTCCAAAAACTATATGAAGATCGTACAAATGGGATACTTCCGGAAAAAGAATTTTTAATATTACTTAATAAGTATAAAGATGATAATTCTAAATTGGAAGAACGATCTAGTATTATAAAAAAAGAGATAGCTTCCACTATCGCTAAAAAAGAAAGTTTAAAAAGTAAGAAGAATATCTTTAAAAAGTACAAACATATAGATAAACTTGATATTGAAATTGTTGGCGACTTTATAGATAAAGTACTAATTGGTCGCTACGATGATGAAACAGAATCAAGAGAAATTAAGGTATTATGGAACTTTACCATTTAAAAATAATAAAGAAGAATAAAACAATCGAGCAACAGGACCAACTGGTGCAACACCAACACTTACAATCGGAACAGTTACAACTGGAGCGCCAGGAACGACAGCAACAGCATCAATCACTGGAACAGCACCGAATTTTATACTCAATTTAACAATACCACAAGGACCTACTGGACCTACTGCTTAACATTAAAAAAGTTTATCAGACTATTTTGATAAACTTTTCTATTTAAATCTTCATCTATACATGTTATAATACAAAAAAATTAAGGAGATTTATTATGATAGATTACAAGAAAAAAGGAGATTTAATTATTATTTCTGGCACAACTTGTGCAGGAAAAGGAACAGTCATCAAAAAACTACTATCAAACCATAATGACATAATACTATCTATATCATACACATCAAGAGAAAAAAGAGATGGCGAAATAAATGGTGTAAACTATTATTTTGTTACACCAGAAGAATTTGAAGAAAAAATAAAAAATAATGATTTTTTAGAATACGCTAAAGTTCAATATGGAGCTTACTATGGAACACCAAAAGCTGAGATAATTGAACAACTTGACAGCGGAAAAGATGTCATATTAGAAATTGACGTCCAAGGAGCTAAGCAAATCAAAAAACTATTCCCAAACACTATACTAATTTTCATCATGCCACCATCTATGGAAGAAGTAAAAAGAAGAATCAAACTAAGAGGAAAAGAAAATAATGAACAAATACTGGCTCGCTTCAAAGTAGCTTACAACGAAATAAACGAATATAATGAGTACAATTATGTTGTAATCAACGATGATGTAGAAACCGCGGTTAATAAAATTGAAGCAATTTTAACCAGTGAAAAACTACGAGTTGACAGAATCGAGGCTCTACACGTTGAAAACGAAGAAGAAATAATCCACGAATTTTTAATTGACAAAGAATTTGATAACTCGCCCATAAAAATTGACGAAAATTAATTTTTTAATAACAATAATGTCTACTTTTTAAAACTACACATAAACTTTTAATAAGAAAGAAGGAATCCTTATTAAAATATGTGTATACGCAATTTGCAAAAACGAAGAAAAATTTGTAGATAGATGGTATGAATCCATTAAAGATGCAGATGAAATCTATGTCCTAGATACTGGCTCAAACGATAAAACTGTTGAAAAATTAAAAAGTCATAACATCAATGTTAAAGAGAAAAAAATAAATCCATGGCGCTTTGATACAGCAAGAAACCTCTCATTAGAAATGATTCCTAATGATGCAGATGTCTGTATTTGCCTTGATTTAGATGAATTGATGGAACCAGGTTGGAGAGCCATTATTGAAAAACTTTGGCAAAAAGACACTACCCGACTTCGATACATATATAACTGGTATATTGATGAAGAAGGAAATCCCAAAATAACTTATTATGCCGAAAAAATTCATTCGCGACACAACTGTAAATGGGTCAATCCTGTACACGAAATTCTAAATTACGATACCGAGGAAAAACAAATATTCACTGACGAACTTATAGTTAATCATTATCCTGATCGTAATAAGTCTCGTTCTAGTTATCTACCTCTTTTAGAACTAGCCGTTAAAGAAAATCCTGAAAATGATCGAAATGTACACTATCTAGGAAGAGAATATATGTACTATGAAAAATACAACGAAGCAATTGATACTTTAATTAAACACTTGCACTTAAAAAGTTCAACATGGAAAGATGAAAGATGTGCTTCTATGAGATTTATTTCCAGATGTTACAAAGCTCTTAATCGATTTGATGAAGCTGAAATGTGGTTACAAAAAGCCATTACTGAATGTCCCTATTTAAGGGATCCCCTAGTTGAAATGGCTATGTTAAAATATAATCTTGAGGATTGGCCAAGTTTAATTGAATATGGAAAAAAAGCATTAACAATCAACCACAACGAAAAAACATATATTAATGAAGTTTTCAGTTGGGATGAAACCATTAATGACTTGTTATCTATTGCCTACTATTACACCAAAGATTATGATAATGCTATAAAAAATGCTCAATTAGCCTTAAATATCAACCCTAAAAATGAACGAATAAAGAAAAATTTAGAAATGTTTCAAAAAGCAAAAGAAAGTCTTTAAAAGCAATTATTCTTTCTTTTTTCTTTGTCTCAAAGGCCAAATATCATGTAATTTTCCATCCATCCCTTCAATCGCTTCGTTAAACGAAACATAAATATCTTTAGTCGGTAAAACAGGTAGTTTTTGATAACGTCCACAAACGCCAGGAACCTCAGCATTAGCAGGAATAAATACCAGTCTTGCTAAGCGATGCAATTCATAACCGTTTTCTAATAACTCTATAAACTTTTTATGACAATTATCCTCGCTCGTAATAATAATCTTTTGCTCACTTCAACCAATAAAATTATATCTACAAAAACGAATTAAAAATTCTGTTACAATATCCCCAAAAGTCATTGATTGCCCGATACTCTCTCTTGTCTTTATCCCCATTAGAAATTGTTGAAACTGGTAATCATGATAGGCACACTCTATCACAACTGTTGCAAATATATCTTGTGGATTTACAAAAATTCAATTATAAAAAGAATTATATTGCAAAACATAAAGATAAAATCGTTCAGCTAATTCTTTATTTTTAGCTAATTCTTTTTTCAAAAGAAATTGAATAAAAAAATACTCATGTGGAACATATTGGCCATAATATTTATTTAAAACTTCATGATAAACCATATTCGCTTCAATATCTATTTGCCATGGTAAAAACATTTTTTCACCTTCCTTTCCACCTATTATACTCAATTTTTCAAAAATTCAAAATAAAAAAGCAAGAAAATTAATTCTTACTTACTTGATATAATTCTACATCAACATTTGTTTCTTGCCCAAACAAATCAATAATAATATTAAGACGATTATTTTCTTTATCAATCGTATCAACTTTACCACTCATACCATTAAATGGCCCATCAATAATATTAACCGAATCTCCAACATTAAGTTCTGAATCAATATCAACACGACTCATACCCATATTAGATAGTATTCTATCAATCTCCTGAGGAAGCAAAGGTGTAGGTTTAGCTCCTTTTCCACTAGATCCGATAAATCCAGTTACACCTGGTGTATTACGAACAATATACCACGCTTCATCTGTCATAATCATTTCTACTAAAACATACCCTGGAAACATTTTCTTTACTTTTTCTTTTTTTACCCCATCTTTTACTTCAACTTCCGTTGTCTCTGGAACTATTACTCTAAAAATATAGTCTTGCATTCCCATTGATTCTGTTCGAGCTTCTAATTTCTCTTTAACTTTATTTTCATGACCTGAGTAAGTATTTACTACATACCATAATTTATCCATTATACAAATAACCCCTTTACAAATGATAATCCTAAATTAAGTAGCAAGAAAAACGCACAAAGAATAACACATAAAACAATAGTTGAACAAGTATACTTTAAAACTTCTTTAAAACTCGGCCATTTAACTAACTTTAGTTCTTTTCTTACACCTTTAAAAAAGCCTTCTTTTGTTTTTTTAGTTTTCTTCACTTGATTTTGCTTTTTTTCTTCTTTATTTTTTACTTTCTCTGCCATTTTTTACCTCCATCTAAAAAAACACTCTCGTGTCTACCTGTAATATAGCATATCTAACATCAAAATTCAAGCATTTTTTCGAGTTTTTAATATATCTCGCACCTTAACTTTTAATCTTTGAATAGTATTATCAACTTGCTTAGAACTTTTTCCTAAGACATGGGCAATTTGAATATAATTAAACCCATTAACTAAAAACGAAAAAACGGTATATTCGGCATCAGATAATCTTTCCTTAATTTCTTTCAAAAGTTCAAGATAAGACTCCCTAGACATTATACTATTAAGAGGATCATATTTTTGGTCATCACTTATAAGATCTTTATACGATATTCCCAAAATATCATAAACTTGGTCTAAAGAATAAGCCTCCGTATTAATCTTATTTTTCTTTCTTCCTGCTCTAATGATTTGCTTTTGCAACCTTCTTTCAATACACAAAGTAAGAAAAGTCGCAATTGAAGCTGGCTTATCTTGACAAAAATTAACAAGAGCATCACTAAAACCATAAAGAGCTTCACTATAGAGATCTTTAGACTCAATCCCCACTTTATAAGCCATTTTACGATATTTTTTTAATAATATATCGATTATATATTTATATCTTCTAAACAAAATATTCTTTGCATCTTCATTTTCTTCTAAAGCCATTACAAAAAGTTCATTATCAGAAATATTATTCATCACAACCTCGCATTTCAAACATCAATATTCCTGCCGCTACTGACACATTCAAACTCTCACACACACTACTAATTGGAATACTTACAATTACATCGCTTTTATCTCGAACTAAACGACTAATTCCATTTCCTTCATTTCCTACAACTAAAACTTTTTTTCCACTATAATTTATCTTTTTATAATTATCTCCATCCATATCTGCTGCATAAACAAAGTATCCCATACTCTGTAATTTTTTTAAAGCATCGACAATATTATTTACCATAACAATTTTAATATGATTAATCATACCAGCACTAATCTTTACTACCGTCTCAGTAACTCTCACACTTCTATCTTTTGGAATAATAATAGTCTTTACTCCTGCCCCAACCGCTGAACGAATAATAGCCCCAAAGTTATGGGGATCTTCAATATGATCCAAAATAACAACAAAATCACCTGAAATTTCTTCAAAAGTAGCATATTTATAATCCAAAACATCGATAACAACTCCCTGATGACTTCCCTTTACAAACTGACTTAATTTATTGTTTTCCATAAATTCGACCAAAATAGCTTTTTCTTTACAATAATCAAAAATTTCTCTTCTTGAAGTATAAACTTTTTTAATTTGTTTTTTATCAAGTTCTTTTAACACATTGGGCCCATAAATTAGCATTCTATCACTTCTTTACTTTTTTCTTAAATTATATCATAGTTCATAATTATTCGTTAGTTTTTTTATCATTTGGCTTTTTTCTATTTCTTGATTGGAAAGACAGCGCATATTCTTGACAAGCTTTCATCTGTATATCAAACTGTTGATAAAAAGGATTTGCTATCCGTACATTAACAAGATTCATAAGAGCATACATTAAATAAGGAAATTGCTCTGTAAACGCTGAAGGTACATTTCCTTCAACATAGTCAAAAACTAAACTTTCATATCCATTTAAAGTTAAGTATTTTTCTCCTTGCAAAACATTCTCAATATCTTTTAATGTTGCTTTATCGATTCCCGCAAACAATTGATGCACCTTTTCCATACTACTTTCTTTTACTATCAAATATGTCGTAACATTTCCAAATTGATTAGGATATTCTCTAACCGTTGCAGTTTCTAAATCCAATTCTTTAACTACATAATCTTCCTCTTCTTCTTTTCCCAATACAAACGCAATATAAAAAGCCACAATAGCAGAATGAAAAGTACAAACTACTTGTGCAAAATTTTCAGCAAAAGTTAACTTTTCTTTCATAAGCTCTAAACTATTTTTAGTATAAAAAATCGTATCATTTAATAATTTTTTTTCCTCGTCAGATTTAAAGAAAATACCAAAATTTTTAAAATAACTCTGCAATAAACACAATTTTAAATTTTCTATACTAATTCTATAATCCTGAATTTTTACCATTAATTGATTTAAATCACAAAATTTATCTTTCATTTTCCAAAACTCCTTCTTACCTCCTATTATAATAAAAATAAATATAAATAACAATTATTTTATTAACAAAATTCAATTTCAAAAGTAAATTGAGAAAAACAAACAATATGTACAATTTAGTCTGACATTATTGTTGTCAAGCACAAACGAAAAAAAGCCAGGCTCGACCCTTGACAACACCAAAAAGAACATAATGGATTAAGGTTATAATATGTTCTTGATATTTTGCTTGTAAGAAAGAACGCGTAAAGTTAAGGAGGGAATTGACAAAGGTTTATTTTTCTCTATGATTACAAATTTGAATAAAGATATTGGGAGTAATTAAAGAAAACCAAACCTCAAGAATTCGGATATATACTTCATGGTGCAAGTAAGAAAGTTATTTCAAACTTTTTTCACTAACTCATTTTTGTTTATAGTCATGTAATTCATTATTTGATTTAGACTCTATGAACTCTCTAAGACTGATTCTATTTTCATCTAATATATCATCTCCAGCTAATTTTGGAACAGTACAAGTATACAAAACATTTCATAGTTTTATAACCAGCTCTTCCAAATAAATATTCATTAGTTAAATCAAAGATTTTCCAATCCTGATTTACTCTGTAAAGAACTACATGATGATACCAATGTGGTAAAACCATTCTTAAAAAATGAGATTCTAGACCTACACCTTTTAACTCCTCATGGATTAAAGAGGCAAAATGGGTACAAACACCTTTTTTAGAAATTAACAATTGTTGAGCATTCATTTTTGTAGCATCTTCAATATCCATCAAATTATAATCCCGAGAAGAAACTAATTGAGCAAAATCTTGTGAATAGGAAAAACCTTTTTTATATTTTTCATATATACTTTTAAAAAAATTAAATTTTTCATCATCTGACAAACCCGTACAATCCTTCTTTGCATAAATGAAGGATTCATAATCGTTATTTTCTATACGTTTTTGAGTATAGCCTGCTAATTCTCCTAATAATTCATATTCACTAATAAAGGCATCTTGTGAAACAGAAGATCTAATTGGACTCCCTTTTATAGTCTCTATAAGTTTTGTGAGTTCCTTATCACCATTTAAGTTTCCGTTAATATCAAAGAAATTCCCTCCATTTTCAAAATATGTATAATGATACCAGAACATTTCATCTCCATAATTTAGTCCTAAAGACAAATCGTATTTTATACGTAAATTAATATCTGATAAAACTATGAAAGCTTCAATATATTTCTTTTTGGTTAGTTTATCAAAACTATCAGCACCACTCATTATTTCTGTAAAAGCGCGATAAATTTCATAATCTGTCGAATTTTTAGCAATACCTAATAAATCATAAAAATCTTCTTGCATAATATAATACCCTTCCTATATTATAATCAATACAATAAATTATCTCACACGTTCATTGAAGATGTCAATGTACACGTGTGTTTACTAAATTGACATAAATCAATTAGATTTCTATAAATACTCTATCGTAATTTTAGGCATATTAAAACTCGAAACATAAAAGTTCGAGTTATCCTTAAATCTGGTGCGATAGTGATAGTTATCTACAACTTTTCGCAAAATCAAGTAATCAAGTACATATAGTACTGACTTCATATCTAAATTATAAACTATTTTTTTAAATATTTCTATAAAAAAGAGAAAAATCTTATTTTACAATAGTTTTTCTCTTTTTAATTCTTAATACTTTACTTGAAATATCGCTATATAAATCACTATTTTCATTATAAAATTGTTCAAATATATCCATATTGTTTTTACAATCAGTAATAGTTTGTTCAATCATTTGTTTTTCTTCTTCTCTTGTTACGCTTGGATATTGTTGTGATAATTTCTCTCTCATTCTCAAATAATCTTTAGAACCATTTAAGACAATTGAAGGCAATAATTTAATTGGAACTCTATCATACTCATCATCATATAATACATTTTTATCATTTGCACTCACTCTATAAATTCGTGTTTGAGTTGGATCTAGATAATAACTTTTTCCATCTTTAACTGAAAAAGTTATAGCATGATTTCCTACTTTTCTTTTTAATATATTTTTATCTTCAATCATTTCTGTTGATAATTCAATACTTTGGCCTCTTTTATCTACCAATTCTTCAATAAATTTCATTACTATACTATATGTTTGTTCATCTGTTATATGAGTTTGAACCCAATTAACTAATTCTTCTTTTGTATATTTTGGTTGCTCTAAAATATTAATATTTACACTATAGTCCATTGAATATACTCCTAATTGACTAGATTCAATTCCATAATTATTTAAAATATCAGTAAGCATAGCAGATATATGTCGACAAACTGCTTTACCTGTAATAACATTTGTGCCATATAAACCATTAATATCTCTTGCTTCTTTATTTGAAAATTCAAAGTTTTTATCTATAGATAAATAACCTTTATACAATAAGTAATTAAACATTGTATGAATTTGAATAGGATCATTTAAATCAAATATTTTATTTAATTTATTATAATTTGTTATAAATTCTTGATATAAACTTCTAATTTGTTTAATATCTCTTGTATAATCTTTACCATGTGACCAAGCTAATCCTAAATATGCAGCAATAGAAAGATATGCTAAAGCATCAACTGAACTATTTAAAACTGGATATTGTGATAATATCAAATCGTTAGTCAAAGCCATACCAACACTAGAAAATCCAAGAATACTTTGAATTTTATTATAGGTATTATAATCTATAGATCCACAAAATTGTTTAAATTTATTATTCTCCATAATTTTCCCCCTTTTGAATGATGTATATACTACCATAAAAAGTTATTTTATGCAACTTTTACCCACCATTTATCTTTCAAAATCATTATTTTTATTATTTTGTATTATATCAATATCATTTTCATCAAGTATATTTTCATCATATAAATCATTTATGAAGTCATCATATTTATCATTAGAGAAGAATTTATTTTGTAAAAATTCTATAAACTTTTTCCATAACTCTTTAAAGTAATCAACTATTTTTTGCAATTCTGATACTTTATCTTCTAACTCATCAATAGTTTCATTTGCATCATTTAAGTCATATTCTAATTCTTCAATTCTATCATCACGAGTTTTGATTTTTTTCTTCAAATTTCTAACTTCATTAGAGTGTTCTCTTAAATCATCTTCATATTTTTTAAGAACAATATTTATATCATTGGCATCTCTCAAATTAGAAGTAGTATCATTAGTTTGTTCTATATATTCTTTGATTTTATTAACTTCTTCATTTGAAATAGAGTAGTTATTTTTATTCATAATAGTAGGTTTTAAATTATCAATAATATCATTAATCTCATTAAATTTATTTTGTAATTCATCTGCTTTATTATTTAATTCTTTAAGTTGTTTTTTATATTTTTCTTGTTCTCGTTTGAACTTTTTATATTCATTCATATTAGCAACATTAATATCAACATTTCTACCTTCTTCTTTTATTTTAAGAGTGTAGTTAAGGTTATAAATTCTATTAAATGAATTAATACAATATAATCTCATTTTGTCTTGAATTTCTTTTAGACTTATTTTATTGAAAACATCAGATTTACCAACTTGTTTTTCCATACCATTTTTCATTCCATCTTTAAATGGAACACCAACTACATGTAAATGTGGACTAGATTCATCAAAATGTATGGTAGCATTTGCTATTTTAAAGTTAGGAACAACGTCTTCTAGATCTAATATTTGTTCTTTAAAAACTTCTTCCATTTTATGCTTAAACTTATCATCTTTATCAGCCCAAAAGTCCATATCTCCAAGTTCAATAATAATCTCACATGCAAGATCTCTTTTGTTATCATTTGAAATATGATTAAAATAATTTTCTATCTTTCTATCATTTCTATTTTGTTTTTCGTTGTATTTAATTCTTGCATCTTCAAATAAATCTAGATACAAATTTTTAGTATCTTCTACAATAGAAGAAGTCCCTCTAATCGTACAAATTAATTCTTTATTATCATCATATTTTCTTAAATTATGTTTATCAACTTTTGATAATTGTTGATGGTTTTGGATAGCATTATTAGATAGAGAAGTAGTTCCAGTTTCAGTATTTTTTACACTTCTTCTTGCTCGTTTTGATTTGTTTTTATCATTACCTAAATGTAATGAATAAGATAATTCTTCCATAAATTCACAACCCCCTTTATTAGAATAGAGTCCTACTATAAAAGTAGTGTTAATTTTGGCTTTGTCAAAATCTCTAACCCCCTATAGATTTTGACACAAGCATCAAAATCTGGGGGGCTAAGGTTTAGGCAACCTTAGAATCCACCTGTCTTATTTCGTAATATTTCACAACTTCGTAATGAAATAAAACTACATAAGACTTCTGATAAAATAGTAAGCACTGCTTATTATTTTATCTTTGAAAACTATTCGAATCTTTTACAAACTAGCATAAGTAAAAGTTCTAATAATTTTATTTTCTATCATCTAATTTAGATTTAATCTCATTCCATTCTTTTTCAATTTCTTCTCTCTTTTTTCTTGTTTCTTCATCTAATTCGTATTCAGTTGAATTAACGACTGGTGGTAGATATTCAAACACATCTTCTTCATTTTCTAGTATTGATTTATCTCCATCATTTACATAAATAACTCCAAGTTTTAATTGTTCTAGTTTATCCATTTTCTTATAATCTTCTAATGGGAATATTCTAACAATTCTTCTATCATTGTAGTAATTGAAGAACATTACTTTATCTTGATAATAATAAGTTGCTTCATAATAACCAACATTATAAAATTCTCTTAATCTAAATATATGCTCTGATACTTTATCAAATGGTAGATACTCACTAAATCTTAATTTCGTTACTACATTACCAATTAAGGCATAATCTTTTTTATCTAAATAACCAGAATCATATAACTCATGACAAGTGTTGCACATATTTTCTCTAAACAAAATTTCATCTACTTTGCACTTATGGTTTGAACTTTCTTTTAGTTTGATTTCATCAATGTATCTCATTACTAAATCTTGTTTTTCTTCTCTTGTAAGTTCGCTCCAAGATAGATTATTTTCTTGATATTCTTTAGGGTATAGTAATTTATTAATATAATCTATATCTCTTTTGATTAGAATGTCATCTGGAGTTAGACTTAAATCTTCACATATTTCACATTCTTTTAATCTGCTCTCTAATTCAGTGATTATTGTTTCAACGATTTTTCTTTCTTCATCATATTCAACTAAATTGAATGTTCCATTAACATACGCTTTTTTAATTCTCTCTAGTTTTTGATTTTGATTAGATATTTCTTTTTGTATATCTTCTTTTGGATTTTCTATTTTCGTTTTGATCATAGGTAGTAGTGTTTGATTCACAACACTATCATATTCGTTAATATCATCTATAAAATGCTCAATCTCTTTTTCAATTTCAGTTTCTTTGATTGTTAATTTACAATCATTACAATAGTAGTAATAGTAAGAGTTTCCATTCTTTTTAGTTGTTGCTTTACCACCTAGAATTCTTCCACATTTTGGACAACATAGTTTTTGTAAGAAGATATATGTTAAAGTTCTTTTATAACTTCTTGAATTTTTCTTTTGTTGTACTTGGCATGACTCCCATAATTCTTTTGATACAATAGGTTCAACTACATCACTATAATAAACTGGATTTTTTGTTCTTTTACCATGAACAAAATCGCCTTTATAGATTTCATTTTCAAGTATTCTCATAATCATTGAATCATACCAATTTGTTTTACCTAATACTTCTTCTTTATTAAATAGATTGGCAATAGTTTGATAAGAATTACCCTCATAATATAAATTAAATACTCTAATAATAATATCCTTCGTTGCTAAATCTGGTACTAATATTTTTCCCTCTCTTTTATATCCAAAGGGACTCTTGTGTGGAATGTGTCCAACTTTTATTGCGCCAGCTAAACCTATTTTAGTTCTTTCACTTGTTCTTTCTATTTCATTTTGTGAAACAGTTGTTAGAAGTCTTGCAACCATTTTGCCATTAGCATTAGTTGTATTTATATCATCGTTAGCACAATCTAGGTAAGCATCATTTTTATCTAAAAATTTCATAATGTGTTCCATATCATAAACTGAACGAGTTAATCTATCTAGTTTTAAAACTACAATAGTATTGCATTTCTTATCTCTTATATCTTGTAATAATTCTTCAAATGCTGGTCTATGATTTCCAGTTTTCGCACTTATTCCAGCATCTTTATAAATCTTATAAATTTCATAACCTTTGTACTCACACATTGCCCTTAATCTTTTCTCTTGTTTGGTAAACCAAAACCATCTCTGGCTTGATCTTCAGTACTTACACGAATATACAAACCTGCTATTTTCTTTTCATCACTCATATTTTTAATCCTCCTTTATTCTTTATCACCAAAAAAGAGGCGACAAAGACACATTAAATTTTTTTATGTCTTTGACACCTCTTAAAATCTAAATAAGTTGTATTAATATCATTTAAACTTCGTTTCATATTAACCCCCAAAAACATAAAACTTGTTTCTTGGTTACTTATTATAGATATTTAAACTTTAAAGTCAAGACATAATTACCATTTTTTGCCTATTTAAAGCCATTTTAAGAGAAGTTGATTAAGTTTTAATACATTTAATCTAATGATTTAATAAAACTTTCTAAATCTTTTATTTCTAGGGAATTTGCTAGACTTCCAACATATATAGTTTTAGAATAATTAAAAACTAGAAAAGTAATACCTTTAATAATAACTCTATGAGGTTCTATATAGTTCAAATTTGTGTGTTCTATGTTTTTAATACTACCATTTATGATTGTAGGTTTTGTATTACAAAAATCACAAATAAACTCTATCTTCTTTTTTAATTCCTCATCAAAATGTAATTCTTTTGTTTTTAATTTAATCATCTAAATCTATTCCTTTCTTTTCTTAAATGCAAAAAATCAACTTCTTTTGAAGTTGATACTATATGTTTAATCTAACAAAGGTTAGAATAGATTGCTCAATGGTGCCTGTGGAGAAGAAGTCGAATAACTTTTCTCAAAAGCAATAGTAGGTAGTAAAAATTACTAACTAATATAAATATAGCATAATTTTATAATTTTAGGAACAAAAACAGACTAATTTTTATAAATTAATCTGTTCGAAAAATTGTAATTTAGCGAACTAATCTCTTTATTCTCTCAACATAATCATCTGCA